>CAYJFJ010000036.1:0-3762 GCA_964369845.1 uncultured Muribaculaceae bacterium | reverse complement strand
TATTATAATTTAATTAATTACAAATGGTGCGGTTGAGATTACAATTAAAAAAAGTCAGTTAATGACTTTTTTTTATGAAAAAAAGAAGAAGCCCTGCTTAAACTGCAACTTCTTCTTTTTCTTCTTCTATAGTTTCTTCTTCTGGAACTTCTAATTTTCTTATATCTAATGTATAACCAATTGGTTCAAGTATTTTAATTAAAGTATTTATTTGAGGAGATACTGCACCTGATTCGATTCTGGCTATAGTTTCTCTTATAATATTACATTTTTTAGCAAGTGTTTCTTGCGTATATCCACTTTGTTTGCGGGTTAATTTTAGACTTGTTCTAAATTCATTTTCTAATCTTGAAACAGCCTCATTTTCTATCTTATTTTTTTCCATGGAAACCCTCCGAAGATATTGTAACATAAAAGACACTTTATAACAATCAAAAGTTTTGATATAATGTTAAAATAAGAGGTGTAATATGGAATATATAATTATAGGTTTATTAATACTAGTTTGTTTATTATTAATAGTTTTAATTTTTAAAAGAAATAATAATACTGACCTAGTAGAAAGACTTGGTAATTTTGAAGGTAGAATTAATAAAGAAATAGGAGAGTTTAAATTTTATTTTTCAAAAGAATTAAATAATGATTTTGATAAACTTAGCGAAAAAATAAGTAATAAACTTTCAATTATTAATGATAGAGTAAATGAAAGATTAGATCAGAATTTTGAAAGGTCAAATCGTACTTTTTCTAATGTTTTAGAAAGACTTACTAAAATTGATGAAGCTCAAAAGAAAATAGATAGTTTATCTAGTGAGATTGTTTCACTGCAAAGCGTACTTACTGATAAAAAAACAAGAGGTACATTTGGTGAAGTTAATTTAGAATATATTATGAATAATGCTTTTGGTAAAAGTCATAATGGTGTTTACGAAACTCAACATAAATTTAAAAATGGTTATATATGTGATGTTTTATTGTATGCTCCAGCTCCTCTTGGAACTATAGCTATTGATAGTAAATTCCCTTTAGAAACTTATCAAAAAATGACAGATAAAGCTAGAACTAAGGAAGAAAGAAGTGCTTTAGAAAAAGTTTTTGTGATGGATGTAAAAAAACATATTAATGATATTGCAAATAAATATATTGTTCCTGGCGAAACTGCAGATGAGGCAATTATGTTTTTACCAGCAGAAGCTATATTTGCTGAAATAAATGCATATCATTCCGAACTTTTAAAGTTTGCCTATGAAAAGAAAGTATGGATTACTGGTCCAACTACTTTGATTTCAACATTATCTATAATTAGTATGATAATTAAAAATATGGAACGTGATAAATTTGCAAAAGTTATTCACGATGAACTTGGTAAACTTGGAACTGAATTTACCAGATACAAAGACAGATGGGACAAGCTTGCTAGAAGTGTTAAAAGTGTTAACTCTAGTATTGATGAACTTCATACTACTAGTCAAAAAATAGCAAAAAGATTTGATTCTATAAACCAAGTAGAATTATCTGTTTTAAAACAAAATGAACAATTAATAAGTGAGGAAATTTTATGATATTATATTTAGTTAGTAATAATACTTTATCTAATCATGTAACTTATGGTAAAGATGTAAGTATAGAAAGAAAAATGGAACTTAGGCCACTTTCAACTGATGGCGTTAAAAGTGCGGTTAAATTAGAAATTAAGTATATTTCTAATATATATTCGTCAACTCAATTTTCATGTATTGAATCTGCAAAGTATTTAGCAGAAAAAAATGATTTGGATGTTAGATTTTTAGAAGATTTATATGACTGTAAAGTAGGTGACCTTAAAAATCAAAGTATTAAAACTTTATCTTTTTTTCAGGAGCAAGATTTTGATTATAAAATGGATGGCGGAGAGAGTTTAAATGAATGCGGAAATAGAGTTAATGATTTATTATCTAGAATTATTGATAGTAATGAAAATGCTGCTGTTTTCCTTCCTAGAAGAGCTTTGATGTGTTTTTTACTTAAATATACAAATCATGGGTTTAATTTAGATGATAGACTTGTTCTTTTAGATAATGAAGAAGTTATATTAGAATCTAATGAAAGTGGTATGGACGTAATTAAAATGATTTTTAGTGATACTGGAGTAGAAATATATTCTCTTTAAAAAACTATTTATTTAATAAATATGTTGTGTTATAATGATTATGATAGGTGAGTAAAATGACAAAAAAAATAAAAATTTATATTATAGTAATGATTGTTGCATTTGTGTTAGTTATATTTGGAGCTTCATATGCATATTTTGCTGGTGCTTTGTCTAATGATGCTAACTCGGATGTAAATGTTAATACTGAAAATGTTAACAAAATAGTTTTTAATGAGGGAGACCCAATTAATATAGTTGCTAATTTTGAAAACTTTAATATTGATACAGGTAGTTTAAGTGGAAGTACTAATCCTTATGTGGTTTTAAATGGTAAAACCGATGAAGTTTTGACTTATGATGCTAAATTTAATATTACTTCTAATACTTTTGTTTATACTACTAATGATAGTAAACCAGAACTGATTTTAAAAGTTACTGATCCATCAGGTTCACCAATAACTTCTATTACTGGGCTTAATTATGTAAGTGTTGTTGATGTTCAAAACGGTGCTGCAATTCAAGGATTTGATATAACTACTAAAACAGGAGAAATTTTAATTAAAGATAATCAAAGTATAACTGGTAAAGGTTATGAAACTGCAGTTAACCAATCTTGGGAATTTGAGGTTATATTTGTTAATTTAGATTCTGATCAAACTTTAAACGAAGGTAAAAATTTTGTAGGACAATTTTCTATTGGTACTAATTAAGAGGCAAGTATAACTTGCTTTTTTTATTCTTTTGTATTAATATAGTTCACAGAAACGAGGGGTTTTTATGAAATTTATTATTTCAAAGGAAGATTTAATCAAAATAAAATCAAAAGTATCATATGATGCTATAGATTCTTTTATTGGTAAATGTAAAGTTTTTTATTTAATTGGGTCTTGTTTTAGTTTATCTTTTTTAGGAGTGGTTACTTTAAAGCTTCATAATGAATTATATTATACTGAAAAAGTTTATGATGATGCTTCTTTAGAAAAAGAAAGCTATGAATTATACAAAGATGATGATAGTTTTGAATCGGAATTATTAGTAATTACTGAAAATGAAGATCTTTCTTATACTGTTGATTCTTATTATATTGATGGAAAAATGGATTATGAATGTTTTGAAGCTACTAAAACTAATGATTTATCTGTTATAGAAGATAATTTAATTTATAATGATACAACAGTGCTAAAATATTATTATATGCCAGGTGATATTGATGTTAAATATGTTATGAAGGAAATTGATAATGATATAACTAAATATTATGATATGCGTTTACAGTATATAAGATATATTAAAAGTATTTTAGCGCTTGGTTTAGCTGGCCTTGCTACTAGTACTTATTGCAAATATAAAAGTAAAAAAGAAGACAATAGCAGAACTAGATAATATTAAGAATTTAAAGATGTAAGGGTTTACTTGCATCTTTTTATCTTTTTTGGTACAATATGCTTGGCAGTTAAATGCGAATAAACATTAACATGGATTAATTACTCGAGTGCACGAAGAGTGTGAGTTAATTAAGAAGAAGTGTTAAGAAGTTAAACGAAGGAGGAAAATTTATGCCTGTAGTTTCTATGAATAATTTATTAGAAGCTGGTGTTCATTTTGGACACCAAAAGAAAAGATGGAATCCA
>CAYJFJ010000035.1:0-6421 GCA_964369845.1 uncultured Muribaculaceae bacterium | reverse complement strand
TTTATTTAGAATGTATAATAAACTTGCTGGTATGACAGGTACTGCTAAAACTGAAGAAGAAGAATTTAGAAACACATATAACATGTATGTAATAGCTATTCCTACAAATAAAGATATTGCAAGAATTGATTATACGGATTTAATATATTCAAATATTAAGGGGAAAAATTCAGCTATAGTAAAATATATAAAAGAAATAAATGCAAAAGGCCAACCGATATTGATTGGGACAATTTCAGTAGAAGCAAACGAAGAATTATCTAAAGTTTTAACTAGAGCAGGATTAAAACATGAAATATTAAATGCAAAAAATCATGAAAGAGAAGCGGATATAATAGCAAAAGCCGGAGAAAAAGGAGCAATTACATTAGCGACTAATATGGCCGGTAGAGGAACAGATATTAAACTAGCTGATGGAGTAAGAGAATTAGGTGGTTTATGTGTAATCGGAACTGAAAGACATGAATCTAGAAGAATAGATAATCAGTTAAGAGGAAGAGCTGGAAGACAAGGTGACCCAGGAATAAGTCAATTTTTCGTATCATTCGAAGATGATTTAATGAGAAGATTCGGAACTGAAAAAATAAAAATGATGATTGAAAGTTTAGGAATAAATGGGGAAAATGCAATCAGAAGTAAAGCCTTAACTAGAAGTGTTGAGAACGCACAAAAAAAAGTTGAAGGTAATAACTACGATACTAGAAAAACTTTATTAGATTACGATAATGTTTTAAATGAACAAAGAGAAATTATTTATGAAAGAAGAAATGAAATTTTAGAAAAAGAATCGATTCATGAAGATATAAAAGAGTTATTTAGAAATGTAATTGAAAGTCTATGTGACAATCATATAGATCCAGAAGGTTATTTAACTGAAGAAGATAAAAAAGAAATAGTAGAATACGTTAATACTAACTTTATAAAAAAACATAACTTAGAATTAAGCGAAATTATAGATTTAAAAGATGAAGAAATAGTAACTTATATTTCTGAGCTTATAGTTAAAGATTATGAAGAAAAATTAAAAGATATGCCTGCAGAAAATATTAAATCTATTTTCGAAAAATCTATATCACTTAAAATAATTGATACAAATTGGGTAAATCACATGAATGCTATGGCTCATTTAAAAGAAGGAATTAGTTTAAGACAGTATGGACAATCAAATCCAATGCAAGCTTATACATTAGAAGGATTTGAATTATTCGATAGATTTATCGAAAAAGTTGACAATGATATAGCAGTATTTTTATTAAGAGCAGAAGTTACACAAAATGTAGAAATGAAGCAGACATTAACAGGTACAGAAAATTCTGGAAATGAAAAAGTAAAAAACACACCAAAAAAAGTAGCAAATAAAATAGGTAGAAATGACTCATGTCCATGTGGTAGTGGAAAAAAATACAAATCTTGTTGTGGAAAGTAGAAAAATTCTACTTTTTTCTTTACATTATAAAGCAATAAGTTTATACTACTAGCCAGAGGTTTTATGAAAGAAAATTTGAAAATATCAAAAGTCACAATAGGAAGAGGAACAGAAGGAATAATATATGCCACTTCAGACCGTGAAATAGTATATAAGAGTTATTTTGTAGAAAAAGAAAACGAAGATATAGAAAAACTTGAATATTTTACAGGTTTGAAAGAAGAGAATTTTACCTTTCCGCTAGAGCTAGATTATAGTAAAAAAGGAAAAGTACAAGGATATTACAAAAAATATGCTGCTGGATATAAATTATATTCAGATCAAGTTACATTGATTGATTTTACTGAAGCATATAGTAACTTTAAAAAAAGTGTGGATATACTTAGTGAAGAAGGAATAGTACTCAGGGATGTAACCCCAGAAAATTTTATTTTAAGTGGCAATAAACTTGTAAATATAGACGTGGATAGATTTACAATTTTGGGAATAAACGCAAAACTTTATAATGAAATGGAATACGAAAACTTTTTACTGGATTATATTTTTCTGCGAATTCATAAAATTCCAAAGTGTAATGAGATAGTAAAAAGATTTAGAAACATAGATTTGGATGCAAAAGAAACTTTATTAGAAACAAAAAAAATTTTAGAAGAAATTCAAGAGAAAAAAATATACACATTGAATCAATATATAAGAACAATTAATAAATGTGCAATAAATTTACAAAGATAATGGTTTAAAAAAATATTCATTTATAGTAAAATAAAAAAGAGGTTAATATGAACATAAAAAACTTAGAAGAAAAATTAATAGCAATCGGGAGGTTGCTTTGAAGTAGAATCTAAAATAGATGAAATAAAAATTTTAGAAGAAAAAACAAAAGCAGAAAATTTCTGGGACGATAGTGTTAAGGCAAATTCAATATATAGTAAAATAAAAACGTTAACGAAAATTGTTAATGAATTTGAAGAAATAAAAATTTTAATAGAATTTTTAAAGGAAGATTTTCAAGAAGAAGAATACGAAAAAGTAGAAAAACAAATAAATGAGTTAGAAATAAACACATTTTTATCAGGAGAATATGATAGTAACAATTGTTACTTAGAAATTAGACCAGGAGCAGGAGGAACTGAATCTTGTGACTGGGCTTCAATGTTAAATGAAATGTATGTAAGGTATGCAGAGAAAGAAAAGTTCCAAGTGGAAACTGTAAGTTTAATATCAGGAGAAGAAGCAGGTATTAAAGAAGCTGTTATAAAAATTAGTGGAGAATATGCTTATGGATATTTAAAAAAAGAAGCAGGAGTACACAGATTGGTAAGAATTTCCCCGTTTGATTCAAATAAAAGAAGACATACATCATTTGCATCAGTGAATGTTGTACCTGAACTTGATAGTGATATTAATATAGAAATAAAAGAAGAAGATTTGAAAATAGATGTATACCGATCATCTGGAGCAGGAGGACAGTCGGTAAATACAACTGATTCAGCAGTAAGAATTACTCATATACCTAGTAAAATAGTAGTTACCTGTCAAAACGAAAGAAGTCAGATAAAAAATAAAGAAGTGGCTATGAAAATATTAAAAAGTAAACTGTATGAATTAGAAAAGTTGAAAAAAGAGGAAATAGAAAGTGGTCTAAAAGACGGGTCAAGTATTAATTTTGGTAGTCAAATAAGAAGTTATGTACTTGAACCATATAAATTAGTAAAAGATCACCGTACAAATTATGAATCTCATGACCCAGAAAAAATATTAAATGGATATATTAAAGAGTTTTTAGAAAATAATTTAAGGAACTTAAAGTAGGTAAAATGGAAAAAACAAGAAAAGTATTGGAAAAAATTTTAAAAGATAATGAGACAGTAATTGTAGCGTGTAGTTCTGGTGCTGACTCAATGTGTTTAATCGATTTAATTTTAAATCAGAGAAAAAATAAAGAAATAAAAATAGTATGTGCCCATGTAAATCATAATTGTAGAAAGCAATCTGAAGAAGAAGAAAAATATTTAGAAAATTATTGTAAAGAAAATGAAATTATTTTTGAATTAAAATCAATTAATGAATTTACTGATAATTTTCAAAATGATGCAAGAATTAAAAGACAAGCATTTTTTAAAGAATTGGCAGTTAAGTACGAATGTAAAAAAATATTTACTGCTCATCACGCAGATGATTTAATTGAAACAATTTTAATGAGAATAACACGTGGTAGTAATTTAAATGGTTATGCAGGATTTAAAGTTATTAACAAGTTATCAACAATCGAAATGATCAAACCTTTAATATATTATACGAAAAACGAAATATTAAATTATAACAAGGTTAATAACATTAAATTTTACGAAGATGAATCCAATGAATCTGATAAGTATACTAGAAATAGATATAGAAAAGAAATATTACCATTTTTAAAATCAGAGGATGAAAAAGTACATGAAAAGTATTTGAAATTCAGTGAAAAATTAACTGAATATGTTGTTTTCGTAGACAAATATATAAGTAATAAGAAAATAATAGAAAATGATGAAATAGATTTAAAATTATTTAATGAAGAATCTTTATTTGTTAAAAAAAGAGTATTAGAAATATTTATTGAAAATATTCAAGAAAAAGAAATATTGAATATATCAGATTCGATAATAAACGAAGTTTTAAAAATGATTGATAGTAAAAATGGTACAGCAATGACAAATTTGCCTGGGGATTTTATAGCAGTCAAAAAAAAGAAGAGATTTTATATCAAAAAAATTTAAAATTGTGATATAATATATAATGCATAAGCAAAAGGAGAAATTATAAATGAATAAAAATAAACAATTGAAAAGTAATTTACCTTATTTAGTTTTAGGTATAGTTATTATTGCTATTGTAATATTAGTGAATTTCCAAGGAGATAAAGTAAATGAACTTACTACTGGAGATTTATTAAAACAAGTAGAAGAAAAACAAATTACAGAAATATATATAGAACCTAACAGTGAAAAAGGAGTTTACTACGTTACTGGTAAATTAGAAGGTTATGGTGAACAAGAAAGTTTTACAGCTAAAGTTTTAGAAAAAGATTTATATACTGTTCAAACTTACGCTGAAACAAATGAAATAAAAGAATATGAAACTAATACAGACCCAGGAAGTTCAATGGTATTATATTTTATAGTTAATTTATTACCATTACTAATTATAGTGGGAGCTACTTACTTTATATTTAGTAAAATAGCTAGTTCTAATAAATCAGGAGTTGATTTTGGTAAAAGTAGAGCTAAATTAACAAATGATACAGATAAAAAAATGTTTAAAGATGTAGCTGGATTAGAAGAAGAAAAAGAAGAAGTTGCAGAATTAATAGATTTCTTGAAAAATCCTAAAAAATTCCAAAAATTAGGAGCAAGAATTCCTAAAGGGGTTTTATTAGTAGGTCCTCCGGGAACAGGTAAAACATTACTTGCAAAATCTATTGCCGGAGAAGCAAATGTACCTTTTTATTATATAAGTGGTTCAGACTTTGTAGAATTATTCGTTGGTGTTGGTGCATCAAGAGTAAGAGATATGTTTAAAGAAGCTAAGAGAAATGCACCTTGTTTAATTTTTATTGATGAAATTGACGCAGTAGGAAGACAAAGGGGAACAGGACTTGGTGGTGGTCATGATGAAAGAGAACAAACGCTAAACCAATTATTAACAGAAATGGATGGTTTTGGGGCAAACGAAGGAATTATAATCATTGCAGCTACAAATAGACCAGATGTATTAGATCCTGCGTTACTAAGACCAGGAAGATTTGATAGACAGGTAACAGTAAGCTTACCTGATGCTAAAGAAAGAGAAGCAATTTTAGGTGTTCATGCTGCAAACAAAATTTTAGGAGAAGATGTTAAATTAGATAAATTAAGTCTTAGAACTCCTGGTTTTAGTGGAGCTGATTTAGAAAACTTATTAAATGAAGCAGCTTTATTAGCAGTAAGAAGAAATAAAAAAGCAATTTCTATGGATGAAATAGATGAAGCAACAGACAGAGTACTTTTAGGACCTGCAAAAACTACTAGACAAATAACACCAAAAGAGAAAAAATTAGTTGCAATACATGAAGCTGGACATGCAGTTATTGGTATCAAATTAGAAGATGCAAATGAAGTACATAAAATAACAATCATACCTCGTGGTATGGCTGGTGGTTATACAATGATGCTTCCAAAAGAAGAAAAAATGGCAGTTCATACTAAAAAAGAATTAACTTCTCAAATAGTAGGTTTACTAGGTGGACGTGTAGCTGAAGAAATGTTCTTAAATGAAATTTCAACAGGAGCATCTGATGATTTTAAAAGAGCTACTAATATAGCTCGTGGAATGGTTACAAAATATGGAATGAGTGAACTTGGACCAGTACAATATGAACAAGACAGTGAAGGAGTATTCTTAGGAAGAGACTACACAAAATCAAGTCATTTATCTGACCAAGTAGCGCACGAAATAGATCAAGAAGTTAGAAAAATAATAGAAAACTGTTATGAAGACGCTAAAAAAATCATAAAAGCTAATTCTGATTTAATTAATTTATTAAGTGATTCATTAATGAAATATGAAACATTAACTAAAGAACAAATTGAAGAAATAGTTGAAACAGGAAAAATACCTGGTGAAGAAAAAGAAGAAATAAAAGAGGCTAAAAAAACAAAAAAAAGTGAAGGAGAAAAATAATGTTAGAAACTATATTATTAATTGTATCAATATTATTAACAGCAGTAGTTTTATTACAGAGTAATAAAGCTAGTGATGCTGGACAAATAATCACTGGTGGAAATGATGCTTTATTTCAAAATATGAAAGAAAGAGGATTTGAATTATTCATTAGCAGATTAACTTTAGTATTAGGAATCTTATTTTTTATACTATCTACTGTAATATTTTTTAGTTAAAAAAAGTTATCAATGTTGATAACTTTTCCTAAATTGAAATTTGAACCGCACCACGAAAGTGGTGTGTTTTTTTATA
>CAYJFJ010000034.1:0-8211 GCA_964369845.1 uncultured Muribaculaceae bacterium | reverse complement strand
CAAGGGGTCGCAGGTTCGAATCCTGTCTTCTCGACCATTTGAAATTAAAGTCTTTAATAGACTTTTTTTTATTGTCAAAAAGTGATATAATTTAAAAGAGGTAGAAATATGAATTTTTGTAGTGAATGTGGAAATAAAATAACAAATAGCCAGACAACTAATTTTTGTCCAGTATGTGGAAAGAAACTTGTAAAAGTTGCTGATAAACCTTCTGAAGTAAATCAAGAGCAAACTCAAGAAGCAGTTGCATCTCCAAGAGCAGAAATCAAAAGAACTAAAAATATAGGATTAATTATAGGATTTGTAGTTTTAGGTACAATTGGATTTATAATTGGATTAATGTTCTTTATAACAGTATTAGTAAATATCTCAGTAGTAAAATATGGATATTTTTATGGATATGAAAATGTACAAGTAGAAGAATTGATTGAAAGTCATATAGTAAGTGCAAAGTGGTCTTACGAAATGAAAAATGATAATAAATATGTTATAGTAACAGGAACAGCTGTTCAAGATTATGAAGTAGCGAATATAGAAATTGTATTTGAAGTAACTGGTGAATCATTTGATTTATCATCATATAAAGTAAATGGTGTACTTCAAAGTGTAAATGATTTTTATGATTTATTAGAATTAATGTATTCTAAATACTTATATTAATGTAAAATTAGTGACAATTAAGTTACTAATTTTTTTGTAATTTGATATAATATATAAGAGGAGAACTTATGAAAAATAAAAGATCAAAAAAAGACATAGCAAAAATATTAATAAATAAAGAAATAGGTTCGGTTAACGAAGAAGAATTAATGGATATGATTTTTGATGAAGCAGTTGCACTTGATGTAGATAAAGAATCTGATGTTAATAAAACATTTGGGCAAAAAATGGCAGATATGTTATCAAAAATAGCAGGAAGTTGGACATTTATAATATGTTTCACATTATTTTTAGTAATCTGGATTATTTTAAATGTTTACTTGATAAAATTAGATCCATTTCCATTTATATTACTTAATTTAGTATTATCATGTATAGCAGCACTTCAAGCACCAGTTATCATGATGAGTCAAAATAGAGAAAACGAAAGAGAACGTAGAAGAAATCAAAATGATTATAAAACGGACCTTAAAAGTGAACTAATATTAGAGGTTTTATATGAACATATTGAAGAGATTCAAGACAAACAAGATGAAATATTAAAATTTTTGAAAGAAAATAGTGATTTTAAAAATAAAAAGTGATATAATTCAGTAGAGATTAGGAAGTTGAATAATGAAAAAAGAAATAGAATTTAATAATATTATCTCAGATATTATTAAAAATGAAAAATTTATAGCATTAAAAAATGAAGACCACCATGGTATTTCAAGGATGGAGCACTCGCTTAATGTTGCAAAAATTGCTTTTCATGTTGCCAAAAGACTTAAACTAAAAAATATTAACTCAATAACAAGAGCAGCACTACTACATGACTTATTTACAAATGATGAAATGCCAGAAGGTAATAACTTAGTTAATCATCCTAAAATAGCGGCTGAAAATGCTAAGAAAATATTTAATATCAATTCAAAAGAATATAATGCAATTGAAGCTCATATGTTTCCGCTTGGCAAAAAAATGCCAAAACATACTGAATCATGGATGGTTACAATTGCAGATAAATCAGTAGCAGTTTATGAATGTTGTAGATATAAATTACCACTTAAAGCTGGTGTATTAACCATATTTATTACAAGTGTGATGAGTACAATTTTATTCACGAAATAACTGTCCTCATGGCACAGCTGGATAGCGCGGTGCCCTCCTAAGGCACAGGTCGAAGGTTCGAATCCTTCTGGGGACGCCAGTTGAAAATAATAAACGTAAGTTTATTTTTTTTATCTAACGAAAATGAAAATTTGAAAAAAACTATTATAAATGATACAATAGAAGCGAAAAAAGAAAGAGAGTATATAATGAGACTAGCAAGAGAATGGAAAGATTATGAAATTATAGATGCCTCAAATGGCGAAAAATTAGAAAGATGGGGAAATATAGTTCTTTTAAGACCATCTCCAGAAATAATATGGAACCAAGGTAACTTAAGAAAAAAACATTTTCATGAAATAGATGCAATATATAATAGAAGTAATAAAGGCGGTGGTTCATGGGAAAACCTATGTGACATGCCGGAAAGATGGACTGTTTCTTATAAACATTTGAAATTCAATTTAAAACAAATGGGATTTAAACATACAGGGTTATTCCCAGAACAAGCAGTAAACTGGGATTATGTTATGGATAAAATAACTAACAGTGACATAACTGGAAGAAGTGTTAAAATATTAAATTTATTTGGATATACGGGAGCAGCTAGTGTAGCAGCATTATCAAAAGGAGCAGACGTTGTTCATGTTGATTCTTCAAAAGGAATGAATGAATGGTGCAAAGAAAATGTTGCTTTAAATAAATTACAAGATAAAAACATTAGATACTTAACCGATGATGTTCTTAAGTTCTTAAAAAGAGAAATTAGAAGAGGAAATAAGTATGATGGAATTATCATGGACCCACCTAGTTATGGAAAGGGTGCAAATGGTGAAATTTGGACTTTTGAAAATAATATAAATGAACTTTTAGATTTAACAAGTCAATTATTAAGTGATGAAGCATTGTTTTTATTAGTTAATTCTTATAGTGCAGGAATTTCTGGAACAATAATTGAAAATATGCTAAAAATAAAAATAAATAAACCTGGAACTTTTAAAACGAGTGAAATAGGGTTAAAAATTACAAATAATAATTTAACACTACCGTGTGGTGTTACAACTATTTGGGAAAGGTAAATATGTTTAATAATTTAAATGAGTGTGTTCAAAAATTTATGATAAAACTATATGATAATATTTATTTAGAAAAAAGTAAATTAACTAGTAAAGAAAGCATAATTTTTGAAGAACTTAAAAATAGAGGAATGTGTATTGAATATAGTGATTTAATTCTGAAAAATTTAGATAGTGATTTAAATGGAAGAATATATTTGTCTAATGAGGCATTACTTGAAGTTCAAGAGTTTTTAGCAAAATCGTATGAAGATTATAGTAATTATAAACCATTAGACCTATTAAATGAAATTTATATAAAAAAAGGAATTTATTCATTTTTGTTAGATAGAAATTTTTTAGATGAGGGATTTGAGAAAAATAAATTTTCTTTAGAAGGAAGAAGAGTAAAATTAAAAGGTTCAACATGGTTAGAATATTTCAAAAAAAATAATGAATATTTAATGAATAGTTTGGAAGAATCTATACTTACTGAAAATGAAAAAATGAGTTATTTATTATTTATACAAAATAACTTTCATGAAATTGAAAAAATAGAATCGATAGAAAATTTAAAACTTAATTATATAGAACTTCTAAGAGTGCTTAATGTAGATGGCTTAGAATTTTACCAAGAATGCACAAGCGAAAGTGTAAGGGTTAACTAAAAATAGTTGACACTAAAAAAAAGGTGTGTTAAAATTAATTAACGAGAAAGGAAAATATTATTATGGCAGTTAAATTAAGACTTAAAAAAATGGGTTCAAAACAAAAACCATTTTATAGAATCGTAGCAGCTGATGCTAAAAGTCCAAGAGACGGAAGATTTATTGAAACAGTAGGAACTTATGATCCAATTAAACAACCAGCAGTAGTTACTTTAGATAAAGAATTAGCTATTAAATGGTTAAAAAATGGTGCTCAACCAACTGATACAGTAAAATCACTTCTTAAAAAAGAAGGAATAACTAAAGAATCATTAAAAGAAGGAAAATAATTTTATGAATTTAGTTGAATATACAGAATTTTTAGTAAAAAGTATTTGTAAACAACCTGAAATGGTTAAAGTTGAACTTTTTGAATTAGAAGAAGGCGACATGTTGGAAATAATAGTTCACGAAGAAGATAAAGGTGCAGTAATTGGTAGAAAAGGAAATACTATTACAGCTCTTAGAACATTAATTCAAGCAAAAAACTATCTAGAGGGAAAACAAAAAATAAAAATTAATGTAGATTCTTTTTAAACAAGGTTAACAAATCTTGTTTTTATTTTAAAAAACTATATATAATATAAATAACTAGTAAACGATTTTTATCATAAATGTTTGGTATTTTCAGACATTTATGCTATAATCATTTTTGTATGACGAAAAGAGGTAACTATGAAAATAAGAAATATAGCTATAATAGCTCACGTTGACCACGGTAAAACAACACTTGTGGATCAACTTTTAAAAAAGAGTAAATCATTTAGAGATAACGAAGTTGTAGATGAAAGAGCAATGGATTCAAATGATTTAGAAAGAGAAAGAGGAATTACAATTCTTGCTAAAACAACTGCAATTAATTATAATGATCACAGAATAAACATTTTAGATACTCCAGGACATGCTGATTTCGGTGGAGAAGTTGAAAGAATTATGAACATGGTTGATGGTGTTTTATTAGTAGTAGATGCTTACGAAGGACCAATGCCACAAACAAGATTCGTACTAAAAAAAGCTTTAGAAGCAAATATTAAACCAATTGTTTTAATTAATAAAGTTGATAAACCAACTGCAAGACTTAAACATGTAGAAGATGAAGTTTTAGAATTATTCATGGATTTAAATGCAACTGATGAACAGTTAGATTTTAAAGTGGCTTATGTATCAGCGATAAATGGTACATGTAGTTTAGATCCTGAGTTATCTACTCAAAATGAAGACTATAATCCATTATTTGATATGATTTTAGAAGAAATTCCATCTCCAGATGTAAATGTAGATGCAGATTTACAATTCCAACCAGCACTTTTAGACTACAATGACTTTGTAGGAAGAATTGGTATTGGTAGAATTAAATCAGGTTCTATTAAAGTTAATGAAATGGTTTCATGTGTAAGACTTGATGGAAGTAAAAAAGAATTCCGTGTTCAAAAATTATTTGGATTCATGGGACTTAAAAGAGTAGAAATTGAAGAAGCAAAAGCTGGTGATATAATTGCACTTGCTGGACTTATGGATATTTCAGTAGGGGAAACAGTTTGTAAACCTGGTAAAGAAAATCCACTTCCAATATTAAGAATTGATGAGCCAACACTTAAAATGTCATTCATGACAAATTCTTCACCATTTGTAGGTAAAGAAGGAAAAGAAGTAACAGCATCTAAGATTGAAGAAAGACTAGTAAGAGAAACTCAAAAAGATGTTTCATTAAAAGTTGAAAAATCAGGAAATGATTCATGGATAGTATCAGGAAGAGGAGAGCTTCACTTATCTATTTTAATTGAAAATATGAGAAGAGAAGGATTTGAACTTCAAGTATCTAAACCAGAAGTAATCATCAAAGAAATAGATGGTGTTAAATGTGAACCATTTGAAGATGTACAAATTGAAGTTAATGATGAAAATATGGGTTCAGTAATTGAAAGTATGGGACTTCGTGGAGGTAATTTAATAAGTATTTCAAAAATAAATGATTTAAATCGTTTAGTATATACTATACCATCTCGTGGACTTATCGGATTCAACACAGAATTTATGACTATGACTAAAGGTTATGGTATTTTAAATCATACTTTTAGTGATTATGAAAAAGTTGCTGAAGGAGTTTCTGCTGAAAGAAAACTAGGAGTTCTAGTATCAATGGAAAATGGAAAAGCAACTGCGTATGCTGCAAATGCCTTAGAAGATAGAGGAGTATTATTTATAGAACCAGGTGCTGAAGTATATGAAGGTATGATAATCGGTGAATGTAACAAAGATAACGATTTAGCAGTAAATATTGTTAAAGGTAAACAATTAACAAATACAAGAGCAGCGAGTGCTGATAAAACTGTAGTTCTTAAAAGACCAAGACCTATAACTCTTGAATATTGTTTAGAATTCATTAATAGTGATGAACTTTTAGAAGTAACACCTAAAAGTTTAAGATTAAGAAAAAAAATCTTAAATACAGACCAAAGAAAAAAATTCGATTCAAGATCTAAGAAAAATGCGTAAGCATTTTTTTTGTTGTATTTTCACATCAAAAGTGTTAATATATAGAAAAAAAAGGGGTGACTTCTATGAAAATAGAAAAAAGCAAAAAAAATATAGAAGGAATTTTTGGTATATCTAGCCTTTTTGGTTTTAGCGAAATAGATGTGAATTATAGTTATAAATTATTACAAAAAGAATTAAAAGATTATATTAAAGATATAAACAAAGAAAAGAAACTACAAAACAATGAATTTTTAACGATGTTATATGATTATGGTTTTATATGGTTTGATATTTTTTCTCAAAGTCGAAGAGAGTATGATGAAGAGCTTGAAAAAATATTTAAAGCTTTAGAAAAAATACTAAACCTAGCCCAAAACGGTGATCTTAATTTAACGTCAGTAAATTCACATCAAATGTTTTTAAATTATTTTGCAGAATTATTAGATTTAATTATTGATTATGTAGTTGAACTAGATTACAGCAGATTTTTAGAGGAATGTGGAATATATTTCCAGTCAAATGAAGTAGATAAGGTAACAGAGTATTATAATAAATTTTATGATATGTATTTACCTAAGTATCAAGGAGAAGAAAGAATAAGATTATTTTAGCATTTTCTTAAGTTCTTTAATAAAAGCAGATTCATTAAAATAAGGTGTTAATAAAAACACTTTTTTCTTTGCTCTAGTAAGAGCTACATAAAATAATCTTCTCTCCTCGGCGTATTTAATTGGTTCAAAACATAAATCAAATTCTTTTAATAATTTATTTTTTTTATATTTAGACGGAAATCCATCATAACCATTTTTATTATTAATTATAATTACATAATCAGCTTCTAAACCTTTAGCTTGATGAATTGTAAGTTTTTTATGATTAGAACTTATCAAAGATAAATCATTGTTATATCTACTTAATATTAAAATATCATCACTTAAAGTATTAATTAAGCTATTAAAAGTACTTTGTAAGTTTTTAAAGTAAATAATGTTTACAGAGTTATTAACTGATTTATTACAAAAAACTTCTTTTTTCATTTGAAATGTATTTTTTGACACAAAATTATTAGCAAGTTTGATAAGTTTATAATCAGATCTATAGTTAGTAGATAAATAAAGAGTTTTGATATCAGGAATATATTTACTTATATTAATCATAATACTGAGTTTACAACCACTAAAGGCATATATAGATTGATAATCATCACCAAAAAAATTGATAATAGAGTTACTATTTAAAAAAATATTATATATTAAGTCAAATCTTATTTGAGAAGTGTCTTGAAATTCATCTACAAAAATATATTTATATTTAAAATTATAACTTTTACAAAGATTAGTAGCATTGATAATTATATCATCTAAACTCATAAAATTTTGACTATTTTTTTCACTTTCATATAAATAATAAATTTTATAAATTATATGATGAAGTATTGATACATTACTATCTTTTAAAAAATCTTTAATATTATAATTATAAGTTTTAATTAATTTAATATAAGTTTCGATAGTCTCTTTAAGTTCGAAAAAAAATGAGGATTTTTTAAAAGATTCAAAATTTAAAAAATTGTATAACTTTAATAAATATACTTTTTCTTCTTTATTAATTACAACATAAAAATATTCGTCAATAATATATTTAAGTAAATTATCACTAACTAATTTATAATGAATATTTTTAGATTGTAAAATTTTAAGTGCTAACTTATGAAAAGTATAAATATCAATATCACTAGGTAATTTATTTTTTAAATCTGTTACAGTTTCATTAGTAAAAGAAACTACTAAAATTTCATTCTCATTACAAAATGATAAAATTCTATTAATTTTATTAATTATAGTAGTAGTTTTACCACAACCAGCACTTGCAATTACTAATAAGTTATTATCAGAATTTATTATCTTTTCTTGATTAATATCAGGTTTCATAGGTAATTATAATAACAAATTAATAATAAGAATAGGCATTTTCGACAAAAAAACAAAAAAAAAGTAAAAAAAATAAAAAAAGTTACATTTTAGTGTTGCAAATATATATATATTATAGTATAATTTTAATTGTCAGTGAGAGATAATACTCACAAGACGGGCGATTAGCTCAGTTGGTTAGAGCACCTGCCTTACAAGCAGGGGGTCTGCGGTTCGAGTCCGTAATCGCCCACCATATTTTTTTGCCGACATAGCGTAATTGGTAGCGCAACTGACTTGTAATCAGTAGGT
>CAYJFJ010000033.1:0-8280 GCA_964369845.1 uncultured Muribaculaceae bacterium | reverse complement strand
AAGTAAAATTTGTTTAAAATTTTACTTTAACATTTTCTTTTGAAACTTCATCTATTGTGAAATACTCTTCTTTTTTAAAATTAAACATTCCAGCTATAATATTACTAGGAAACATTTCAACTTTATTATTAAATTGAAGTACAACATCATTATAAAATTGTCTAGAACTAGCAATCTTATCTTCAGTTTCAGTAAGTTCTTCTTGCATCTTCATAAAGTTTACATTAGCTTTTAAATCAGGGTAAGCTTCAGTAAGTGCAAATAATCTTGATAATGCACCTTCAAGTTCACCTTCTGCTTTCATAGAATCTTTTGGTGTTGCAGCTGAAGCATAAGTATTTCTAGCACTAATTACAGCATCTAGAGTTTCTTTTTCATGAGTTGCATAACCTTTAACAGTTTCTACTAAGTTAGGAATTAAATCAAATCTTCTTTTTAATTGAACATCTATTTGACTCCATTGATCTTCTACCATATTTTTGAATTTAATAAGACCATTATATGTGTTTATTAAATACATAACAATAAATAGTACAACTACTATTGCAATTATAATCCAAATCATTTTACTCCTCCTTATTTTTAATTTTAACATAATAATTTAAAAAGTGCTATATTTTATTAGGATTAAAATCTATTTGCACATCAACTTTGTTATTAGCACTATATTTTATATCAAGTTCTTTTAAAACAGAAAATAAATTTTCGGGAGTTTTATATTTTAATATAACTTGAAATCTATAATAATTATTATGTTTTAAAATCGCTGCTGTTGTAGGACCTAAAACAGTTATATTTTTACTGAAATTATTTTTCATATAAGCAACAGCTTTCTTAGCTTCTAAAAGTGCCAGTTCAAAATCCTTAGACACAAATTTAATTCCTACTAAATAATAATATGGTGGGTAAGAAAGTTTATGTCTAAACTGCATTTCATATTTATAAAATGACATATAATCATTTAAAGCTGCACATTTTAAAACATAGTTATTAGCATTAAAAGTTTGAAAAACTACTTCACCTTTTTTAACAGACCTACCAGCTCTACCTGCGACTTGATTTAAAAGTGCAAAAGTATTTTCATTAGCTTTATAATCGGGAACGTTTAAAGAAGCATCAGCATTAATTACACCTACTAAAGTTACATCTTTAAAATCAAGACCTTTAGATATCATTTGAGTACCTAGTAAAATATTATATTCTTTATTTTTAAAACTTTCTATAATTTTATCATGAGCACCTTTTTTAGAAGTAGTATCTTGGTCCATTCTTAAAACTTTAGCTAAAGGAAAATTTGAAGAAATATACTCTTCTAACTTTTCGGTTCCAAGACCTAAATAGCTAAGAGCATCTTCATGACACTCAGGACATAAATCATCTTTTTTTCTAAAATAACCACAGTAATGACATACTAAATTATTTTTAGTTTTATGATAAGTAAGGGTTATATCACAGTTAGGACACTTATAAGAGTGTCCACATGAAGAACATGTAATATATGTAGAAAAACCACGTCTATTTAAAAGCAATATAACTTGTTCATCTTTAGATATCTTTTCAGTTATTTTTTCAGTTAAAAAATCACTGAAAATATAATTTCTTTTTTTCATCTCTTCTTCCATAGAAATAATATTTACATTTGGAAGACCAGCAGAGCCAACTCTGTTTTCAAGTGTAAGTAGTTTATAAACACCCTTACTAGCCCTAGCCATAGACTCAAGCGTAGGTGTTGCACTTCCAAGAACAAGAGGACAATTATGATACTCATTTCTAAAATTTGCTATATCTTTAGCACTATATCTAGGATTATTATCTTGTTTATAAGTATCAGAGTGCTCTTCATCAATAATAATTACACCTACATTTACAAGAGGGGTAAAAATTGCAGATCTAGTACCCACTACTACATCCACTTCTTTTTTTATAATTTTTTTGTACTCATCATGTTTTTCGCCATCAGATAATGCACTATGAAAAACTGCAACTCTATTTTTAAATCTTGCATAAAATCTTTTTACAATTTGCATAGTCAAACTAATTTCTGGAGTCAGCACAATAGCAGTTTTTCCTTCTTTAATTACTTTTTCAATTAAATCAAGGTAAACTTCAGTTTTACCAGAACCTGTTACCCCGTATAATAAATAAGTATCTTTTTTATTTAAAACAACACTATCAGATACTTGTTGTTGCTGATTAGTTAAATTATATTTTTTATCTTCTACATCAGCAGCTAAAATTCTGTACTTTTCTTCTTTCTTTTCTTTAATTAATCCTTTACTTAATAAGCTATTAAAAACTGAAAGAGACACTTCTTTTTTACTAATACTTTCATGATCAATTAAATAATTCAAAAGTTCATTTTGTTTCACACTTCTTTTATTAGATTCAATATAAGAAGTTACTTCATCAGTAGAAACATTTAATTTAATAAAAGAATTATAAGCATCATAACTACGTTTTTGTGTTTTAGCTTTATAACTTGTAGGAAGCATAGCTTGATAAGCAGAAATTAATGTACATAAAGTTTTTTCTTTCATAAATTTGCCAATTTTTAAAAGTTCATCATTTAGCACAAAATTTTCATCTATAATATCAATTATCTCTTTAACACTAATATTATTATCATGTTCATCAGTAATTTTTAAAACAAATCCGTTAACGTTTTTAGATCCAAAAGGTACAAAAACTTTCATACCTACTTTTAATTTTTCTTGAAGTTCATAAGGAACCATATAAGTAAACATTTTATCAAGTGATTTAACAGGATATTCGATAATAATTTGAGCGTACATAAAACCTCCATAAGTATATTAACTATATCATATTTAATATAAAAAAAGTAAAAAAAAATCACAAAGTGTGATTTAATTTATTACATAAGGGTCTGCTTCAGTTCCAGTTCCCGATACAGCTGATACTTCTGATTTTAAATATAAAGTTGGATATAAAGCAAAAGAGCTATATAACAAGGAGTCCAGTATAGATCCACCATACGAAATTGAATAAATACTTGAAGCTACAGTATCGTAATTCAAATTGAAAGAACTTCTATTAGAAAAAAGCCAATTATTAGTAGTAATAGCGGATGAATTATAATTAGTCAGCGGTGTTGACCAGTTACCTGGGCTTGCTGCATAAGCATAATCACTTACAGAAAATATATTAACGGTTGAACTTGTAGAAGATGCATCAATAGAAGATGATTCAACTAAGTAAAAGTCTGCTGCAAGTGTAGCACTCCTATAATCTCCTCTAGAATCCCATTTAGCATTTTCAACAAGCTCACGAGATTCAGCACTCAAACCGTTTAGGGTATTAGCACATGAATTACCACCTTCAGTATCACAACCAGCAGTTTCATAAGGAGCTTCTATACTATTATAGTAATAATTACCTAGAAAATTAGTAAAACCTGTTTCTGAGGAAGTCCATTCTTCTGAAATTACAGCATAATACCCCAAAGAACTTGTTCTCACAAGTTTAACTAACATTTCATTCGAAACGCCATGAATACTATCATCAAATACTCCTATTACTCTCCAAAGTTCACCATTAAAACTAACATAATTATTGGGATTTGCTCCACTATATCTGTATTCTGCATTATTTGTATAATATAAGTCATTGCTGCCATCTATACCGTTATGAAGTGATATTATAGTATTAGACAAACTTTTGCTAGACATTTTATCTTTAGTAAGTATCAAAGAAGATTCAAAAGTTTTACCTTCATTAAGAGATTGATTTTCTTCAAGATTAACCAAAATAACTTCTACATTCCATGACTCAGTATATCCAACATCAGAGTTACTCGAACTAATAGCCTTATCTTCTTTAATTGTAATTAAACCATTATGAGTAGTAACATCAAATCCAGTAACTGTTTCACCTATGATTTTATCAGTAGTTGTAACATAAGTTAAACCACTCAAACTAGTTATATCATTTCCACTAGAATCAGTAATTTTTAGTAAAATTTCTGGTTTATCAGCACTTACACTATAAACAAAATCATTAGCAATTACATTAAAATAAACATTATAACTAGAACTTGCAGAGTTAGAAGAAGAATTAGCAATAAGAGTAGCAGTCGAAGTTGTTGAAGATGATAAATTACCATCACTTACAGAAAAATTATCTCTAGAAGCATTTATATTAATATCAGTACCTTCTTTAAAAATTAATTTCTCTGAAACTTCAGTTCCTAAAGTAACATCAGTATTAGCAGGTGCTGAAGTAAATGCTGCAAAATAACCAAAAGATACTGAAATAACACCTAAACTAATTAAAATAATAATAAATAAAAATATATTATTTTTGTTATTAAAAAAATTCATAAAACTCCTACTTTCCAGATAATTATATCATAACAAAAAACACTATTCAATCAAATAAAAAAACACTTAACTTACTACTGTAAATAAAGTGTTTTAAAATCATTATTTATCTTCAAATAAGAATACATCTTCAATAGCAGGTTCTACTTCAAACTCTATTCTTTGAGTAGCATCCTTTTTATTTCCATTTACATCTTCAACGAAATATTGAATCCACCACTGCGGAGTATCAGAATCTACCGGTTTTGCTTCATAAAAAACTTTATGAGTAATTGTATACTCAGAATCTTCAATTATATTTAAATGTTCATAATTGATACTATTTAAATCATAAGTTGAATAAATTATATAACCATCAGGTTCTACATACGTAATCTGAGGTCTTTCATAATCTAAAATAAACTCATCATCTGAAGAACTAGACAATCCATTTGGATTATTTATTTCTTTTACATAAGGAACTTGCCTAGCACTTGATATCCAACCAAATTTATCTTTATCATACTCTACTTTATACCAAACAAATTTTAAATCTTCTTCATAAAGTTCAACTACTTTAAAAACATCTCCTAAAAATGCATCTCCTAAATCATTACTTGTTGCATCTGGAAGCTCTCTTATATTAACTTCTGCATTTATAATTTCTATTTTCCAAGCATTTTTATTTTCAATATACATGCTAACAAAGAAATAAACTCCATATATAACAGCTGCTAAAATTAATAAACCTAATATTTTTTTCATATCTTATCTTACCACCTTTTTTCTACTACAAAATATATTATCATATTTAACTTATAAATACAATCTTAATCAATCAAATTATTATTTTCATCGAAGTTTACTTCAATAAATTTTTTACTAGCTAAATAATCACATAAGTGAACTATTTTTTGATATTTATTCTCAGGCAAAGGTAAAAATTCTTTGCCAAAATTACATTTATTCCACTGACCCATATGAGAAGAAATACTACTAGTTAAAATATATACTTCTTGTTCAGATAGTCCAAGTTCTTCTTTTCTTTCATTCACATACTCAGCTGCAATAATTGGATGTTTATCTAAAGTATATTTACTTTTTTCAACTCCACACTTAAATGTATCATGAAGCATCATAGCAAGAAGCATTAAATCTTTTTCATCTTGATTATAACTTTTACCAAGCGTATCATTTGAGTTAAGCATCTCATGCCCAAATCTTACTACAACTTTAGTATGTCTTACAAGCCCGCCATCTCCCTGCGCAAACGACGGATGATACTTCCCTGTTGAAGATGCAGGTATTTCAAAAAAATAATCAGGAACTCCATCCATTAATTTCTCAGCAATTTCTCTGATTCTAGAGTTTACAATATACCCTAGTTCTATATTAAAAATTTCTTTTTTCATTTTATCTCTTTCTTTCTTTATAATCATTAAAATTAACAATGTTATTAGGTAATTCTTTTATAATATTTTTTTTAAGTTTTAAAATATCAGCACTAGTAATTTTTTCTTCAAACTCAACAACTTTATTTTCAATTGAATAAAAAATTGAATATTCAAGTAAATTTAGTATATCTGTAAGGTAAACATCATTATTTAAACATTTAAGTTTATCAATGCGATCTTGAAGTTTTTTTACATTTTTACATTCCATCATACTGATATATTCAGATATTTTAACATAATTAAGTCTATAAAATTCTGTTAAAGCTAAACTTAAAATTTCTGAAAAAGCATAAGAATAACTTCTAAGTTTATGTTTTTTTGCAAAGTTAACAAACTTATCTATCAGAATATTAAATTCTTCTTCTGTAACGCTATAAAGCATAAATTGTTCATAAAAGTCTGTTAAATCTAAAAACTCAAGTACTTTATTAACTTCAATCTCATTTTTTAAAACATATTTCAATTTAATCACCATCTTTATAATATCATAGTGTTATAAGAAAAAAAAGATAATAGCTTATATTCTATTTATCTTTTCGTACATTTATAACTATATCATATTCATTTAATTTAGAAGTCGCAGCAAGATTACTATCTAAAACAATTTCAAGAGCTAATGTTTCGTTTTTAATATATTCTGCAAACTCGTTAACTGCTATAATAACAGCTTCATCAGAATTGTAAGAAATATTAACTCGATCAGCTACATTAAAGTCTAGTTCTTTTCTCATATTTTGCACTTTAGATACAAACTCACGAGCAATACCTTCATTAATTAATTCAGAAGATAAATTAGTATTTAAAATTATAAAATTATTATTTTCAGTACCAACACTTAATCCTTCTTTAGCAAATACTCTAATTTCCACCATATCAGGTTCAACAGTAAAGTCTTCTCCAGCTAACTCTATAGTTATACTATCATTACTATTAAGTTTAGAAATAAGGTCAGTATCAAGGTTTTCTAAAGCAGTTTTGAATTCGTTAATTTTACTTCCTAAAGTCTTACCAACTACTCTAAAATTCGGTTTAACTTCTAAATTCATATATTCAGTTAAATCATTTACAAAAGTAATGTTTTTAACATTTAATTCTTCTTTAATTAAATCAGATAAACCAGTTAATATTACCTCGTTTTTAGAATCTAATAACACTTCACTAATTGGTTGTCTAACTTTAACTTTGGTTTCTTCTCTAACTTTTCTACCTACAGAAATTAAACTTCTAACTAAACTCATTTTACGTTCAAGTTCTAAGTCTATTAGACTTTCATCATATTTAGGGAAGTTTTCTAAATGAACTGATTCTCCTCCAGTAAGTTTTCTATATATTTCTTCTGAAACAAATGGAGATATAGGTGCAAGCATTTTAGAAATATTTAAAAGCACTTCATATGTAGTAATATATACACTTTTCTTAGAGTTATCTAAATCAGATGCCCAGAATCTATTTCTATTTCTTCTGATATACCAGTTAGATAAATCTTCTGAAACAAAATCAGCAAGTGCTCTTACAACTTTATTTAAATCATACTCATCATAACTATTAGTAACATATTTAAGTACACTATTATACCTAGATATAATCCATTTATCTATTTCATCTCTAGAAGATAAGTCTACAAAACATGCATCAATATCAATATTATCAGTATTAGCATATAAACTAAAGAAGTTATATGTATTTTTCAGTGGATTAAAGAATTTGGAATGTACTTCTTTAAGTCCAGCCATATCAAATCTAAGAGGAGTCCAAATTGGAGAAACATATGGTAAATAAAATCTAACAGTATCTGCACCGAACTCTTCCATACTAGTAAATGGTTCAACAATATTACCTTTACTTTTACTCATTTTCTTACCAGTAGAATCTTGAACTAAGTCATTAACTAAAACATTTTTATAAGGAGCTTTACCTTTAATAAATGTACTAATTACTAAAAGTGTATAAAACCAACCTCTTGTTTGATCAATTCCTTCGCATATAAAATCTGCTGGAAATTGTTCTTCGAATAGATTTTCATTTTCAAACGGATAATGGTACTGTGCAAATGGCATAGCACCTGAATCAAACCAACAATCAATTACATCAGAGCATCTAGTCATTTCTTTACCACATTTTTCACATTTAAGTTTAATATCATCAACAACAGGTCTATGTAAATCTATTTCACCTTCAAGTGGTGTTACTGACATAGCTTTAAGCTCTTCTACAGAACCTACCATATGATCATGACCACACTCACAAGTCCAGTAAGGAAGAGGAGTACCCCAGTATCTATTTCTAGATATTGCCCAGTCATTTAAATTTTCAAGCCAGTTTGCAAATCTTTTTTCACCAACATAAGAAGGTACCCAATTAACTTTACTATTTGCTTCAATAATTTGATCTTTGATTTTAGTAATTTCTAAATAATAACTTGGTTTAGAATAATATAATAAAGGAGTATCACATCTCCAACAATGTGGATAGTTATGAACTACTTTTTGTTTATTAAATAATTTATCATT
>CAYJFJ010000032.1:0-9229 GCA_964369845.1 uncultured Muribaculaceae bacterium | reverse complement strand
ACCTTCGACCGTACGCTTAGAAGGCGTATGCTCTATCCAGCTGAGCTATGGAAACGTCAACTGAATATAATTATATAACTTTTTTTGAAAATAATCAAGTAAAAATTAAATATTTTTGTCATTTGGTATATTAAAATTAACAGACTGCACGTTATATGTATCTCTAACTGATAAAAATATAGAGTATTTTACTTCTTCAATAATAGTGTCACTAGATAAATCTGCTATAAGCTCACTATTAAAACTTAAGTTAATACTTTCTTCTAGAACTTCATATGATTCTAAAGTTGCTGATGCTTTTAAATAACTTATTAGATTTGTTTGTGTAATAGGAGATGTTTTTAAATTAGCTATTATTATTTCAACTTTTTCACTTTTATTATTTGTTACTTTAGTAATAGGTATATAGTAAGTGTAATCATTTGTTTTAGCTAAGTAGTAATTTATAGTGTGATCTACATTTTTGATAGAAGTGATATCGTATACTTTATTTATTCCAAAATTTTTATTTAAAATATCCGGAAGTTTCTCGTTTGAATTTGGAAGATTTTCTAAAAGTTTTCCTTCAACAAAAATCATTATACTATCTATTTCTTCAAATTCACATAAAGAAAAAATTAGAGCCTCTATTAAAAGCACTTCTTTTTCTTTTGTAATATTTAACAATTCTTTAGAAAAATCTAGTTTTAAAACTTTATTTACTAACTCGTAAGAAAGCAAAGTAGTATTTTTTGGTATTACTGGATTAAATCCATTTGGTAAGTAAGTAGATTCTTTACTGTTTTCAGTTAAACTACTTATTATTACTTCAATATTACTATTTATGTTTTCACTTGCTTTTAATATATTTATTCTTGCTACGTAATTGTTCTCATCTGATAAATATATTGGCATTTTTAAAGCTTCTAAATAAGTAATTTCATTTTCTATAGCACCATTTTCTTTCACTGGAAATAAATATATAAATAATAAAATTAGTAAACTTAATGAAGCTAACATTATTCTTTTTAAAGCATTTTGTTTTAGCATTTTGCACCTCAATTAATTATATGCTTAAGTTTTCTTAAAATACAAAAAAAGCCATTTAGGCTTATAAATTTAATTCACCAAGTTTAAGTAGTTCTACTATTGCTTGTGCTCTTCCTTTTACTTCGAGTTTTTGCATTGTGTTTGAAATGTGGTTTCTAACAGTTTTTTCGCTTATATTAAGTTCTTTTGCTATTTCTTTTGTAGATTTGTTTTGCATTAATAAATCGAATACTTCTTTTTCTCTTAGTGTTAATATACTTTTTTTCATAATCCTCACTTTCATAATTACGTTTCTACTTTATAATATGAGAAAAGTAATTTAGTGTGAGGGTTACTAACCTTGGAATTTTACTGATATATACATTTGTGTGTCATATTTTTCTTGAATTAACCTTATGATGTTATTTGCAAGTGTCGAATCATGTTCATTTCCTGCTATTGTTATGTTTATTTGATCATTAGTAATTTTTATGAACGATTCTAAATTGAAATTTTCTTGTATAAGATTACTTAATTCTTCAATTTGACCTTTTTTGTTATTTATTTCATCTAAACTTTCATAAGCATCATTTTTTTCTTCAAGAGATGCATCTACACTTAGTAGAATTGATTCATAACTTTCGATTTCTTCAAGCATTGCCTCATCTTCTGCCACTTGCATTGCCATAAGTGAATTTGTCTCTTCTACATTAATTACTGGCTCTGAATAGGAATTAATATCATTTACATTTAATGCTTCATCCCCAATAGTGACATAATATATTCCTAGAACTAAAATTAATGAAAAAAGTGTTCCAAACCATAAGTTTTGTTTGTTTATCATATATTTTCCTCCATGTATCAATAAATATTATGTTTTTCGAATTATTTTAATACCAATTTATAAATTTTGTAGTAAATAAAAGGAAAAAAATGTTATTGGGGTAAAAATAATAGTGAAGGGAGTAAATGATTGAAAAGAAGAATTGAAATAGTTAAACAAACAAGTGCTAAAGATTGTGGCCCAGCTTCTTTATTATCAGTTATTAAGTATTATGGTGGTTATGTACCACTTGAGCGTATTAAGCTTGATACGAAAACTAGTAAAGATGGAACTAATCTTTATGACATGAAAAAAGCAGCTAATGAATATGGTTTCGATGCATGTGGTTATAAATTAAAAGAAGAAGATCTTTTTGATGAAAAAAGAATGTTTCCTGCAATTGTGCACATTGAAGTTAAAGGTTATTTGCATTATGTAGTTTTATACCAACTTTCTAGTACTAAAGCGCTAATAATGGATCCAGCGGTTGGTAAAAAATACATTGATGTCGAAGAATTTTTAGAACAGTGGACAGGTTATGTGCTTGAATTTTATCCGAGGCGTAATATCGTAATTATGGATAAGAAAAATAAACTACTCGATATGATTAGCATTATTTTTTCTAAAGAAAAAATAATACTTCAAAAAATATTTATTTGTAGTTTGCTATATGCTCTTTTTTCAGTAATATTAAGTTATTATTTTAAAGTAGGAATAGAATTTTTAGAAAGTTATTTAGACACATTTAAATTTATCTTAATCATGTTTTTTCTAGTAGTAATCCTCAAATGTGTTTTTTATAACCTGAAAATAAAATTCATAACTTATTTTAATAAGAACTTAGATGTTAGATTATTTAGTGAATTTATTCATCATTTATTTGTTATCCCTTCGAAAGTGCTTTCTACTAAATCTTTAGGAGAAATAGTTACTAGATTAAATGATTTGAAAAATGTTAAACAGTTTATTTCAGAATTTATTGTAACTGTCTTTTTAGATTTTTTGATAATGCTCTTGGCAGTACCTATATTAATGTATATTAATACTCAGCTTTTTGTTATTCTACTTGTAATGTTAATTATATATTTAATAGTAGGTACTTTTTTTAGTAAAATCATGGTAAAAAAATTGCTTGAAAACATTGAGTTTGAAACCAAATTCAATGTTACTTTACTCGAAAATTTAAATATGCATTTAAATATTAAACACTTAAATAAAACACGTGAGGTTTTAAAGAAACTTGAAGTATCTTTAAGTAATTACTTTTATAATTCTTTAAAAGTATGTAATCTAAGTAATTTTCAAACTGCTTTAAAATTTTCTTTGACGGAACTTACATTTTATTTGATAAACACTATAGGCTTTTATTTGATTTTGATAAGTAAACTTTCATTAGTTGACTTAATTACCTTTAACACTATTGTAAGTTTTTTTCTTGAACCTATTAAAAACTTAATGGAAAATATTCCTAAATATAATTTTGTTAAAGCTTCTATTTACAAATTAAAAGAATTTTTAAATGTTGATGCAGAAAATGTAGGCAGATCTGAAGTAATTGATAACTTCAATATTAGATATGAAAACATTACATTTTCATATAATGGTCTAACCGATATTTTAAGAAGTTTCGACTGTGAAATAAAATCAAATGAACATGCTTTAGTTAAAGGTAAAAGCGGAAGTGGAAAAAGTACTTTGTGTAAATTATTACTTAAAGAAGAGTTTGCTCAATCTGGGGAACTTTATATAGGCGATAATAATATTAAAGACTTATCACTTAAAACGCTTAGAGAAAATATAGTCTTTGTATCACAAAAGGAGTTTCTTTATACAGATACTATAAAAAATAACATTGTTTTTTATAGTGATTATGAAACTTCTAAGTTTAATGAAATTTGTAAAATTTGTAAATTAGAAGAGATAATTGATAATAAACCTATGAGATATGAATCACTCCTTGATACTGAATTTAATAATTTATCAGGGGGAGAAAAACAAAGAATTATTTTAGCAAGAGCTTGTTACAAGAATTTTAATGTTTTAATAATTGATGAAGCTTTAAGTGAAGTTGATTTAGAAACTGAAATTGAAATTATTAAGAATTTAAAAAAATATTTTAAAGATAAAATGATTTTGTACATTTCTCACAAAAATGTGAGTAAATGTTTTAAGAAGGTAATAAATGTATAGTAATTATAATTATATTGATGTTCTTAATATTAAAACAAAAAGCTTTATATCGTTTTGCATTATTTATGCTTTTGTTTTATTTATAACCTCACTTGCGCTTTTTTTAAAAACTTATACTACCTATAAATTTGATGCCATTTATAATGATGAATTTATTACAATAAAAACTTATTATCAGAACTCCGATAAAATAGTTAATAGTGATTTTATTGAAATAAATAATGAATATTATTATATTGATCATATTAAGTATGGTGAGATAAGTTTAATAAATGAAGAAGTAGTTATGCAGGATTTATATGTATATATTTCTAGTGAATTTGAAAGTAATGAGGTGACAAATGTAACTTTTTACTCTGATTATGAAAGAATAATTGAAAAAATAATTAAAGTGATTTTATAAGGAGAAATGTGAAAAAATTAAAAAATGAAGAATTATCTATGGTGAAAGGAGGAGGCATAAGCATTACAACTGGATTTATCATTTTAGGTGTTAGTACCTTTTTAATGGGTGTTTTATCTGGTTATGTAAATCGAATAGCTTGCCGCGTTGATTAAATGAAACTCAGTAATAAAGAACTTTATAAAATAGTTGGTGGCTTTAGCTTAACTGCAGCTTTTCTTGAAGGTATTGCAAAACTTGCTTCTACCGTCTTTGAAATAGGTGAGGCTGTTGGCTCTTCAATAAGAAGAATAGTCCGCAAAGACATATGTTAAACTCAAAAAGTAACAATTTATTGTTGCTTTTTTTGTAGTGAAATTGTTACATTATTAATTAATAACTTAAAAAAGTTTAAAAACTTTCATTTTCTGCTCTTTTTTCTATTGTATGTTATATATAAAGGTGATATAATATTGACTGTGTAAACGAAGGGAGGGCGATAAAATGACAAAAGTAGTGGTTAAAGACGGTAATGTTGATGGTGCATTAAAAAAATTCAGTGCTCAAGTAGCTAAAAGTGGCGTCCTTTCAGAACTTAAAAAAAGAAAACACTATGCTAAACCTGGTGTTAAAAGAAGAGAAGCTAAAAAAGCTAACACTAAAAATGCTCGTAAAAACAAAAGATATTAATTAAAATTGTTCTTTTTAAGAACGAATTAATAATGAATTATGTTATAGTTCTGAGAAATTTAAACCTAATACAAACTTCAATGTTTGTATTTTTTTTTAAATCAATTGTTTTTAATTTGAAATTTTGTTATTCTTATATAGAAAGTAGGGTAAACATGATAAAAGCAAATAAAAAAAATATGTATTTATTAATTATGCTTGCAGTAAGTATAACTGTAATAGCAGTATCTTTTGCATACTTTGCAGCGCAGTCATCATTGCCTGCAAATACTGATGTAAATGTGGGAACTGAAGTATCAGAAAAATTAATATTTACACCAGGTGATGCAATAAGTATAAATGCAAGTCAAGAAAATTTTGCTGAAGGTGATGGTTCGATTAGTGATTCTACAACTTCAAGTGCCACTCTTATAGCAAATTCATCTAAGGGAAGTGCGTCGCGCACTTATCAAATATATTTTAATGTAACTGCAAATAACTTTATTTATACAGTGGATGAAAATACTCCAGAACTTATTTTAACAGTAACAGACCCAAATGGAAATGAAGTTACTATAATTGACGGACTTAGTTATAAAACAGTAACGGACGCATCAACTGGAGAAACTATAACTGGCTTTGATATTACAACATTTGAAGGTTTAATCAAAATAAAAGAAGATGAAGCAATATCTACAAATAGCTCAACAACTGGAACAACTGAAAACTGGACTATAAAAGTGACATTTGTTAATCTAGCAACAGATCAAGTATTAAATGAAGGAAAAAAATTAGATTCTAATTTTATACTTCAAGAAGAAAAAATAAAATCTGCTGGTGATACAATTATAGATTTACATGGTGGAGTAGATGGAACAAATGACTTGTATTACACAAATAATGCAGAATATAGATATTCGGGAGTAAACCCTAATAATTATGTATGGTTTAATGAGGAATTATGGAGAATAATCGGAGTGTTCGATGAAAATTCTCATGGAGTAACTGATACTAATTTGGTTAAAATAATTAAAGAAGAACCAATAGGTAAGTATATGTTTGATAATAAGGTTGATAATTCAGGATACGGCTATAATTCATGGTCAGATGATAGTGGAGGAGCAGAACTTAAACAACTGTTAAATGGTTATTATTATAATAGTAGCTCAGCGCCAGATAATTTAGCTGGATGTGGTAATACTGATAGGCATGCTGAGCAATTAGGAGTATGTGATTTCACCTCTACTGGATTATCAGGTGTTTATAGAAATATGCTAGAAGAGGTAATTTGGTATTTAGGGGGTTATCCATCTACTGATACAACCGCGTCTATGGCTTACACAGCAGAAAGAGGGGGTGTAGAATCTACTGCTCCAGGAGTACATATAACATATACTGGTAATGTAGGACTTATATATATGAGTGATTATGGATATGCAGCAGAGCCAAATTCATGGAATACAAGTATGGGTGGATATACCGCTAATTCGATATATTTAAGTGATTGGTTATTTAACGGGGAGCATCAATGGTCAATGGTGCCTAACTCTTCTAGTTCTTCGTATGCGTGGGTTTTGAATAGCGTTGGTGAAGGTCGCAATAGTCGTTCGTGCTATGGAAATGAGGTGCGTCCTGTCCTATATCTAAACTCTGAGGTAAGGATTACGAGTGGAACGGGAAGTGAAACTGAACCATTTTTGTTAGAAAATTAATTTAGAGAAAGTTTCGAATAAGGTAATTTTTGGCTTTGTTATTTAACTTCTTATAAATATATGTGTAAATAAATGTGAATTATTTAAGAAATACTTTATAAAGTGTTTCTTTTTATTTGAAACTAAATATTTTTTTGGTATAATTAATACATGGAAAATATATTTAATTTAACAAAAAAAGATTTAGAAGAGTATTTTACTTCAAATGGGGAAAAGAGTTTTAAGGCAACTCAAGTTTTTGAGTGGATGTATAGACATAGAAAATTTGAAGTAAATGAATTTTTAAATATGAAAAAAGATTTAAGAGATAAACTTGAAAGTGACTTTACTTTTGATTTTATTAAAATATCGAAAGTAGAAGAAGATGAAGAAGTTGCTAAGTTTTTGTTTGAACTTTTAGATGGTGAATTTATTGAAGCTGTTTTAATGAAACATGGTTATGGATATTCTGTATGTGTATCTAGTCAAGTTGGATGTAATATGGGTTGTAAATTTTGTCAAAGTGGTAAACTAAAGAAAGTTAGAGATTTAGAAGTTTATGAAATGATACAACAAATACTTCTTATAGAAAAATACATTGATAGAAAAATAAATAGTATTGTAATTATGGGAATAGGTGAGCCGTTTGACAACTATGATAATATAATGAAATTTTTATCTATTTGTAATGAACCTAAAGGAATGGAAATTGGAGCTCGTCATATGACTGTTTCAACTTGTGGTTTAGTTCCAAAAATATTAGAATTTGCTGATTTTCCTTTACAAGTGAATTTAGCAATTAGTCTGCATGCTGCAAACGATGCTACTAGAAGTGAACTTATGCCGATTAATAATGCATATCCTTTAAGAGAACTGATGAAAGCTCTTAGAGTTTATTTAAATAAAACAAGAAGAAGAGTTACTATCGAGTATGTTACTCTTCATAAAATTAACGATAGGGAAAATGATGCATATGAACTTATTAAACTTTTGAAAAATTTAAATGTTTATGTGAATTTAATTCCTTATAATGAAACTGATTCAGTGTATACATGTAGTAGTGAGGAAACTGTTAGACACTTTTGCTCGCTACTTAAAGATAATGGCATAGATGTTACTATTAGAAGAAAATTCGGTAATAAAATATCTGCTGCTTGTGGTCAACTAAGAAGTAAAGAGGTGGAAAAATGAAAGCATTTTATTTAACAGATGCTGGTAAAGTTAGAACTCATAATGAAGATTCTGTAACTATTTTGAAAAATGCTAGTAACGAGTATTTAATGATAGTTGCTGATGGAATGGGAGGTCATAGAAAAGGTGAAGTTGCATCTTCTATGGCTCTTACTTATTTAGGTAAAAGATTTAATGAAAGCCCATCAATTGGTACTAAAAAAGATGCTGTTAACTGGCTTAATGATACTGTAAGTACTATTAACAATGAAATATATGATTTTGCTGAAAGTCATGAAAATTCTCATGGTATGGGAACTACTATAGTTATTGCAATTGTAACGAAGAGTTATTTACTTTTTGGTAATATAGGTGATTCTTCTGGATATGTTATAAAAAATAATAAACTACACAAAGTAACTAAAGATCATACATTTGTTGAACTTTTAATAGATGTTGGTAATTTAACTACTGAAGAAGCTAAAAATCATCCTAAGAAAAATGTTTTAATGAAAGCGCTTGGAGTTAGTCCTAAGACTGAGCTTGATATATATGGTGTTGATGGTGAATATGAAGGAGTACTTCTTTGTAGTGATGGACTTACTAATATGCTTTTAAATGAACATATTGAAAAAGTCTTAGTTGATGAAGAATTAAATATAGAAGAAAAAGTAATAAAATTAATTAGAAAATGTAATGCCAGGGGTGGAACAGACAACATATCAGTTGCCTTGTTATATAATGAAAGTGGTGATATACAGTGATAATGAAGGGTCAAAAGATTAGTGACAGATATCAAATTATAAAAAATATAGGTGAAGGTGGAATGGCTAATGTCTACCTTGCTTACGATACAATTTTAGATCGTGAAGTAGCAGTAAAAGTTTTAAGAGGAGATCTTGCTAGTGATGAAAAATTTGTTAGAAGATTTCAAAGGGAAGCTTTAGCTGCATCTAGTTTATCAAACCAAAATGTTGTAGAAGTTTATGACGTTGGGGAAGATGGCGGTGAGTATTATATCGTAATGGAATATGTTGAAGGCAAACACCTTAAACATTTAATTAAAAAAAGAGGGAAACTTACTTTAAGTGAAGTAGTTGATATTGGTCTTCAGATTACTAATGGGTTATCAGTTGCACATGACTCTTATTTAATTCATAGAGATATAAAACCACAAAATATTTTAATTTTAGATAATGGATTAATTAAAATTACTGATTTTGGTATAGCTGTTGCTATGAATGCAACTCAGCTTACACAAACAAACTCAGTTATGGGAAGTGTTCATTATTTACC
>CAYJFJ010000031.1:0-9346 GCA_964369845.1 uncultured Muribaculaceae bacterium | reverse complement strand
AAATTGATAGATAATATTAGAAAAAGTGCAAAAGAAGCTAAAGAAAAAGAAATAAGTCGAAATGGGTTTGACCATTTGATATGGTATTATCATAAAGGAAGAAAATAAAATAAGCCAAGCGATTAAAAGCTTGGCTTTTAATTGAAAATTCCATGAAATAAATATATAATAAAATATAAGAGGTTTTACTATGAAATATATATGCAAAATTGCTACAATAAAAGACTTAGAATTAAAGTGGAATGATGAAATAGAAAAACATCCTGATAATCATAACTGGATAATTTGGAAAGAAGAAAACATAACTAGAGTAAATGATTAGTTTATTATGGTTTACTTAATAATGAAATAATATGTGAGGCAACAGCATTAATCGATAAATCGGCATACATGAATAGTGATAAGTTAATAAATGAAACAACAGCGTACTTAACAGGTTTTAGAACTAATAAAGAATATAATAATAAAGGTTACTTTTCGAAACTTTATAAATTTATGGAATCAGATTTAAAGCAAAAAGGATACAAGTCTTTAACACTTGGAGTAGAAGCAAGTGAAGTTAGAAACATGATGATATACTTTAGTTATGGATTTACTAAATATATTAAATCAGAAAATGAAACATATCCAGATGGTAAAAGTATACTTGTAAATTATTACCAAAAAGATTTACAAGAAAAAAGTTACAATATGAACTTTAACAAACTGATACCAGAATTAGATGTGATTAATTTAGAAGAAAGTATGCTTTTTTATAAAAAAATAGGTTTTGAAATTAAATACGAAAGAAAAGAAAATAAATTTGTTTTTATAGAGCTGCAAGGTACTCAGTTTATGCTTCAAGAATTAGATAGTAATAAATGGTCAGTAGGCAAGTTAGAATATCCATTTGGTAGAGGAATAAATTTCCAAATTGAAATTAATAATGTAGATGAAATTTACAATAATTTAAAAAATGACAATTATAAAATTTTTGAGAAGCTAGAAGTTAATTATTATAGACAAGATGATAAACTACTTGGAAATAAAGAATTTTTAGTGCAAGATCCAAATGGTTATTTATTAAGATTTTCAGAGGATATAGGAGAAAAGTAAGATGATGCTTAAATTAGCTAAAAAAGAAAATATAAAAGAAATAAAATTAATGTATTCAAAAATAGTAGAAAAAATGAATGAAAAAGGTATTGATATTTGGGATGATGTTTACCCATGTGAATTTTTTGGAAAAGATATAGAAAAAGAAAATATGTATATATTAGAAGAAAATAGTACTATCGTAGGTTCGTTTGTATTATGTGAAAATCATAGTGGTGAAAATAAAGTAGTTTGGGAAAATAAAGATTCAAAAGCAATATACATTGATAGATTAGGAGTTAATACTGAATATACTAAACAAGGTATTGGTGTTAAATTATTAAATAGTGCTCTTAAACTAGCTGAAGAAAAAGAAAAAGATTATTTAAGATTATTTGTTATAGATTATAATTTGCCAGCAATAAAACTATATGAAAAATTTGGTTTCAAAAAAGCAGAAGGAATATATACTGAAGTAATTGATGAAAATTTATCATTTAATGAATTTGGATATGAAATAAAAATAAAAGAAAATAGACTTTCTCAAAGATTTAAAGAAAATTAAAAAGAAGAAATATATATCAAATACACTGAAAAGATAAGTAATTAATGATGTGAACCCCAATTGGTAGACATCATAAAAAAAGACAAATTAATTGCCTTAATAGTTAATCATGATTTTAGCATTATCATCATTGCCAGAAGTTAAAATTTCAAAAGATTCTTGAACTTCATTTATAGAAATGTTAGAAGTAACATATTTTAAAACTTTTACAGTTTTATTCTCTATTAGCTTCATTGTATCAATAAAATCTTCTTTAGTATAACAAATAGTTCCTTGTAAGTTAATTTCTCTCATAACCACTTCTTTAGTATTAATTTTAATAGGATTCAAAGATACACCAGCAAGAACCACGGTTTTACCACTTTTACATAATTTTACAGATTCATCAACAGCAATTTCATTTCCACAACATTCAATAACACAGTCAAACCCTCCATTAGTTTTTAAGAAAAGTTCATTTATGATATTTTCATCATTTGGGTTAAATACTTCATTGATAATTCCGTAAGTAAGTGCTTTTTTAGCTCTTTTTTCATTAAGCATTACACATTTCATTTTGTTATACCTCACATTCTTATAAAGTATAACATGAAAAAAAATAAAATGAAAAAAAAGAAAAGAATGTACAATTACTTGTCATCAAAAATAAAGTATGTTATACTTCAATTATAAAATCACATAAATTAATTTTCAAAATTTAGGAGATAATATGGAAATGTATTTTAACGTTAATTTAAACTTAGAAACACTTATGTATTTTTTTATAATTATAGCTTATATATTAGTATCACTATTATTAAATTCTTATCATAAGTTAATTTATAAAGAAAAATCAGTTTTAGCTTTTTTTCCATTTACAAATTTATATGTTTTAGGGAAGTTAGTATATAACAAAACTTTAGGCTATGTATTAGTAACTTGGTTTATAATGATTATGGAATTTAATTTAAATATATTCAATTACAATTTAACAATAAGTTTATTTAGTAGTGACATAAGATTTGTAATAATGATTATTTATTTAAGTATTATATTTTTGATGCTAATATATATTACAATTAAGTATATATTGAAAAATTTAGAAAGTTAAAAAGACTTCAAAAAAGTCTTTTTTTTTGGTAGAATAGTTACAGAGGTAAAACTATGAAAAAGAAATTAATATTGATTATAGGATTGATAGTTGTGCTATTACTTACAGTAGGTAGTATAATATTATACTTTAATCATAATAACAAAAAAGTTGAAGAAGTAATATCGCTTGTTCAAATGCAAGAAGAAATTATTATAGAGACTAAAGGATACACAGTAGATAATCCAAATATCATTTTAAATCCGTATGAATTATCACCACTTACTGCTGTAATTGCTTTTGAAACAGAAAAAGAAATTAGTCCAGTAGTAACAGTAGTGGGTAAAGATGAAAAGACTACATATATTCATGAATTTGAAAGTAGTAAAAAGCATTATTTAACTATATATGGTTTATATGCAGATCATGAAAATGAAGTAATAGTGACAATAGATGATGAAGAATATACATTCAAAATTATAACTGAAGCTTTACCGGAAGACTTTCAAAATGTAATAGACTTTGAAAGTGATGAAGATAAGTTAACTGATGACTTGTATTTTATAACGCCATCATCAGGTGGATATACATCGGCATATGATGCAAATGGTGATGTTAGATGGTATTTAACACAGTATGCAGGATGGAAAATAGATAGACTTGAAAATGGAAATTTATTACTTAGTACTGAAAGATTAGTGCATGCACCATACTATAATACAGGTTTGTATGAAATAAACATGTTAGGAAAAATATATACTGAATTTAATTTACCTGGAGGATATCACCACGATTATTTTGAACTTGAAAATGGAAATATAATAGTAGCAACGGATGACTTTGAAGAAGGAACAGTAGAAGACTATATAGTAGAGTTGGATAGAAACACAGGTTTTCCGGTAAAAGAAATAGATTTAAAAGATATTTTAAATACAAAGGATTCTAAATCTGAATATTGGACAGATTATGATTGGTTTCATAATAATTCAGTTTGGTATGATAAAGAAACAAATTCATTAACATTATCAGGAAGACATCAAGATGCAGTAGTTAATTTAGATTATGACACTAATGAAATAAACTGGATTATAGGAGATAGTACAAATTGGAGTGAAGAATATCAACAGTATTTCTTTGAGCCAGTAGGATCTAATTTTGAGTGGCAATGGGCACAACATGCAGCAATGATTTTACCAAATGGCAATGTATTTATTTTTGATAATGGAAATAACAAATCTAAAATAGAAGAAGAATATGTATCAGCAGATGAAAGTTATTCAAGAGGAGTAATTTATGATATTGATACTGAAAATATGACAATTAAACAGGTTTATGAATACGGAAAAAGTAGAGGTAGTAGTTATTATTCACCTTACGTATCAGATGTAGATTATTTAAAAGAAGATAATTACTTACTAACATCAGGCGGAATAATATTAAAAGATGGTGAAGCTTTAAATTCGCCAATGGACTTACCAGAATCAACTGATTTACATACATATATTACTGAAATAGAAAACGATGAAATTGTGTACGAACTTAAATTAGATGAAAATGTATACAGAGCAGAAAAAATGAGTTTATATGCAAATGAAGAGTTTACACTAGAAGAAAGTAAACTTTTAGGTGGATTAGAAGAAACAGAAAAAACAAGAAGTGAATTTGCTGTAAATTTAGGTACAACATCATCAGATGAAATATTAGAAAAATATAATATAAATATATATAAAGAATACGATAGATTAGTATTTGAAGGAGATTTTACAAAAGAAAATACTGTAAACTTAATTTTACATCAAGGATTTACAAATCATGTGTATGAAGTCCGAATTAGTCAAACACCATATACAGCTTTATGTGTAAGTATATTTGGAACAGACCAAGAAGACGATGTAATAGAGTCATATAAATACATAAATAAAACATCATTATCAGGAAACTATGATATATTAATTGAAATAGATGGAACATTATATGATACTGATTTAGTAACAAATTTTTAAGAACCTTTTTAGGTTCTTTTTTTTTGTACATAAAATGTCAATGTGTCTATTAAATATTGCTATACAAAAAAAATGAGTTTAAAATTATATTAGGAGGATATATGAGTAAAAGAATTATACTTAATGAAACAGCATATTTTGGACAAAATTCTAGATTGGAACTAAAAGAAGAAATTTTAAAAAGAAATTTTTCTAAAGCTTTAGTGATTAGTGATGAAACATTATTTAAAGTAGGAATTACTAACATGGTAACAGATTTACTTGATAACTGGAATTACGATTACGAAGTATTTACAGAAGTAAAACCTAATCCAAGTATTAGTAATGTACTAGAAGGTTTAGAAAAATGTAAAAGTTCTAAAGCAGATTATATCATCGCAGTAGGTGGTGGTTCTGTAATTGATTGTGCAAAATGTATTTCAGTAATAATGACAAATGAAGAAAATGAAGATGTTAGATCACTTGAAGGAGCTGTTACTACAAAAAACAAAGGGTTGCCTCTAATAGCAATGCCTACAACAGCAGGAACAGCAGCAGAAGTTACGATTAATTATGTAATAACTGATGAAGAAAGAAAAACAAAAATGGTATGTGTAGATCCGAATGATTTACCTATATTATCAATTATTGATACTGACTTCTTAATGAAAATGCCTAAAAGTGTAGCGGCAGCAACAGGGTTAGATGCACTGACTCACGCTCTAGAAGGTTTTATTACTAAAGCTTCTAATGAATTTAGTGATATGTTTCATTTAAAAGCTATGACAATGATTTATGAAAATTTAGAAAATGCATGTAATGGCGATACAGATGCTATGGACAAAATGGGGATGGCTCAGTATATAGCAGGTATGGGATTTAGTAATGTTGGACTAGGAATAGTACATTCTATGGCACATCCACTTGGAGCAGTTTATGACACACCACACGGTGTAGCAAATGCTTTATTATTACCGTATATTATGAAATATAATGGTGAAGGTAATGAAGAAAAATTTAAAGAAATTGGTAAGGCATTTAATTTAAATATGGATGTTCCAAAAGAAGAAGTAGTAAATATAGTAGTTACCGCTATCAAAGAATTATCAATTAAACTTGAAATACCTCAAACTTTAAAAGAAATAGGTGTAAAAGAAGAAGATATTGATTTTTTAAGTAAAGAAGCGTTAAAAGATCCATGTACTGGAGGAAATCCAAGAGAAGTAACTTTAGAAAATATAAAAGACCTTTATAAGAAGGCATATTAAGGAGTAGAAATGAAAACAAAAGTAGGATATAGTCAAAATAAGGATGCATTTGCATCAGGAGCTGAAACAGCTTTAAAATCTAATTTAAAAGAAATGAAAGCAGGAATTTTATTTTCATCAGTAGTATATGACCAACAAACACTTGCAGAAGGAATTAAAAGTGAAGCAGGAAGTATTCCATTTTTAGGATGTACTTCTAGTGCGGCAATTTGTACACATGATGGATATTTAAATTCCCCAGATGGTTACTGTGGTATGATGGCTTTTGGTGGAGATGCTGAAGTTGTTGTAGCGGGAAGTGAAAAAACTGAAGAAACTCCAAGAGAAATAGGAGCTAGAATTGCAAAAGAAGCAGTAGCGCAAGTAAAAGGTGAAGATAAAGAGCCGGATTATTTCTTTATGACTGCTAATCCAGGAGAAGAAGAAGAATATTTAAAAGGTATTCAAGATGTATTAGGAGATATTCCAGTATTTGGTGGATCTGCTGCAGATAATACAGTAGAAGGGAAATGGAGTATCATTTGTAATGATAAAGTATTTTCATCAGGTTGTGCTATAGCAGTATTTTATACAGAAACTAAAATGCAAAATTTATATGCAGGAGCTTATACAGAAACTGACAAAGTTGGAGTTATAACTAAAATTGAAGGAAAAAGAAAATTAGTTGAAATAAATGGAGAGCCAGCAGTTAAAAAATACGCAGAGTGGACAGGAAAAGATTTAGAATCACTTAAAGAAGGTGGAATTTTAGTAGAAACTATTTGTCAGCCTCTTGGAGTAAAAGATCCAATTGGAAACATCACAGCAGTAAGACACCCAATGTTTGCAAATGAAGATTATTCAATGAATATTGGAGCTGATTTAGCAGTAAATACAGCAGTTATCCTACTTACAAATACACCAGAAGGTATATTAGATGCTAATGAAAAAACAGTAAATAAACTTAATGATATGATGAATAATGAAGTAGATAGTTATTTCTTAATTCACTGTGGTGGAAGACGACTAGGTTTAGCACTAGCAGAAATTGAAGACCAAATATATCCTGAAGTTAAAAAAGCTACAAAAGATAAAGAGTTTTTAATGGCATTTACTTTTGGAGAATATGGAAGTACTGAACATAGTTCAAATACAGTAGGTGGGTTATCACTTTCGTATACTGGTTTCGGAGAATAAAAAATGGCTAAGAATTTAATAGGAAGTTCTTGGGTTGATGCTAGCGACCAAAATGTTATAAAAGTAACAAACCCTGCTACAGATGAACTAATTGATACAGTGCCGGAAAGTACGGTTGAAGATTGTGATAAAGCAGTTATAGCGGCGAATGAAGGATATAAAATTTGGAGTAAAAGACCACTTCATGAAAGAGCAGATATTCTTTATAAATTTAATGAATTAGTACTTGAAAATAAAGATGAACTGGCAAAACTTTTATGTATGGAAACTGGAAAACCGCTTAAAGAAGCAATTGGAGAAATAGCAAATGTAAATATTGGACTTAGAGCATTTGTTGAAAAAGCTAAACATGAGTATGGTGCACTAATTCCTTATGGACAAGAAAAAGGAAATGAAAAAAACTTACAGTATACAGTTCAAGAACCGCATGGTGTGGTAGTAGCGGTAATACCATTTAATTTCCCAAGTGATTTATTTACACAAAAAGTACCAAGTGCACTTATTATGGGGAACTCAGTAATATTAAAGCCATCACCTCATAATCCACTTACACTTTGTAAATATGCAGAGCTTTTACTTGAAGCTGGAGTAGATAAAGGTGCTATAAATGTAATAAATGGAACAGGAGCACTTGCGGCGCAAACTCTTGCAAAAAATCCTGGAGTACATTTAGTAAGTTTAACAGGTTCAACGTATGCTGGTATGGAAACTATGAAAACTTGTAGTGATAATTTAACACATGTTATGCTTGAATTAGGTGGTAATGATGCATTTATTTTACATAGTGATGGAGATGTAGATTTAGCAGTTGCTGAAACTATATGGGGAAGATTTTATAACACAGGTCAAGTTTGCTGTGCAAGTAAAAGATTTTTAATTCATAAAGATGTAAAAGAAGAATACACTTCTAAATTAGTAGAAAAAGTAAAATCTCTTAAAATAGGAAATCCACTTAGTATGGAAACAGATTTAGGATGTTTAATAAATGAAACTGCTGCAATAACTATTGAAAAACAAGTTAATGACACGGTAGCTTTAGGAGCAAGAGTAGTATATGGTGGAAGAAGAAATAAAGCTTATTTTGAGCCAACTATACTAGATAATATAACTAAAGATATGCCAGTAGCTAAAGATTTAGAAATTTTTGGACCAGTTGTTTCAATTATTGAATATACAGATTTAGAGGAAGCAGTACAAATTGCAAATCAGTCATCTTTTGGATTATGTGGAAATATAATATCAAAAGATATGAAAACATGTATGAAAGTATCTAATGAACTTGAGTGTGGTGGGGTAATTATAAACGGAGCATCATTCTTTAGATCATTTGAAATGCCATTTGGTGGATGGAAACATTCAGGAATTGGAAATGAAGGAGTTATGTCTACTTTAAAAGAAATGAGTAGAACAAAAACAGTCATTTTTAAAAATATAATAGATTAAGTCACTAGTTGACTTTTTTTATGTTATAATATTTGAAAAGAAGGACGATATGAATAAAAAAATATTGCTAAAAAAAATTGTTTTATATACTATGATATTAAATTTATCAGTAGTATCTGTTGGATGTACTAAAGTAGGTGCTAATAACACTACCGAAAAAAATTTAAAGGAAAATTTAACAGAAAGTAGTAAATTAGAAATTGCTAGAAAAAGTGAAAATTCAGTATTAGAAAAAATAGATAACATAACAAATAATTCTTTAGAAGTATTAAAAGATAGTTATGAAATTGGTATGGAAAAAACTAAGGAAACATTTATTACAGTCGTAGATTTTATATACTATGGAACTGAAATTAATGGTTATACTTATGATGAATTATCGGAAGATGCAAAAACAAAATGTTTAGAAATGTTAATTTCATTTGATGCTGAAATTATGAAATTATATCCAGATTATAAAGAAGATTTTTCACAGGTGAGCGAGGCAGTAAAAGAAACATCTTCATCACTTTTAGATAAAGGAATCAATGGATTAAACGAATTTATTGAAGAAAATTTAAGTGAAGAAACTAATGAAAAAATCGATAATTATGTAGAGATTTATAATAATGCGATAGATTCAGGTTTAGTAACTGATACTTATGAAAATGTAAAAGACAACATACAAAGTTGGTATGAAAATATACGAAAATAAAAATAACTACAAGCGAGTTATTTTTTTTTAATTGTAATCTCAACCGCACCATTTGTAATTAATTAAATTATAATA
>CAYJFJ010000030.1:0-11469 GCA_964369845.1 uncultured Muribaculaceae bacterium | reverse complement strand
TATAAAAAAACACACCACTTTCGTGGTGCGGTTCAAATTTCAATTTAGGAAAAATATCTTTTTTCAAAGATATTATTTTAATACAGCTTTTATTCTTCTAACTCCTGATGAACTACTTTCTTCTTTAGTAATAACAAATTCACCAAGTTCAGATGTATTTTTAACATGAGGACCACCACAAATTTCTTTTGAAAAATCTCCCATTGTAAACACTTTAACTTTAGCGTCATATTTGTCAACAAATGTACCATGAGCTCCGCTATTTTTAGCTTCTTCAAAAGTCATCTCTTCCATAACTACATCAACTCCTGACAAAATCATTTCATTAACTCTAGTAGTAACTTTCGATTTTTCTTCATCTGATAATTTATGATCTAGATTAAAATCGAATCTAATTCTTTCTGAAGTTATATTACATCCTTTTTGAATTACATCCTTACCAAACATTTCTTGTAAAGTAGCTAATAAAAGGTGTGCCAGCGTATGGTATTTTATAGATTCTTCAGATTGATCAGCAAGACCACCTTTAGCAGCTCCTGCATCAATAGTTCTAGATTTATCTTGATGTTCTTTAAATTTAGCTTTAAATCCTTCTATATCAATAGTATAACCATTTTCTAAAGCTAACTCTTCAGTCATTTCTATAGGAAATCCAAAAGTATCAAATAATTTAAATGAATCATCGCCAGAAATTACGTTAGTTTCATTATTTTTTATGATCTTATAAAAGTGTTTTTCTCCATCTTTTAAAGTTTTACTAAACTTATTACTTTCTTTTAAAAGTTCAGAAATTAAATATTCTTCATTTCTTGAAAGTTCGTTATATACACCAGAATATTGATTTATAACAATTTTAGCAAGAACTACAATGTTTTCGGAAGGCATATTAAGTTTTCTTAAATTTCTTATAGTTCTTCTAATAAGTCTTCTAAGTACATAACCTGCTCCTGCATTACTAGGTACAATTTTTTTATCATCTGCTAGTATAAATGTTGAAGCTCTAACATGATCCATTATAATTCTAAATTCTTTTTTGTTATCTTCATAATTTAACCCAGACAATTTACTTATTTCTTGTTTCAATAAATCAAAATCTTCGATATCATATACTGATTCAAACCCACCTAAAACTGACACTGTTCTTTCAAGTCCCATTCCAGTATCTACATTTTGTTTTGATAATTTAGTTAAATTACCATTTTCATCTGAAAAATACTGCATAAATACATCATTCCAAATTTCTAAATATTTCCCACAACTACAAGATGGATCACAATCATCACCACAAGAATCTTTTCCAGTGTCATAATACATTTCTGTACTAGGACCACATGGACCTATTCCAGAACCTAAAATCCAAAAATTATCATCTTTACCTAAAAAGAATATATGATCATCTTCTACACCTAAACTTCTCCAAATATCGTAAGATTCTGTGTCTTTAGGAGAAGTTTCATCTCCTTCAAAACAAGTAAAATATAATTTATCTTTAGGTATTCCTAAATATTTTTCATCTGTTAAAAATTCATAACTATATTTAATAGCGTCTTCTTTAAAATAATCTCCTATTGACCAGTTACCTAACATTTCAAAAAATGTTAAATGAGAATTATCTCCTACATCATCAATATCACTAGTTCTAATACACTTTTGAACATCACATAATTTAGCACCTTCAGGGTGAACTTCTTTACCTGATAAATACGGCACTAAAGGGTGCATACCTGCTGTAGTAAAAAGTACTGTAGGATCGTTTTCAGGTATTACTGATGATGATGTAATAATTTTATGTCCTTTACTTTCAAAAAACTCTAAATATTTTTTTCTTAACTCAACTGAATTTAATTTTTTCATTAATTTAAACCTCCTAATATATCAAACAATTTTTCTTTTACTTTATCTAATCCATCATTGATTAAGGTAAAATCAAAAGAATCATAATTTTCTAAAGCTATTTCTGTAATATCGATTTTTTCTTCAATACTTAAATCATTAGCAGAAAATTGATTTTCCACATAAATTGAATATACATCTTCTTTATAAACTTTTTTAATATAATCTATCTCTTCAGGCATTCTAACATCTGCAACGACGATATTTTCAACATATTCAGAATATATTTCAATATCACGAAGTAAACTATCTGTAAAATACTCCGGATTTATATTCCTAACAGTTTTACCTAATTCTTGTAAGTAACTTCTTGGTTTAGTTACAGGATTACCATCCCAATCAGATAAATCCATCGCTAAATTTTTTAGGTATTTAGCATACTCAGTAATAGCAGTACTTTCTAATTTATAAATATAGAACTCTTTTATGAATTTCGCTATTTCACCTTTACCACTTTGCGCTGTACCAGCAATTAAAAATATTTTCATTTTTTTCCTTTCACAAAAAAAGATAATACCAAGGAGCGCCAAAAGCGCGGTACCATCCTTTATTTAACTCAATTGTTTTAACGAGTCTCCCCGATTAATCTCAGAAAATAGCCAAATATAATTATACATTAGTTCTCACCATCCACTAACTCTCTTTAGTACTTTTATAAAATATTTTTTCTTCAACGATTAATTACATAATTAATATATCATAACAGTATTAATTATTCAATACTAGCAGCTCGAAAATCACCAAAAATTTCGAATTTATTATTAAAAAACTTAAACAACACTTTAATAACAGCAATTGATGGTGTAGCAAAAATCATACCAACAATTCCAAAGAAATATCCAAATATCGAAAGCGCCACTATAACTATTATAGGATGAGTAGATGTGGCTTTACTCATCACTACAGGTTGCATTACATAATTTTCTAAAAGTTGAACAATTATAGCAATAACTAATACACCTGTTCCAACAACTGGACCTTGACTATAACCAACTAAAACTGCAACAGAACCACCAATATATGGACCAATGTATGGTATTAAATCAGTTATACCACAAAATAAACCTAATAATAAAGCTGCTTCTAAACCAACTATAGCAAAACCAATTGTATCGCAAATAAACACCATTGAAGCTATCAATAAAATACCATTTACACACTTTCTGACTTCGACACCAATTTCGCTTAATAATAAAATTATTTCATTTTTATGTTTTTTAGGCATTACATTAATAATACTATTTTTTATTTTATCAAAATCCATTAACATATACAAACCTATTATGAACGTTAAAAATGAAGTTAATATTCCAGAGAATACAGATCCCGCAAAATTCACAGCATTACTAGGAAGCGATTCTGCGAAATTCAAAAAGAAATCCTGGAAATTTTTAGTTAAAGATTCTTGAGTAGACTCGATATCCACTCCACTTGCACCTAAAGATTCAAAAACTCCTTCTAACCAAGTAAATAAATTATTACTCAAACTAGGAAGCATCTCAACAAATGTGTTAACTTGATCTACAATCACAGGCACAAATAAACTAATAAATAAGAACATAAAAGCTATTATTCCTGCATACACAATTAACGCGGCAGCAACTTTCGGAACTTTGTGATTATATAGTTTTAAAACTAAAGGGTTAAACAGCCACGCTACTATAAAACCGGCAAAAAGCGGAAATAAAATATTAAGTATAGTAGCTACAAAAGTAAATACATTAAGTTGTTGCCCTATATAAATAGCAGCTATTACTAAGCTTACTATTATAAAGACATACACAAGTCTTAATATTTTATTACTGGTAGTAATTACTTGATTTAATCCATCTACGTCAATTTTTTTATCATTTTTCATAAATATACCTCTTATTAGTATTATACACTAAATATAATTTTTTTTATATAAAAAAACAAAAACTTTACGCTTAAAAACTAAGCAACGTCTTTGTATATCTTTTTCATTCCAATATTTACATTAGGATTTGAAATCAAATCATTATTTCTCTTAATAATATCTAATTCCAAAAAATAAAAATTAAATTTTCTTTTCACACAATAAGGTAATATGTTTAAATGTTTAAATAACTGGTTAACTTTATTGTTTTTTTCTTCATCATTATTTGCAGATGAATCCAAAATGAGTTTCAATCTTTTCAAGTATTTATCTACTTTTTCTTTACTATAATTATCTATCAGACTTTTACATTTATTAAATATTTTATTTAAAAACTGTTTATCTTCAATATTATCAATAATATAATCATTTAAAATAAATTCAGAAAAAGTATCTTTAAAAAGAACTTCTAGCCTAGCTTTACCACTTCCTTTAATAAGCAATTTTCCCTCAAGGTTACGAAACTGCACTATATTTAACTTTTTAATTTCTTCAAGTAGTTCTTTTTCAGTATAATTAGAAGTAATAGCATCTATGCTTTCGATTGACCCATCAAAATTTTTGCCTTCACTAAATGTATTTAAAGCTATGGGCATAAAATCACCAGGTTTACTTTCAAGAATTAATAAATAATTGTTATTCATCTTAAACCTCCAAACGTCAAGATAATATTATATCATAAAAACCTTTACAATATCAATATATTAAAAAATTAATGAAAAATGTTCATAAAACCTAATGTAACAAAATATATTTAAGTGGTGATGATATGATTTTGAAAATTAACAATAATAATTATAGGTTAGAAAAAAGAAAAAATAGTAACATAAATTTCTTTTTACTTGCTAAAAAAAATAACTTAGATGGTTATTTTATTGAAAATGCGAATTCAATCAATACTTTTTTCACTAAAAATAAATTAGATATTATTGCTATAAATAATAAAAATTCTGTTATATTTAAATATCAAAATGTTCCGCAAAATAAAATAGTAGAAGTAAATTCTGACAAAAAAAATACTAATATTATAGTATTACCTAGTAACATTAGTAAATCTTTAAAAATCAATGATATTTTAAGCTTTGTAGATGAAGATATAATCTAATATTTGAACTTCATCTCCTGGCATAGCACCAAGTTTCTCAAGTTCATCTTCAACACCCATTTTATTAAGCTTACGAGCAAATCTTCTCAAACCTTCTTCTTCATTAACTTTAGTCATTTTAAGAAGTTTTTCAACACCTCTTCCAGAAACAACCCAAATATTATCTTCACGTTTAATTTTATAAGAATTTTCATTTTTATATTCAAATAAAATATAATCTTCAAATTCTTCTTTAGCAAACATATCAACTTTAGGAATTGAATCTAGAGTATCAGCAAGTTTTTCAAGCATAGCTTCGATATTATCACTATTAATAGCACTTATTTCATAAATTTCTTTATCAGAAAATTTTTCTTTAAATTTAACTAAATTATCTGCAGCATCTGGTAAATCCATCTTGTTAGCGATGATAATTTCTTTTTTATTTGTAAGTTTTTGATCAAATTTTTCTATTTCCGCACGTATTATTTCGTAATCTTCAATAGGATTTCTACATTCCATAGCTCCCATATCAATTACATGCGCTAAAATTCTAGTACGCATCGCATGTTTTAAAAATTTATCTCCAAGACCTATACCACTAGAAGCTCCTTCAATAAGACCAGGTAAATCTGCCATTACAAATGCTCTTTGATCTTTAAGTCTAACTACTCCTAAATTGGGATTTAAAGTCGTAAAGTGATAAGCACCAATTTTTGGTTTAGATGCAGAAACAACAGATAAAAGTGTACTTTTACCAACACTTGGCATTCCTACAAGACCTACATCAGCTAATACTTTAAGCTCAATTTTTAAAGTTTTAACTTCTCCAGGTTCTCCTCTTTCACTAAATGCTGGAGCAGGATTGTCATGAGTTCCGAAAGATTTATTTCCTCTTCCTCCTCTTCCGCCTTTAGCAACCACAAATTCTTGTCCTTCTTTTGTTAAATCACATAAAACCATACCAGTTTCATAATCATAAACTACAGTACCTTCAGGAACAGCAACATAAACAGGATCTTTACCACGGCCAAACATACTACTTCCTTTACCATGATCTCCTCGTTCACCTTTAACTTGTTTTTGGACTTTTAAATCTATTAACGTTTTTAAATTTTGGTCAACTTTAAAAATAATGTCAGAACCTCTTCCTCCATTACCACCATCTGGTCCACCCATAGCAACATATTTTTCTCTCCAAAAAGAAGTACAACCATCACCACCTGAACCAGCTTCTACTTTTAATATCAGTTCATCTACAAACATAACTTACCTCATTTCTATTTTATTATAACATATTTCTTTTGTAAAATATTCAGTAAAACAGAAAATATTATAACACATATACACATTAAAGTATATAAAAAAAAGAGTATACTACTTAACTTCGTATACACTTACTTTTTTCTTATTTCTTCCGCTTCTTTCAAATCTAACAGTACCGTCAATTAAAGCAAACAAAGTATGATCTTTACCCATTCCAACGTTTGTTCCTGGATAAATTCTTGTTCCTCTTTGACGATATATTATTGAACCAGCTTTAGCATGTTGCCCATCAGCAAGTTTAGCACCAAGTCTACGACCAGCTGAGTCACGGTTATTATCAGTAGAACCTTGACCTTTTTTGTGAGCAAATCTTTGTATATTTAAATTTATAAATAACATATCATTAATCTCCTTTACTAATTTTTATATTTTTAGGATACTGTTTTTCTAAATCCTTAAGTAAATTAAACATACTATCAATAAGTATATTAACCTCTTTAGTACTACGTAAAACTTTAATAATCATAACTTTATCATCAATAAAATCAATCGCATCATTATCAAAACAAAATATTCCATTTACAGTGGTATAAATTATACTAGAAACACTAGCACACACTATATCTTTGCCATACTCATCAAAATTAGCATGACCTTTAATAGTTATTATATCACCATTTTTTTCTACTCTAATCATAAATTAACCGTTAATTTTTTTAATTTCTAAACAAGTATATGGTTGACGATGACCTTGAGTTTTACGATATTTTTTCTTAGGTTTATATTTAAAAACTTTGATTTTTTTACCACGTCCATTTTTTACAACAGTAGCAACAACAGTAGCACCATCTACAAAAGGAACACCAGCTTTTTCTCCAGCAAATAATACTTTATCAAAAGTAATTTCAGCACCTGCTTCAGCATCAAGTTTTTCAACATAAATTTTGTCACCTTCAGCAACATAATATTGTTTTCCACCAGTTTCAAATATAGCTTTCATTTCTTTACCTCCTTAATTTAAGTCGCGCCCTTAAGGTGTCATAAGACTTATAACCTTTTTAGTGCGGTTTTAATAAAATGAATTAAAACATGTTAATTTTACCAAATTTACAATCATTTGTCAAACTTTTCAGCTAATATTTCCTTTTCTTCTACCCATTTGTTATTTTTAAAGAAAAATCCTTTAACTGCTTTTCTCAAAACCCCTAAATCATTAGAACAATATTTTTTGTTTCTTTTAAAGTCCATTTCAAACAAATACCTCTCAACAAGAAATTTATTAAAAATATATTTTCTATTTTTAAGCCACTGGAAAGTCTTGTACAAAATAAACGAGAGCATCATCAAATTGTTCAAAGAATATTTGTAACTACAAAATATAAATATTATCAAAGAAATTATAGAAAAAACGAAGACAAGCATATAACTTTTTTTAAAACTAAAGCTAAGATTAAATAAGCAATCAACAATTTTAGATCCATCAAGAGGAATAATAGGAATCAAATTAAATAGTAAAATATATTTATTGTACATAACGAAAATTTCTGCAGTAGAATTTCTAATAAGTTCTAACTTAAATGCTAAAAAAATAACAAAAAAAAGTAGTAATTGAACTAAAATACCAGAAACTGCAATAAATAAATCTTCATAAATGTCACTGTTTAAATTATTATCAATTTTAGTTATTCCACCGAAAGGATATATAGTTACACTTATTACTTTTTTTCTTTTACTTTTTGCTGCAAAATAGTGGCCCATTTCATGCAAAAAAACTATACTAAAAATAGCAATTCCATGAAGTAATAAACCAGAAAAAAAATAAAGTAACATCAAATAATATGTCGAAAAATTAATTTTTATAATCTTCATAAGTATAAAACTCATTATTCTTTTTTATAACTAAATAAAGACTATCTCCTAAAGCCTCACCTATGATAACTTCACTTTGTAAATAGTCATAAAGTAAAACATTTATATTAGTTAAATTACCATACCATATATCGTATCCATCATTTCCTTGAACAATGACCGTATTTCCATATCCTTCTTTTTGGCCCACAAACACTACTACTCCACTAGATAAATTAGATACAGGTAAATTATTTTGAACTGTAAAAATTTCCCCATCTAAATAAATATCTTTAGCAGTATAAACAAAATTATTCGAAAAAACTGGGATTTCATTTTGAACACCAGGAATAACTTCTCCAAAATATTTGCTATACCAGTTATTAAACTTATTAAAAGACAAACTGTTAGTAAAAAGTAACTTTTCATAATTCTCTTTATTAGAACTACTAAAATCCACATAAATTAAAGATACTAAAAAAAATATTAAACAAACAAACACTTTAGTAATAAAAACACTATTAAAAATTCTTTTGATAGTCATCCAAAGGCTCCTTAGTACATAATATTCTTTTTTCTAAAGAAAAATAACAAATAATATAAAAAGAAACATTAATAACAAAATATATTAAAACACTCTCTTCTCTTGATATAAAATAAATAATAACAAGAAAAATAAATAAATTAAGTATATCTTTAATTAATAAATTTAAATTTTTAAACATCAATTTATTTACGATATAAATAAATAAAATAACAAAAGTAACATACCTAGTATTAAGCAAAACTAAATCTATTGCTAATCCGCATAATATATTAATATCTATTTTACACCTACTAATGCAAAGCACAAAAAAGAAAGATGGAATTAAAAAAAATTGGTTTAAAATAAAATCTACAATCAAAAAAAACATTATTTAACACCTTTTAAAACTACTAAATAATCTAAATTAATAAAATCATTTTCTAAAACAATTTCATAAGAATAGTTATTAACTTTTTTTGTAGATACAACACCTATATAAATATCAGAATACAAATTCGCAAGACCTGAAGTATAAATATAATCTCCTTCATTTAAAACACCAGATCCAGTTAAATTAGTTACAACTAAGGTATTGTCAATATATTTTAAAATTCCAAACTGCTCCCCCACTTTAACACTTATATTAATATCTTTATTTGTTAAAAGTGTAACTGTGCTAGAGTTCTCTTCTACACTAGTTATTATTCCAACCAATCCATTTTCATTTAAAACAGCCATATTTTCTTTATAACCGAAATTTTCTCCATTATATATGATTATAGATTTAGAAAAAGAATAAATATCTCTGTACAAAACTTTACTTTCAGAAAAATAAAACTTATCACTTTCGAATTTATCAGTAATGCTATCGGTAAAATAAAAAGACATGGTATCTGAAAACTCAAAAATATATTTTCCAACAAAAAAATACACAGAATCTTTAACAAAGATCAATGTAAAAAAAAGTAACAAAATAACAACATTTATCCATTTATTTTTCATATATTTAGTATGTTTTATTTTCCTAGACTTATTACATAATCTTCTAAAATAAGTTCATTTGTCTTAAAAATAACATCAATAGAGTCAGTTCTTTTAAGCAGTGTTTCAAATTCTATTAATTCTTCGTAAAAATCACGAGTTATAATATTTTCTTTAACAATATAATCAATGTTATGTTTTTCATAGTAATTTTTTAAATTCAAAACAAGTTCAGGATCACTATAAATTGCTGAATAAACAGTATAATAACCATTATCTTCAGCTATTATACCTTGGTTACTTTCGCTAAAATTTAAAGCATTATTATAATCAGAAAATATGCCTAACTGAAAAAAATTAACTTTATAAGATTCAACCATAACTATTTTTTCTTCTTCACTATTTTTATTAATAAAATAGTATGCTAGCACTGCGCCACAAAGTACTGCCAAAACCATAATACTCAAATATTTTTTCATATAACCACCATCTATTTTATACCATAATATCTCTATCAAAATTTGTCGAATTTTATTATCTAAAGTAATTGTTATTTAAATTAATATATAGTATAATTATAAAAGAATAGAAAGGTTTTAGTTATGTTTAAAGAATACGATTATGAAAATAAACCTGTAGTAGATATCGTAAATGAAATTATAATAGATGCAATAAATAAAAAAGCATCTGACATTCATTTTGATCCTACCAATGAACACTTATCAGTGAGACTTAGAATTGATGGAACACTACTTGATTATGCGAAAGTACCTGCTAGTGTTAAAAAAAATCTTACAACAAGAATTAAAATAATTTCAGGAATGAACATTACTGAAACAAGATTACCCCAAGATGGTGCAATAAAAAATTTAGGAACATCAGAAAACATTGACCTGCGTGTATCTAGTTTACCAATCAGTGGCGGAGAAAAAGTTGTTATAAGAATTTTAGATTACAACATGTCATCTGCAGGAATAGATAGCCTTGGTTTTACTCCAGCAAATTTAAATAAAATAAAAAAATTAACAACAATGCCAAATGGTATGATTTTAGTAGCCGGAGCAACAGGTACCGGTAAATCTACAACAGTATACTCAATGCTACAAGAATTAAATACTGAATCTAAAAATATTATCACGGTAGAAGACCCAGTAGAAATGAAAATCACAGGAATAAATCAAGTTCAAGTTATGAATGAAATAGGACTGACTTTTGCAAGTACTTTAAGGAGTATTTTAAGACAAGATCCTGATGTAATAATGATTGGTGAAATTAGAGATGATGAAACAGCAAGAATCGCAGTAAGAGCATCAATAACTGGACATTTAGTACTATCAACTATACATACTAATAATTCACTTAACACAATTGAAAGATTATTAGATATGGATATAGAAAGATATTTATTAGGTTCAGCTTTAACTGGAATTATATCTCAAAGACTTGTTAAAAAATTATGTCCTAAGTGTAGAACTACTAGAGTTACTACTCCATACGAAAAAAACTTATTTAAAGAAATAATTAATCAAGACATAAACGAAGTTTATGAATCAGTAGGATGTGATGAATGTATAAAAGGATATAAAGGAAGAGCAGCACTACACGAAGTATTATTAATTAATCAAGATTTAAAAGATGCTATATCTGTTGGAAATGCAAAAAAAGAATTAAGAGACTTAGTTTATACAAATGAAAATAATTCAAGTTTAGTTGAAGATGGATTATACAAAGTATTAAACGGAAGCACAACTATTAATGAAGTATTAAGAGTTATTGATATAGAAGAAGACTTAAAAGGAGCTAGAGCAACTGTTAAAGATGCTTTTTTAGGAAAGAAAAAAACTCAAGCAATTAATGTAAATTATGATAATGTAATTAAAATAGAAAAACTATAAAAAAAACCAAATATTTAAATTTGGTTTTTTTAATTGTAATCTCAACCGCACCATTTGTAATTAATTAAATTATAATATA
>CAYJFJ010000029.1:0-11650 GCA_964369845.1 uncultured Muribaculaceae bacterium | reverse complement strand
ATATCAAGACCATTAGTAGGTTCATCTAAAAGTAAAATATCAGGTTCTCTAAAAAGTGCTTGAGCAAGTAAAACTTTTACTTTTATACTATCTTTTAAATCCTTCATTTGAGTATAATGTAAATCCACATCAATACCTAAACCAGAAAGTAAAATAGCAGCATCTGCATCAGCCTGCCAACCATTCATTTCAGCAAAAATACCTTCAAGTTCTCCAGCTCTAATACCATCTGCATCAGTAAAATCTTCTTTCATATATATAGCGTTTTTTTCTTGCATAACACTATATAATTCCTTATTCCCCATAATAACCGTTTCTAAAACAGTATAATCATCATATAAATGGTGATTTTGTCTTAAAACACTTATTCTTTCATTCTTTCCTTTAACTATTTCACCAGAAGTAGTTTCTATTTCTGTACTAAGTAATTTAAGAAATGTAGATTTACCAGCACCATTTGCACCAATAAGCCCATAACAGTTATTACCAAAGTCTAAATTAACTTTTTCGAATAAAACCTTAGTTCCAAATCTTAAACTTACATCTATTGCTTTTAACATAATCTCGCCTCCATCCCACCTATTTTAACATTTTTTTTCCTTTAAAGCAAAAACTTTCGAATAATATTTATAATTAGTAAATATTGTGTTATTATATAGAAGAGGAAAAATTATGCACACAATAAATGATATACTAAATAAATTACTAACAATTAAAGATGAACACGAAAGATTAGAAGTAATATTAAACTTATCTAATGATTACCACAAAGTAATATTTTCTACTAGTTTAAACATTGCAAACAGAAAAAAATTAATAAGTACAATTACTGAAGAAGAAGCAAAAAAATTAATTCAAGAAACAATTGACAATAATAATACAAGTACAAATGAATCAGTAATAATTAGAGCTAATAATATATTAAACACTTACTATAAAATAGAACAAGAAAGAAAAAGTGTCAAAATAAAATATATTTAACATACATAATAATAAAACACCTACGTAATATATAACTAGGTGTTTTATTATGGAAAAAGAAAAAAAATATTTATTAATAGGAATTCCAATATTATTTATAATAGGTGCTATTTTTCATTTCTTATATGACTTATCTTCAAACAATATAATAATTGCTTTTATTTCACCTATAAATGAAAGTATATGGGAACATACAAAACTTAGTTTAATCCCTATAATTATTTATTGGTTAATATATTTAAAGATAAATAAATCAATAAACAAAAATAACTGGTATTATTCATTATTAATTACTTTATTAAGTTACATTATAAGTATACCTACTATTTATTATTTATACACAGGTGCTTTAGGAATAGAAAGCATGATTATAGATATACTAATATTATTAGTTTCAATAACAATGTCTCATTTAATAGGTTTACATATATATAAATATAAAAAAAATACTATAAAATCTATTTACAGTATTTTGTTAATATGTATAATATTAGTAATTTACATAATATTTACTATAAATCCACCACAGTTACCCATTTTCATAGATATAAATAATGAAACTTCGGGTTTATATGATTAAAATTTATTTACATGTATCAAATTATTATCAAAAGAATCATTAGGTTCTTTTTCTTTATCAGAATATCCCATACTAATTATACTAAAAATTCTATAATCATCTGGAACACTTAAAAGGTCTTTAACATAACCTTCAGCTTCATTATCAGGAGCAACACCAATCCAACATGTACCAACATTATGAGTAGTTGCCTCTAGCAAAATATTTTGAGTTGAAGCTGCTAAATCCTGCTGCCAATATTTAGTAGTTTCTTTTCCAATAACTACAGCTGCATTTGCAGCTTTTGCTAACATAAATGCATACGGAGTAACAGTAGATAATTTTCTTAATAATTCTAAATCATCTACAATAATAAATTCCCACGGTCTAGAATTCATGGCAGTAGGAGCATTCATACCAGCTTTTAAAATTTCATTTATAATATCTACTGGTATTTTTTCATCAGTATACTTTCTAATACTTCTTCTTTTCAATATTTCATTCATATTTAATTCCTATCAGCAGCAAGTAAAAGTCTTATAATTTGTAAAGCACTAGATAAAACTCCAGCTACATACGTAAGAGCTGCTGCACCCAGCATTTTTTCAACACCTACATCATCAGTTTTATCACTCAAACTCATTCCTTTAAGCATTTCTTTAGCTTTAGAACTCGCATCAAATTCAACTGGTAAAGTAATAATTTGAAATAGTAAACCTATGGCAGTTAATGCAATACCTGCATAAATAAAATTGGTAGCTTCTAAAATAAAACCAATAAAAATTATAATGTAAGACAGTGAAGTTGCTATATTAACAAGTGGGAAAATTGCAGATCTAAGACGCATAAAAAAGTACCCTTCTTTATCTTGAACAGCATGACCAACTTCATGGGCTGCTACTGCTAAAGCTGCAATAGATGTTCCATTATAAATTGAATTAGAAAGTCTTACTACTTTTCTAGAAGAATCATAATGGTCAGACAATACACCACTGGTTTCAACTACATAAACATTGTCCAGTCCATTTTTTGATAGAATCTCTCTAGCAACTTCAGCACCAGTAATTTTTTTTGAATTTGATACTTTAGAATATTTAGAATAGTTGGTTGTTACCATAAATTGCGCAATTGCTGGAATTGCTAAAATCATTATAATTAATATAATATTATTCATTAAATCACCTCGTAAATTGTACCTTCTCTAGTATCCTTTAAAACAATACCATTAGAAAGTAAATCATTTCTTATATCATCAGCAAGTCTAAAATCCTTATTTTTCTTTGCTTCATTTCTTTTAATTATCATTTCATTTATATAATTTTCATCAACATCATTTTTCACTTCAGTTGTTAAATCAAGTGATAACACAGTATCCCAAGATTTTATTAAATAATACTTAGTAGCATCATTTAATTCACTTTTCAATGTATCATATAATAAAGTTATAACAGATGCAGTATTTAAATCATCTTCTAAAAAAGATTTAAACTTTTTATCAAATTCATTATATTCATCTGAATTAACTTCTCCCTCAATTTTTAAATTAAGAATTTTATTTTTCAATTTCTTATATGAATTTTGAGCTCCATCTAAAGACGAAAAAGAAAAAGTTAATTGATTTCTATAATGACTCATTAAACACATAAATCTATAAGCTAAAGGATTATATTTTTTTTCTTCAAGTAAAGATACAGTTAAAAAATCACCTTTGCTTTTACTCATTTTACCAGTATCGTCGTTTAAATGTTCTCCATGAACCCAATATTTACACCACTTATGACCTAAATAAGCCTCACTTTGTGCGATTTCATTAGTGTGATGTGGGAAAATATTATCTACACCACCACAGTGAATATCCATGTACTCACCTAAATATTTGATAGAAATTCCAGTACACTCAATATGCCAACCTGGATAACCAAGTCCAAAAGGAGATTCCCATTTCAAATCCTGATCATCAAATTTAGATTTTGTAAACCATAAAACAAAATCAGTTTTATTCTTTTTATTATTATCTTCTTCAACATCTTCTCTAACACCAGTAGCTATTTCATCTGCATTATGATTAGTTAACGCATAATAGTTTTCAAGCTTAGAGGTATCAAAATAAATATTTCCACCTGATTCATAAGCATAACCAGTTAAAATCAGTTTTTGAATAATATTTATATATTCATCGATATTATCTGTCGCAGGACTTACAGTTTCAGGAATAGTAATATTTAATTTACCAGCATCACTATAAAATGCTTCAGTATAATATTTAGCAATTTCTAAAACAGATTTATGTTCTTTTTTTGCTTTAGAAACCATTTTATCATCACCAGTATCTGAATCACTAGATAAATGACCTACATCTGTAATGTTCATTACTCTTTTCACATCGTAGCCAACGTATCTAAGAGTTTTTTCTAAAACATCTTCCATAATATATGTTCTTAAATTTCCAATATGAGCGTAATGATATACAGTAGGTCCACATGTATACATTTTTACCTTTCCTTCTTCCCAAGGAATAAATTTTTCAATACTTCTTGTTTCAGTGTTATATATTTTCATTGTTACCTCCTCTATAATTATATACTATAATATTATTTATTTTCTGCTATTTTTATAATTGCTTTAGCACCATCTGAAGCCGCTGTTACAAGCTGATATATATCTTTCTTTATGACATCTCCTACCGCAAAAATACCTTTTACTTCTGTCTCAAAATTTTCATTTACTAAAATATAGTTAGCATCATTAGTTATATTAAGGTTTTCAACTAATTCATAATTAGGAGTATACCCTATATAAATAAATAACCCATCAGTAATAATTTCTTTATTATTATTTAGAGTTAATGACACTATTTTTTCATTTTCTTCATTTATCTTAATAACATTAGATTCATAATGAACAATTATATTTTCTTGTTTCAAAACTCTTTCTTTAAGTAAATCAGACCCAGTAAAAGTTTTTTTTCTAATAATCAAATTTACTGTATTTGCTATATTTGATAAGTATAGTGCTTCTTGAAGTGCGCTGTTACCAGACCCAACTACAGAGACTATTTTATCCTTAAAAAAGTTACCATCACATACAGCGCAAGTTGAAAGACCTTTACCAAGTAATCTTTCTTCATTATCAAGACCTAAAAATTTTGGTCTTCTACCAGTAGCAATTATTACATTTTTTGCTTCATATTCAGCTGAAGCAGTTTTTACTATTTTTTTATTTTCATAAACTTCAACAGCAATTACTTTTTCTAGTTTATATTCAATACCTGCATCAATAATTTGAGTCATTAACACAGTAGAAAAATCCATTCCTTTAATATTAATCAAACCAGTATAGTTACGAACTTCATCAATACTATTTAAAATACCACCAGGCATAGCCCCTTCAAGCATCAAAGTTTTCAAATTAGCTTGTTTAGCATATAAACCAGCTGATATTCCTGATATTCCCATACCAATTATTATACAATCATACATATTATATCCTTTCTAAACTTCTTTTAGATTATAAATTTTTTCAAATTTACCTTTTCTACTAGAGTTTATAAAAATTATTATACCAATAGCAATCATAACTATTGATACTATTTGTGCTACTTTAAAACCAGTTAACATTAAAGAGTCTGTTCTCATAGATTCAATAAAAAATCTACCTATTCCATACCAAATTAAATAAAATGATGATAAATAACCTATTTTCATAAATTTAAATCTTCTGATTACAATAACTATTAAAAATCCTACTAAACACACAATAGATTCATAAAAAAATGTAGGTTGATAATATGTTCCATTTATAAGCATTCCATCAATTATAAATTCTGGAATATTGATACTTTGTAAAAATTCAAGTGTTGTAGCTGGTCCATGAGCTTCACTATTAAAAAAATTCCCCCATCTACCTATAGCTTGTCCAAAAAAAAGTGCAGGAACCGCAATGTCAGCCATTTTCACAAAATTAACTTTGTGTTTTTTACAGTAAAGCAACATAGTTATTAAACCAGCTATAATTCCGCCATGAATAGCAAGGCCACCTTCCCATATTTTAAATATTGCTAAAAAATCGCCACTATAAATTGATGAATTAAAAATAACATAATATATTCTAGCTCCTAAAAATCCAAAAATAATTGTGTAAAAACACAAATTAAACAAAAAATCAGGGTCAATGCCAAATCTTTTACCTTCTTTTGAAATCAAAAACATAGCAACTAATACACCAATTAAAATAAGTGCAGAATACCACATTACAGAAAAAGAACCAATACTAAATAAAACAGGGTTCATAATTCACAACCTTTCTAACTTATTATATAGTTAATTGAATAAAAAAGCAATTTAATTGAGTGAAAATTACATGAAATAAAATAATAATCATATGCTTCTTTACAAAAGAAAAAAGAAAAATATTTACATAATTTTCTTTAAAAATTCTCCAGTATAGCTTTCTGCGATAGTACATATTTTTTCAGGTGTACCTACTCCTACAATAGTTCCACCTTTAGATCCACCATCAGGACCTAAATCTATTAGATGATCTGCTTGTTTAACAACATCTAAATTGTGTTCTATTACAAGAACTGTATCGCCATGATCAACAATTCTATTAAGTATAACCAGTAATTTTTTTATATCTGCTTGATGAAGACCTGTAGTAGGTTCGTCAAGAATAAATATAGATTTACCAGTTGGCTTTTTTTGAAGTTCTTTAGCAAGTTTAACTCTACCAGCTTCCCCGCCTGATAATGTTGGAGCACTTTGGCCTAGTTTAATATAAGAAAGTCCAACATCTTCTAAAACTTTTAATTTATTATAAACTCTAGGAACATTTTCAAAAAATACTAAAGCTTCACTAACTCTCATTTCTAAAACGTCGTGAATACTCTTTCCTTTATATTTAACTTCTAAAGTTTCTAAATTATATCTTTTTCCACCACATACATCACACGGAACATATACATCAGGTAAAAAGTGCATTTCAATTTTCTTTACACCATCTCCCCAACAAGATTCACATCTACCGCCTTTAACATTAAATGAAAATCTTCCTGGACCATAACCTTTTATTTTAGATTCTTTCATGTTAGAAAATAAATTTCTTATATCATCAAAAACACCAGTATAGGTAGCAGGATTACTTCTTGGAGTTCTACCAATGGCTTCTTGACTAATCATAATAACTTTATCGATTTCATCAATACCTTTTATTTCTTTAACTTTTCCAGGAACATCTTTTGAGCCATAAATTTCTGCTCTAAGTGATTTATGAATTATTTCATTAACCAAAGTAGATTTTCCAGAACCTGAAACTCCTGTTACACAAACAAATTTACCAAGAGGAACCTCAACTGAAATGTTTTTAAGATTATTTTCTGAAGCTTTTACCACTTTTAAAGCTTTACCATTACCTTTTCTTCTTTTTTTAGGTACTTCTATAAATTCTTTACCTGATAAAAATTTACCAGTAATACTATTTTCATCATTCATAACTTCATCTGGTGTTCCAGCTGAAATAATTTGTCCACCAAATTCACCAGCTCCAGGACCAATATCAACTAAATAATCAGATGCCATCATCGTATCAGTATCATGTTCTACTACAACTAATGTATTACCCAAATCTCTCATTTCTTTTAAAGAATTAATAAGCTTTTCATTATCCTTTTGATGAAGACCAATACTAGGTTCATCAAGTACATATAAAACTCCTGATAACCTTGAACCTATTTGTGTTGCAAGCCTAATTCTCTGAGCTTCACCACCAGACAATGTACCAGCATTTCTAGAAAGTGTTAAATATGAAAGACCAACGTTAACTAAAAACGATAGACGTTCATTTATTTCTTTAAGAACTAAATTACTAATTTCAATTTGAGTATCAGTAAGTTTAATTTTTTGAAAAAAGTTATAAAGATCTTCTATTGACATATTACATAAATCATCTATATTTTTTTCATTTATATAAACAGATAAAATACTAGGCATTAATCTTTTACCATCACAAACATCACAAGTTGATTCAAACATATATCCATCAAGCCATTCACGAATCCAAGTAGATGTAGTTTCAATATATCTTCTTTCTAAATTATTAACAATTCCTTCATATTTTGAATAAGTTTTACGAGTTCCCCCATTTTTTGAAACGTAATTAAATTCTATTTCTTCATCTAAACCATATAAAATAATATCGAGCTGCTTTTTAGGTAAATCTTTAACAGGAATATCTAAATCAATATTTTTATATTCAGCTACAGTTCTTATCATAGTATAAAAAGTATTTGTTTCTTCACTATTTAAAACAGTAATAGCACCATCATTTAAACTTTTAGTTTTATCAGGCATAATTAAATCAACATTTATTTTTTGAGAAAAACCTAGTCCTTTACATTCAGAGCAAGCACCAAAAGGTGAATTAAATGAAAACATTCTAGGTTCAAGTTCACCTATAGAGTAATTACACTTAGGACAAGCATAATCTTCACTCATTAAAATTTCTTCTTCCTCATCAATAATTAAAACTTTCCCATCAGCCATCTTAGTAGCCATTTCTAAAGCTTCAAAAATACGACTTCTTTCGTCAATAGAAATAGTTATTTTATCAATAATTACATCTATATTATCTTTCTTGTTTTTTTCAAAATTTATTTCATCACTAGTTCTAAAAATTTCCCCATTAACTCTAATTTTAGAATATCCTTGAGACTGCAATTTTTCAATTAAATCTTTATGAATTCCCTTTTCACCTCTAACAACAGGTGCCATAACTGTAATAGCTTTACCACTTTCAAATGATAAAATTTTATTAGTCATCTCTTCAATAGATTGAGCAAATATTGGTTCATGATGATTAATACAATAAGGTGTACCAATTCTAGCATATAAAAGCCTTAAATAATCATATATTTCTGTAATAGTACCTACGGTAGATCTAGGATTTTTATTAGTAGTTTTTTGATCAATTGAAATACTTGGACTAAGCCCCTCAATAGAATCAACATCTGGTTTACCACTCATTCCAATAAATTGCCTTGCATACGCAGACAAACTTTCTACATATCGTCTGTTACCTTCAGCATAAATAGTATCAAATGCTAAACTACTTTTTCCAGATCCAGAAACTCCAGTCATTACAATCAATTTATTTTTAGGAAGCTCAATAGAAATATTTTTTAAATTATTTTCCCTAGCACCTTTAATTACAATTTTATCCATATATTTACTCCTTGCATTAGTTATTTTACCACATAATTCTTAAAAAAAACATAAAAAGAGAAAATTTGTTCGTACAAATATAGACGTATATAATTCACACATTTTTTCGTTATCAATATATTATAACTAGGAGGAAAAATTTTGAAAAAAAAAATTATTATAAGTTTAATATGCTTAGTAGCAATAGGAGTAAGTATTATATCATTTTTATTAGTCAATAATGAGAAAAGCAATAACGATTTAACTACAATTAAACTAGCTGAAGTTACACACAGTGTATTTTATACCCCTTTATATATTGCAATAGAAAATGGGTATTTCGAAGAAGAAGGTATAGAAATAGATTTGATATTAACACCTGGAGCAGACAAAGTATCTGCAGCAGTACTATCAGGAGACGTTAATGTAGGATTCGCAGGAGCAGAGTCAGCAATATACATATACGAATCAGGTGAAAAAGATTATTTACAAATATTTTCAGGTCTTACAAAAAGAGACGGACAATTTATTTTTGCTAGAGAGAATCTTGAAAATTTTAAATTAGAAGATTTAGAGGGCAAAGAAATTTTAATCGGAAGAGAAAGCGGAATGCCAGCATTAAATTTCATAAATTCTTTAGATAATCATAACATCGATACAGAAAACATCAATTTAAATAGTTCTATAGATTTTGCATCAATGACTGGAGCATTTATATCTGGTACAGGTGATTTTGTAAATTTATTTGAACCAAATGCAACGATTTTAGAAAATGAAGGATATGGTTATGTAGTTGAAAGCGTTGGAGAATTATCAGGAGAAGTTCCTTATACTACATTTTATGCAAAAGAAAGTTACATAAAAAACAATGAAGAATTACTTATAGGATTTACAAAAGCCATAAACAAAGCATTAGAGTACACAATAAAAACTGATGAAATAGCTTTGGCAGAGGATATAGTCAAACAATTTCCAGACACAAACATAACGGATTTATCACAAATGATAAAACGTTATAAAGAAAGTGATTCATGGTTAAAAACACCAACTGTTACTGAAAATTCTTTTAAAAATTTAGAAAACTTTTTAATTAAATTTGAACTTTTAACTGAAAAAACATCATATGACAATATAGTAAAAAATTTATATGAATAAAGTTTTAGAAGTCAAAAACATTTCTAAATATTATTATTCAAAAGATAAAGAAATTGAAGCAATAAAAGATATATCCTTTGAAGTTTATGAAAATGAATTCGTCAGTATCGTAGGTCCTTCTGGATGTGGGAAATCCACGTTACTTAATATTATAGCCAAACTAGATAAACAAAATAAAGGGTCAGTAACATATAAAAAAAAAGAACCTATTATAGGTTATATGTTTCAAAGTGATGCATTACTTCCATGGTTAAACATACTGGAAAATGCTTGTTTAGGTTTAGATATAATGAATATTAAAACCGAAGAAAAAATTAGTGAAACTAAAGAATTATTAATTAAATATGGATTAAAAGAATTTATAGAAAAATATCCAAGTGAATTATCAGGTGGAATGAAACAAAGAGTAGTACGAATATAATATACACACATTTAAAGATAATAATAACTAGAGTTTATAACCCCAAAAAAAGAGTAGATTTTTTTAATTCTATTCCTTTGTATTTATTTAATTTCAGGCATCGGCTTTTCAAAAGTTACTTCAGAAAAACATTCAATATTCTGAGCTTTACATAATTCTTGATATTTATCATCCCATGATAGTCTATAAGAATCATCTATATTTAAACCTAGAGTACCGACCCAATAATTTATAATTTGAGCAGGATTTTCTTCAGTTTTACTTTCAATTTCTAAAGCAACACCAAAAGGGTATTCATCTACTGCAATTTCTACTTCATCATTTGAGTATGTTGTTCTATATCTTTCGTAGCTTTCAACAATCTTAAAGTTCATTACATTTTCAATGATAAAAATCAAATTTTCATACTCTTCAATTTTAATTGTTAATTCTTTTTCTTCCTCGGCATTAACTAAGCCAAATATTGTCGATGGTAAACGTCTTTTCCAACTAACTTTGCACTTAGAAGAATTATTATTTTTTGAAACTCTAATTCTAAATCTACCGTCAACTTCTTTTGTGTAAAAATCGAATTTAGGATCACAATGGTTATATTGAATTGTTTTCTCGTATGTTCTATCACTTTTTTTTAATTCTCTGATCGAATTTAATTTTTTTATAACACCTTCAATTTCTTCAAATGGTTTGTAAAACCTCACTTCATATTCCATTTAGTTATTCCTCCAATTTAATACTTAAATATACATTTATTTACATATTATAACATTTAATTTTATAGATTGTAAGTTATATTAAATAAAAAAACGCAATCTCTAAAGAATTATAAATAAGCAAAAAATTAAAAGTATATGATGATTTACCTGATGATATTAATTATAATTATTACGACACTAGGAATAAAAATAATGATATGGAAAAATAAAAAAACGTTCGCATAATATTTAATAAAATAAACACAAGCTCACATAGAAAACAATGTGATTATATGCGCGCTGAAAAATTAAAGTTGAATTTAAGGAGTGATTTTTATAAATATAAAATATAATATAATTGAAGAATATAAAACTGATATTAAAACAATCAATTTAGTAAAAGAAATTAATTATAAATTATACCGAGTAATAATGTTTTTGGAGAGTGTATAAGATTATGAATGCAACTAATCTATATAATAATAATAATATTATTTTTAAAACCACTTTAATTAATTATTATCGAAAGAATTGGAGATAATAGTTATGTCTAAAATGAAGAGTGTTAGTAATAAGAATATTTTAAAAGTAGGAATTTATTTGAGATTATCTGATGAAGATAAAAATAAAATTAATAAAAGTGATG
>CAYJFJ010000028.1:0-11833 GCA_964369845.1 uncultured Muribaculaceae bacterium | reverse complement strand
AATCTCCTAAATCATGAATCGCATCTGATATTATAGATATACTATTTGTATATAACCCTCCTATTATTTCAAATATAGCAAAACTAAAATTTAATATAAATGCTAGTTTCATGTTTTTAATACTTTTTTCTTCTTTTTCCATATGTTTTTACCTACTATTTTTAATGTTATTATATCATACCTTTTGACTTTCTTAAAATATGATGAACTTATGCTTAGAATTGCCTTTTTTATTTGTCAAAAAACGAGGGTAACTTTCGTTATCCTCTTCAGAGGCAACTTATATCATGCGCTCTTAAATTTACATCATATGAGTGATTTCCTATAATATTAACAATATAATCAAAATTTAATATTACAAATTTTTGAAAACATCTATCAAAAAAGGCGATACCAATTCTTCATTTAATTCACTAATATTTTCTATAAGTTTATATTCAGAATGCTCATCTTCATCTAAAATAATGTTATCTAGTGAATTTTTTAATTCTGATAAATATACTAATCTAATAAATATCATATCTTTAGCAGAATCATAATTACTGTCTTCATGAATTACTTTAGTGGGAATAATACTCAAATTAACCTCTTCTTTTGTTTCCCTAATCAAAGCTTCTCTGGGCATTTCTCCAATATCTACTAAACCTCCTGGTATATCCCAATAATTAGGGTAAGTAGATTCATTTTCAGATCTTTTCGTTACTAGATATTTTCCCTCTGTATAATTAATGTATGCACAATAATTCTATTTCCGTTCATTTTGACCTATCCTTCTATAAATAATTATAACATATTTTATTTATTTTTCTTAATATGTATAACTAAAATAAAAAACGAGAGCTTTCGCTCTCTTCAGGGGGTTTTGGTTGATTATCCTCACATTGAATTCGTAAGAATAATCTATGTAGCATGATATGTATCATGCTAGATTAATGATATAATAGTTTTAAGATTTTGTCAATTAGTTTACTTTCTTTTTTTTAAATAAAATAATTATTTTTACTTATTTGACATTTCTATGTAAACATATTTTATATTTATTGCTTTTAATTTTTTTTCTATTTCTTCACTTAATTTGTTAGCTTCACTTAACATCATATCTTCATTTAAAACTAGTTCTGCTAGTATTTGATATTTATTTCCATATTTAAATACATAAGCCTTCTTAATTTTTTTTATTTCACTGAACGAATTTATTACTTTTAAGGCATCCTCATGAATACTTCCACTTAATCTTTTAAGAGTTAATTCTCCGGCATTAAATTTAAGCATATTGTAACCTGTTTTTATAATTAACAAACTTATTATAATTGTACCTATAGCATTAGCATACGTAAGCGCTGGTATAATCCTAGAAAACATCATTAAAATAGTTGAAACTAAAACTATTATAGTTCCTATTAAATCAGCTTCACTTTCTTTTGATGAATATGTTAGTAAATCACTTTTAAGTTCTACTGCTTTTCTTCCAACGTATTTTACTAATAGTCTTTTTATAAAAATTGCAAATATTACGTATATTAAAATTAAATAATTTGGACTATGTACTTCTTCAAAAGAAACATCATATATTACTAAAATACCCATTATCATAATAAATATTGATATTAATAAACTAGCTATATATTCAACCATTCCATAACCAAATGGATGTGTTTTGTCAGCAGGCTTTCTTGCTATTAACCCACCTACTATTGCAAATACGTCTGTTATCATATCACTAAGTGATGAAATACCATCTGCTATTAATGGATAACTCATACCAAAAAATCCTACAATAATTTTTGTAGTAGATAAAAACAAATTAACCCAAAAACTTATAAACATTACTTTTATCATTTTCTCACTCTTATTTTTAGTTTAGCACTATTTATTAGTTTAAACAATAAAAAAAATAATATAGTTTTGGTATATTACTTTAATTTTACATTTTATATTAAATTATTTATCTTTTCTATTAATTCCATATAATATTTACTTTCTTTATATTTATTAGTTTGTAAAAATTCTTCTGAATCTTCTCTAGCTTTTAATAAGATTTTTAAATCTCTTTTTAAATTGGCTACTTTAAAATTTAATTCTCCACTTTGCTTAGTTCCAAATAAATCTCCTTCTTTTCTAAGTTCATAATCTTTTTCAGTTATATAAAAGCCATCGCTTGATTCTTCCATAATTTTTAATCTTTCACTATTTATATCACTTATTAAATAACAGTATCCTTCATAATTTCCTCTACCAACTCTTCCTCTTAATTGATGTAGTGTTGCTAATCCAAATCTTTCTGCATTAAATATAGCCATTACGGTTGCATTAGGTATATCTATTCCTACTTCAATAACAGTTGTAGAAATTACTATGTCTATTTCTCTTTCTTTAAAGTCATTCATTATACTTTCTTTTTCTGAGTCTTTCATATTTCCATGTATTATTTCTATATTCACTTTATCTTGAAATGCTAAGCTTAGCTTTTGTTTTAAAGTAATTACACTATTTAAATCACTTTCTTCATTTTCTATTAAAGAACATACTACAAATGCTTGTCTTCCTAATTTAATTTCATTATATATTTTATGAAGAACTTCTTTTATATTTTTTTCATTTAATACTTTTGTAACTACTTCTTTTCTATTTTTAGGCTTAGTCTTTATAATGGAAACATCTGTGTCTTTATATAATATTAATGAATATGTACGAGGTATTGGTGTAGCTGATAAATATAAAATATCTGGGCTAATTCCTTTGTTTTCTAAACTTTTTCTTTGATTTACTCCAAATCTATGTTGTTCATCAGTAATAACAAGCGTTAAGTTTTTGAATATTATTTCTTTAGATATTAGTGCATGTGTTCCAATTAATAAATCTATTTCTCCTGCTAATAGTCTTTGAGCTATTGTATTTTTTTCTTTTTTGCTCATTTTCCCTGTTATTATTTCTACTGTTAAACTTTCGTTTTTGAAGTAATTTTTCATATTTTTATAATGCTGCGTTGCTAGTATTTCTGTTGGAACTAATAAAGCTGTTTGCATGTTACTTAAAAAATTTAAGTATATAGCATATGTTGCTACTAATGTTTTACCACTTCCTACATCTCCTAGAACTAACCTTTGCATTTTTTTCTCATTGACTAAATCTTCTTTTACTTCATTAAAAGCTGTTAATTGGTCTTTTGTTGGCTTAAATCCCAAGCTGTTAATAAATAGATCTAATTTATTTTCTTCTATTTTTCTTTTAATTCCTTTTTGTTCATCTCGCTTTATTTTTCTATAGTTAATTTTAAACATAAATTCAAATAATTCTTCATAAATTATTCTGATTTGTGCTTTTTTTAATTCATTTATATTTTGTGGCAAATGAATAGCTTTTATTGCGTCTTTTTTCGACATAAAACTATATTCTTGATTTTTATAGGATGGAATTTTATCAACAAATTCATTTGAATATTCTAGCGCTTTAGAAATATACTTTTGAATTGTTTGATTCTTTATTCCTTTTTTTAGTCTATATACTGGTTCGATGGAATTTTCCTTTGAATTTAATTTTATATCTGCTGCCATGAAACTTGCTTTTAAATTATCATATTTTCCAAATAATATTATTTTACTTCCTAAAACAATATTGTTTTTTAAAAATGCTCTATTAAATATTGTTACATTTAATAACTGATTTTCCACTAAAACTTTAAACGCTAATCTATTGAAGTTTTTTTTTATAAATGATACTCTTGCATCACTTACCACTTCTGCTAATACATATATATTATCTTTCGGGTTATTTTTTAAACTTTCTATTTTTATAAAATTATATTTAAAAGGATAATATTCAACTAATGACTCTATATCAGTTATATTTAACTGTTCTAATGTTTTTTCTACTTTAACTCCTATTGAAGGTATTTCTTTTAAGTTCATATACTCCCTCTTTCTTTAATTTTTATAAAAATATTATATCAAATTATATATTTCTTTTACAAATTATTGTGTCATATTTTGTTATTTTCTAATTATAATTACTATATTTGAAAAATACAAACTTTTTTTTGAAAAACTATTGACAAATTGCTCTTTATCCTTTAGTATATAAAGCACCAATTCACTTTACGAAGGAGAATTGGTGCTAGTATCACACTAGTCAACCCCTTTTTATTCTTTGAGGCTACTTTTATAAGTAGCCTCGTTTTTTTTTGCTTTTTTTATGCAATATATTAATTTATTAAAAAACATTTCCACCACTGTAGAAATGTTTTCTTGTTATTTTTTTGTTTTTTCTAAATAAGTATTATATCTTAATATAGCATTTTCTTTTTGTTTTGTATTAAGTTCCATTGCTAGTTCTTGATCTTTTATACTTAAAGATTTATATCTGTTTTCATTTTGTAAAAATTCATCGTATTTATCAAAATTAGGTTTAGCTGAATCCATAAAATATTCTTTAGTAACCGGATTATATCTCATTAATAATGTATATCCTGATTCAACTGCTTTTTTCTGCTCATCTATCATGTTTGACATTCCACTTTTAATACCATGTGAAATGCATGGTGCATATGCAATTATTATTGCAGGTCCATTGTGCTCTTTAGCTTCCTTAAATGCTTTTATCGTTTGCATCATATTAGCACCTAAAGCAACTGATGCTACATAACAATTAGGTGATTGTGCTACTATGTTAAACAAATCTTTTTTATAAGTAGTTTTTCCCATATTAGCAAATTCTGCTACTGCTCCCATTTTTGTAGATTTACTTGCTTGTCCACCAGTATTAGAATACACTTCTGTATCTAATATAAGTATTTTTACATTTTCATTCGTATGTATTACATGATCTAGTCCACCGTAACCTATATCATAAGCCCAGCCGTCTCCTCCAAGAGCCCAAACCGTTCTTGCTGGAATGTCTTCTATGTAATTATTTAAAAAGTCTACTTTATTTTTTTCAAAATATTCTTTTAATTCATTTGTAATCTCTTCATTTTCAAAGTTTTCAAGTAAATGATTTAATTTTTCCTTAATTTCACCACTTACTTCATTTATATTTTCTGAAATTATTTTTTGTAATCTTGCTCTTTTTTGTTTAAATGATAAATGCATACCTAGTGCAAACTCTGCATTATCTTCAAATAATGAATTTGCCCATGGAAGTAAATATGGAGTTGAAGGTGCACTTCCCCCGTATATACTAGAACAACCAGTTGCATTTGCTATCACCATGTTTTTACCAAATAATTGTGTTAATAATTTTACATATGGAGTTTCTCCGCATCCAGCGCAAGCTCCTGAAAATTCAAATAGTGGTTTTTCAAGTTGACTTCCTTTAATAGTAAATTTATTTCCTAATTTAGGATTTTCGTAATTTTCAAAGTATTCTTTCACATCGTTTTTATAAGTACATCTTTGTAATTCTAAAGCGTTTTCACCTTTTCCAGGACAAACGTTTACACATAAACCACATCCAGTGCAATCTTCTTCACTAATTTTAACAGTGAAGTTTTTCCCAGGTTGTCCAAATACTTCAATTCCATCGTTTTTATCATCTACAAAAGTTCTTATTACTGCATGAGGACAAACTATTGAGCACATTCCACATTGTATACAATTTTCTTTTTTCCAAATTGGTGCATATGCTGATATTTTTCTTTTTTCACATTTTGTTAAACCACATGGATATGAACCATCTTTAATCGTTCTTAAATCGCTAACTTTTAAGTCATATCCTTCTCTTGAATTAATCTTATCATAGATGTTTTTTTCTTCACTTATTTTTATAATATCTTCATAAGATAAATTTTCTAACTTATGTAAATTATTTAATGAATCATTAAGTGAAGCTATATTGCTTTCTATAATTTCTCTACCTTTATTTTTAAAACTATTTTCTATTGATGAAACCATTTCTTCTTTTAAATCTTTTTTCATTAAATTAAAAATTAGATATTCAACTATTTTACTTATTTTTCCTTTGATCTTATTATCTAGTGCTATTTTTTCAGCATCAACATAATATACATCTACGTTTTTTGCTAATAATTCTTTTTTTACTTCTTGAGATAAATATTTATTTATTTCTTCTTCACTTTTTTCAGTATTAAGTAAAAGTATTCCATTTTGTTTTAAACTTGTTAAAATTTTATATTTATTTAGATATTCAAATTTAGTTACTACTACTATATCAGATGATTCTATATAGTAGGGTTTATTTATTTTTTCTTTTGAAAATCTTAAATTTGAAACTGTTACTCCTCCACTTTTTTTAGAGTCATATTCAAAATATCCTTGAACATATAAATTTTCTTTTGTGTGTAAAAGCTTCAACATATCTTTTGATGCACTTACCATTCCATCCGAACCAAATCCATATATTTTTACATTAAATGTATTTTCTTCAATTACAAAATCTTTTTTAACTAAACTTAAATTAGTAACATCATCTTCTATTGATATTGTAAAGTTATTTTTTAGCTCAGTTTTTAACATATGATAAACATCATAAATGTCACTAGGTGTAGTGTTTTTACTACTTAAACCATATCTTCCACCCACTATGTTAATATTTTTATCTTTTAAAATTGATAATACATCAAGATACAATGGTTCTCCTGAACTTCCTGGTTCTTTAGTTCTATCTAATACTGCTATATTTTTTATAGTTTGAGGTAAAACATTTAATAAATATTTTTCACTAAATGGTCTATATAAATGAACTTCAATTAGTCCTAAACTATCATCATTTAAAACTTCTAATAGCTCCTTTACAGTATCACAAACACTTCCCATAGATATAATAACATTTGTAGCTGTTGGTGATCCATAATAATTAAAAGGTTTATAATTCGTACCCATTAATTCATTTATCTTGATCATATTCTTATTTACTATATCTGGCATTTCATTATATTCTTTGTTTCTAGATTCCATATGCTGAAAATATATATCTTCATTTTCTGCTAAACCAAATTCTTTGTTACTATTTAAGTGTAATGTTCTATTTTTATATTCGTTTATTTTTTCAAAATTAACTAATTTTTTTAATTTTTCAACATCCATTTCTTCTACTGTATTTAATTCATGACTTGTTCTAAATCCATCAAAAAAATGCATAAAAGGAAGTGATCCATCTATTGCTGATAAATGTGCTACAGCTGCTAAATTTTGCGCATCAAATACATTTGTAGACGCTAACATACAAAATCCTGTTTGCCTTGCTGAATATATATCTTGATGGTCTCCAAAAATAGATAAACTTTGTGTTGCTAAACTTCTTGCTGCTACATGCACCACTCCTGGTAACATCTCTCCTGCCATTTTGTACATATTTGGAATCATTAGTAACAATCCCTGACTTGCAGTAAATGTAGATGAAAGTGAACCAGTTAATAGTGCTCCATGCATTGCTCCTGCTGCTCCAGCTTCAGACTGCATTTCTATTAAACTTGGTTTACTTCCAAATATATTATTTAACTTCGTATAAACTAAATTATCTACATTAGTTGCCATTGTACTTGAAGGTGTAATTGGGTAGATACTACAAACTTCTGAAAATACATAAGCTATACGACTACATGCTATATTACCATCTATTATTTTTTTCATATTTCCTCTTTCTTAAAAATTTTTATTTTCTTTATAATTATATCACTTTTCATACTTTATTGCCATATTTATAGAAAATAAAAAAGGACATAAGTCCTTAGTTTAATTTGTCTTCAATTTCCATTAGACGATTGTATTTACAAATACGTTCTCCTCTACTCATTGATCCTGTTTTAATAAATTCTGTATTATAACCTACAGCTAAGTCAGCTAATACTGAATCTGTAGTTTCTCCTGATCTATGAGACATTACACATTTGTAACCATTCTTTTTAGCAGTAACAATTGTTTTTGTAAATTCTGTAATTGTTCCTATTTGATTCGGTTTTAATAATATAGCATTACCTGCTGATTTACTAATTCCTTCTAATAAGTATTTTTCATTTGATACAAAGAAATCATCTCCTACTAACATAGATTTTTGACCTATTAATTTAGTAAGTACTGCTAAACTATCCATATCATGTTCATCTAGTGCGTCTTCAATACTAATAATAGGATATTCCCCTGCTAACGAAACATAGTATTTAATTAAATCATCTGCACTTAATTTCATATTATCAATGTCATAAGTTTTTGTTGTTTCATCATAGAATTCACTTGCTGCACAGTCTAAAGCAATATATATATCTTTTCCTGCTTCATATCCGCTTTCTTTAATAGCTTCTAATATTAAATCTAATGCTTCTTTTGTATTTTTCAAATCTGGAGCGTATCCACCTTCATCTCCAACTGCTGTATTATAACCTTTTCCTGCTAGTATTTTTTTTAATGTGTTAAATACTTCACTTGCTACTCTAATTCTTTCTTTAATAGTTTTTACTATTGGAACAATCATAAATTCTTGTATTTTCAAATCATTTCCTGCATGCACTCCACCATTTACAATGTTTACCATAGGTACTGGCATTCCAATTTTCCCACTAGTTAAGTATTCGTATACTTCTTTATTTTCTAGAGTTGCTGCACATTTTAAAGCTGCTATTGATACTCCCAGCATTGCATTAGCACCTAATTTAGATTTATTTTCTGTTCCATCTAAATCTAGTAATACTTTGTCTACTTCTACTAAATTAACAGTTTTACCAACTAATGCCGGTTTAATTATTTCATTTACATTTGCTACAGCTTTTAACACACCTTTTCCATGATATCTTGACTTATCTCCATCTCTAAGTTCTAATGCCTCTTTAGATCCTGTAGATGCTCCTGATGGAACACCAGCTACTGCAGAAATACCATTTTCTAAAATCATTTTCACTTCTACTGTAGGATTTCCTCTACTATCTAAAATTTCTCTTGCTATAATATCTTTTATATTCATTTTTATTCTCCTTATATTAATTATTATATCTAATATTAATTCTATATTCAATAAAAAAGACAAAAATTTAAATTTTTGTCTACCAAAATATTTTTATAATTTCTTTTGATTTAGTTTTAAATAACCATATATCTGCTATTTTTAAACAAGCAGAAGCTATTAGGAAAATTCCAAGTATTCTTGTAACACCTAAGCTAACAAAGTTATTGAACATGATTATTAAACCTAAAATTATTAGCATAATACTATTTCCTAGTAATACTTGCCAAGATTTTTCTCCAGCTTTTTTTAACCATACACTGTAATTTAATTTTATTGCTCCACTAATAATGAAATATAATCCTATACAGTTTGTTACAAAATCCATAAGATACTCAGGGTTAAATATTAATAAACCACCTATAAGTGTTAAAATACTTCCAAACACTATGTTTAATGAATATATTTTAGCTCCTGCTCTTGTAAAGAAACTATAAAATAAACTTGCTGCATATAGTAATATAAATATTCCTATTACAAGTCCAATCATTTCATTTGAAAATTCTGGTTCAAAAATCATAACTGCACCAAAAATAATCATTAATAATTCTACACCTAGACCCATAATTGTTAAATAATTCATTCTTTTTTGAATTAACTGCTCTGTTTTTTTCTTTGCCATATTTTTACCTCATAATAATTATACCTTTTTAACTCTTCTTAGTCAATGTAAGTAGAACTTTTTTTGTAAATATGTTATAATAAGTTACCGAAGAGGTGATTTTTATGTATATAAAAGAATTATCAATTAGCGAATTTACTGATTATTCTATTACACATCCACTGACTAGTTATACACAAACAATTAACTATGCTATTTTATTAAGTGAATACGGATTTGAATATGATTTAATTGGTTTTGTAGACGATAATGAGCATATACATGCTGCATCATTAATCCTCACTAAAAATATTGCAAATTTCAAATACGGATATGCTCCTAAAGGTTTTTTGCTTGATTATACTGATTATGAATTATTAAATTCATTTACTAAAAAATTGTGTGAGTATTATTATAACAAAAAGGTAGCTTTTATTAAAGTTAATCCTCCTGTAATTACTGCTAATATCAATAACAAGACTTTAGAGAGTCACTTTAATCACAAAGCACTTAATACGAAAAAGTTATTAACTTCTATTGGTTATACAAAGCTGAAAGATAATTTATATTTTGAAGCTATGCAACCAAGATTTAACGCTATAATTAACTTAAATAATTCTAGTTTTTCTAAATTTAATAAAAATACTAGAAATAAAATTAAAAAGAGTATTAGAAAAGGTTTGATTTTTGAAAAATCTACTAGTGATGATATTAAACTTTTAAATTTTAAAAGTAATGATTCATTTTTTTACAAAGATTTTTTTAACACATTTTCAAAAGATGGTTTAGCAGATTTTTTTACTATTAAAATAAATAGAAATTTATACCTAGAAAATTCTCAAAACACTTATTTAAATGAACAGGAAAATAATGCGAAATTAAATGAAAAAGTTATTATACTTTCTAGTAAAAAGAATATTAATAAAAAAATGAATTCTGATCTTTCTTTACTTGCTTATAAAAAAGATATTATGGAATCTACTAAACTTACTGAAGAAAGTGATGATATATTAATAGGAGCTGTTCTTGTTGTTAAACATATTAATACAGTTAAAATTGTAGCTAGTTATTATGATAGTAATTACAAAAGATTTTTACCAAATTACTTTATGCACTATAATTTAATAAAAGTATACACAGATAAATATGACTATTTAGATTTAAATGGTATTTCTGGTGATTTTTCTTCTAGTAATTATTTTAAAGGTTTAAATGATTTCAAATTAGGATTTAATCCTGAACTATATGAAACTATAGGTGAGTTTGATTTAGTGATTGAACCTAAGGCTTATAAATCTTTACTAAAAAGTGGAACATTAACAAAAGAGTTTAAAACTAAGTATTAACTCTTTTTTTTATGCAAAAAAAACTATTGATTTCTCAATAGTTAATTTAATTATTATTCAATAATTTCTGATACTAGACCTGAACCAACAGTTCTTCCACCTTCACGGATAGAGAATTTAGTTCCAGCTTCAAGTGCAACTGGAGCGATTAATTCGATTTCTAGTTCAATATTATCACCAGGCATAACCATTTCAGTACCAGCTGGTAAGTTTACAACACCTGTAACGTCAGTAGTTCTGAAATAGAATTGTGGACGATAGTTTGTAAAGAATGGAGTATGACGTCCACCTTCTTCTTTAGAAAGTACGTATACGCTAGCTTTGAATTTTTTGTGTGGAGTAACAGTTCCAATTTTAGCAAGAACTTGTCCTCTTTCAACGTCATCTTTAGCAATACCACGAAGTAATACACCTGCGTTATCACCAGCTTGAGCGTAGTCAAGTGATTTTCTAAACATTTCGATACCAGTAACAACTGTTTTTTTAGTATCTCTAAGTCCAACGATTTCAACTTCATCATTAAGATTTAATTGTCCTCTTTCAACACGTCCAGTAACAACTGTTCCACGTCCTGAAATTGTAAATACGTCTTCAATACTCATTAAGAAAGGTTTGTCGATTTCTAATTCTGGAGTTTCAATGTAAGTATCAACAGCGTCCATAAGTTCTTCAACTTTAGGAACCCAGTTAGCATCTCCTTCAAGAGCTTTAAGAGCTGATCCTCTAATAATAGGACAGTTATCTCCATCAAATCCGTATTCGCTTAATAATTCACGAATTTCCATTTCAACTAGGTCTAATAATTCTGGATCATCAACCATGTCGCATTTGTTCATGAAAACAACGATTTTAGGAACCCCTACTTGTCTAGAAAGTAAGATATGTTCTCTAGTTTGAGCCATAGGCCCGTCAGTTGCAGCAATAACTAAGATTGCTC
>CAYJFJ010000027.1:0-12234 GCA_964369845.1 uncultured Muribaculaceae bacterium | reverse complement strand
TATTATAATTTAATTAATTACAAATGGTGCGGTTGAGATTACAATTAAAAAAAGTTATCAATGTTGATAACTTTTTGTTTGTATAAATTATATAAAAAAGCAATTTAAAGTGATAAAAAAACTAATCGAAAAATAAAATCGATTAGTTTTTTTGATTAATTAAAATATTTATTAGTTCTTTCAATTAATTTAGAAGAACCCAAAAGTTTAATGATATCATAAAGATTAGGACTTAAATTTTTCTTAGTAATTATAATTCTAAGGACTTTACAAAAATCAGCAACCATGCCTTTAAACTGTTCAGTATTAGCTTTATACGCTTTTCTATCAGAAGTAAATCCAATTGAATTGGCATAAGTTGATAACTCATTAAACCAATCATTTTGATCTTTCTCAGGGTCATAAACATTTTCTAAATAATTTATAACTTCTTCTTTAGAAGTGTTAGGCATTTCTTCGTAATCATCTGTATTAGCAGCAAATAGTTCATCAAACATAAACCAGTAAATACTTTTGATATCTTCGTAAGAAGATATATCTTTTCTTGGTTTAGGTATTTCTCTTTCGATATTTAACATATTAATAACATATTCTGGATTTTCTAAAATTAATTTATTAAAATCAACATCATATTTGTTAGTAAATTCTACTAAGTTATCATATATGTCAGTTGCTTTTAAATTACTAAAGTAAGTTTTAGAAATATTAATTAACTTTTCATAATCAAATATAGGTCCAGTTATACTCATTTTGTCAAATGAAAATGTAAAATCTTTTATACTTTTGTCAGAATTTTGATTATACCATTCTTCAAAATTAGAATTCATTATAGTAGCTAAATATAATTTAATTACTTCATGTGGAATACCCTTTTCATTATAAAATGAAACAGCAGCCCAAGGATCTTTTCTTTTTGATAATTTTCTAATAGTATCGTTATCTTTTATATTGATAGGCGATATATGAGCATAATTTGGTAATTTGAAACCTAATACGCTAAATAATTGTTCATGTTTAGGATAGCTAGATACCCATTCATCTCCTCTAATAATATGAGTAGTTCTCATTAAATGATCATCAATTGCATGAGCGAAATGATATGTAGGTAAACCATCACCCTTAATAATAACTTCATCTATATCATTTTCAGGCATTTCGATTTTTCCTCTAATTAAATCATTTAGTATAACTTTATTGTAAAAAGAACCTGGAGATTTTAATCTTATAATGAAACTTTCTTTATTTTTTATTTTTTCGCTAGCTTCACTAGCAGGCAAATCTCTATATTTTGCAAATTTACCATAACAACCTAATCTCATTTTATTCTTTTCTTGGTGTTCTCTAATTTGTGCAAGTTCATCAGCTGTACTAAAACAAGGATAAGCTTTTCCTTCTTCGATTAACTTCTTAGCGTAAGCACAGTATATATCTTTTCGCTCACTTTGAAGGTATGGGCCATATTCACCACCTAAAGTGTGACCTTCGTCAAATGTAATATTAAGTTCTTTTAAACCGTTAATAATAGCATCAGTTCCATTTTCAACTTCTCTTTTTTGATCGGTATCTTCAACTCTTAAGTAAAATATACCTTTAGATTGTTTAGCATAACAGTAACCTGTATAAGCTCCAGAGATATTCCCGATATGCATTGAACCAGTAGGGCTAGGTGCAAAACGAGAAACGATAGCATCAGCTGGTAAGTTTCTTTCTTTATATAAATTTTCGTAATATTCCCAATTGTTATTTAAATCTGGAAATATTACTTCAGATAATTCTTTATTTGTCATTATAATTCTCCTTTTCTTATATATAATACTACAAAATGCAACAAAAATAAATAACAACATTATTTTGAATTATATGATATAATTAATTTATGAGAAAAATAAATAATAAAGGATTTACTCTTATTGAATTAATAGTGTGTTTTGGAATATTAGTAATAGTTACAACTTCCATTGCTTTAACTATGAATAAAGTATTTGAAAATCAAAAGAAAAAAGAATATGAAGAATATATTAATATTCACCAAGAGGCTGCATGTACATATGCAGATATAAATGATTTAAGAGAAGAATGTCCGGATACAACGTCGGAATGTATTTTAAATGTTGAAAAAAATTTATTAATATCGGCTGGACTACTAGAAGAGAATATAAAAAATCCGTATGATAATAAAATAGCTAGCGACATTATAGAAATTAAATGGACAGAAGACGGCGAAAAGATATGTAAATATGAAGAAGGAGAAAAATAATGAAAGATAAAGTGTTAGATGTATTAGATAATATTAATGTAGCAAAATCTGTAATTGAAATTAATGATTTGCTAGGTTACAAAAGTGTTGAAGATTACAAAGAATTACAAGATACAATTAAAGAATTAGTAGAAGAAGGAGAACTTCACGAAACAAAAAAAGAAGAGTATATTAAATTAAAATTTTGTTCATCTTTAAAAAGTGGATATGTAAGAGTAAATAGAGCTGGAAATGGTTTTTTAGATTATGGCGGAGAAAGTGATATTTACATTTATAAAGAAAATTTAAATGGAGCAATAGAAAATGACTACGCATTAGTTGACGTATTTACTTATCATGGAAAAAAAGAAGCAAAAGTAATTAAAATATTAAAAAGAGATTTAAAATCAATAGTTGGAGAAATAACTTTCAAAAAAAACAAATTAATATTTATTCCTGACAACAAAAAATTAAATATTGAAATATCTTTAACAAGAGAAAGTACCACAAAATTAGTTGATGGGCATAAAGTCTTAGTAAATGTTTTAAAAAAGTTAGATAACACAAGATATGTTGGAGAAGTAATAAAAGTCATAGGTCACAAAAACGATCCTGGAGTAGATATTATATCAATAGCTTATAAACATGATATTGAAATAGATTTTAATGAAGAAGTTATTAAAGAACTAGAAACTATACCAGATGAAGTAAATGAAAATGATTTTAAAAATAGATTAGATTTAACAAAGAAAATGCTATTTACAATCGATGGATCCGATACTAAAGATATAGATGATGCTATCTCACTTGAAAAAATAGGGGAAAATTATTTATTAGGAGTTCACATAGCTGATGTTTCACATTATGTTAAAGTTGGATCTGCATTATATGAAACTGCGTACAATAGAGGAACTTCTTCTTACTTAGCAGATACAGTAATTCCTATGATTCCACATCAATTATCAAATGGTATTTGTTCATTAAATCCTAATGTTATTAGATTAACGATGTCATGTTTTATGGAAATTGACAAAAACGGTAAAGTAGTAAATTATGATGTAAGAGAATCATATATAAAAAGTAAGAAACAAATGACTTACAAAGCGGTAAACTCTATATTGATGGATAATGTAGTTCCAGAAGGATATGAAGAATACAAAGAAATACTTGTAGAAATGAATAATTTAGCCAAACTACTAAGAAAAGAAAAAGTAGGCAGAGGATATATAGAATTTGAATTAGATGAAGCAAAAATACTACAAGATGAAAAAGGAAAAGCAATAGATGTTGTAAGAAGATTAAGATTTGATGCAGAAAAACTAATAGAAGATTTTATGATTGCAGCAAATGAAACCGTAGCATCACTTATATATAATATGGATTTACCTTTCGTATATAGAATACATGATGTTCCAAATTCAGAAAAAGTTGAAGATTTTTCTAATTTTGTAAAAGCACTTGGTTATAACTTGAAAACTAGAACAATTTCACTTACTGGAAGAAGTATGCAGTTAATATTAAATGAATTAAAAGATAAAAAAGAATATGAAATATTAAGTGATGTACTTTTAAGATGTATGAAGAAAGCCATATATAGTACAAATAATATTGGTCACTTTGGTTTAGGAAGTTCAGCATATACACACTTTACTTCTCCAATCAGAAGATTTCCAGATTTAACTGTTCATAGATTATTAAAAACATATTTAATAGAAAATGACATGAGTGTTGAAACGATTAATTTTAATAATGAATATTTAATTAATTTAACAGAGCATTCAAGCGAAAGAGAATTAGCTGCGGTAGAAGCAGAGCGTGATGTTGATGATATGAAAATGGCAGAATACATGATAGATTATATAGGATGTGAATACGAAGGAATGATAACTAGTGTTACTAACTTTGGATTATTCATAAAATTAGAAAACTTAATAGAAGGATTGGTTCACATTAGTACAATGAGAGGATATTACGAATATGTTCCTGAACTATTGTCATTAGTTTCAAAAGATAAATCAAGAAAATACAGACTTGGTGATAAGATTAAAATAAGAGTTACTAACGCTAACAAAGCTACATCAACAATAGATTTCGAAATAGTAGAGGTAAAAAATGGAAATAAAGAACAAAAAAGCGTACTTTAATTATGAAATTTTAGAAGAACTAGAAGCTGGTATACAATTAACAGGGACAGAAATAAAATCTATAAGAAATGGAAAAGTAAATATAAAAGAATCGTACATTAGAATAAAAAATGGAGAAGCTTTTATAATACATATGCATATTTCTAAATATGATGAGGGAAATCAATTTAATCATGATGAAACTCGTGATAGAAAGTTACTTCTTCACAAAAAGCAAATAAAAAAATTAAAAGAAGAAGTAGATCAAGATGGTATAAGTTTAGTACCAATCAAATTGTACATAAAAAATAGATATGCGAAAATTTTATTAGGTGTAGGTAAAGGAAAAAAAGTATACGATAAAAAAGAAGCTATAAAGAAACGTGACATCGAAAGAGAAGTTAGGAAGTATTTATGAAAAAATTAACTAAAAAAACAAAAAAATTCAGTAAGAAAAACAAAAAAATAATTACTATAGGTTTAGTTTCTGTAATAATTGTGATAACAGCAGTAGTTCTAGTGACTTGTTTTCTTATAACTGATGGAAAAGATAGTTCTTCAAGTAAAAGTGATAATTCAAAAGTAGAAGAGCAGGATAAAGAATTGCAAATTCTAGATTTAGAGTCTACTAGCAGACCATATGCTGTAATGATTAATAATGAAGTTAGTGCAAGACCATATCATTCTGGATTACAAGATGCATATATAATATATGAAATAATAGTAGAAGGTGGTATTACTAGGTATTTAGCATTATTTAAAGATGTAGATACTGAAAGAATACACGGTGTAAGAAGTGCAAGGCATTATTACTTAGACTACGCTTTAGAAAACGATGCTTATTTTATTCATTGGGGAGGTAGTCCACAAGCATTTAGTGATTTAAATACTTTAGACATTGATAGTTATGAGGTGTATCACAACAAAGGTGCATATTATGATTATGATTTACCAGTAGCAACAGAACACTCGACATATACAACAATGGAATTATTAGAAAAATCAATTGCTAGTAGGGGTTATAGAGAAGAAATGGATGAAGATTTACTTTTAAATTACTCAGTAGAAAATATAAATATGGAAAATTACGATGATGCTAAGCTAGCACATTCAATCGATATAAAATATTCATCATCATATACATCTAATTTTGAATTTGATGAAGAAAATGGATATTATTATATGAGTGTTAATGACAAGGCACATGTTGACTATGTTACAGAAGAACAATATCATTTTGAAAATATAATCACTTATAAACTTAAAAATACTAAATTAGTTGATGTAGAAGATAAAAATAGACAAGAACTGCACAATATAGGTTCAGGAGAAGGTTATTATATTTCAAATGGATATGCAGTTCCAATAATATGGGAAAAAGATAGTAGATCAGCTCAAACTAAATATACATATATGGATGGAGAAGAGTTAATTGTAAATGATGGTAATACTTTTATTGCAATTCAACCTACTAATCAAACTCTAAGTATTTCATAGGTAAATATATGGAAAAGATAATAATAGAAAATTATATTTTAATTATAGTAATAACTATAATTTTGATATTATCCTTAATAGGATACATAAAAAAGAATAAAAAGTAAAAAAACGAAAATATAATTATTTTGAAAAATTAAAAAAAATTTGATATAATTATATAACGTGATTTAAGGACGGTGTAAAATGGAATTTATATTATCGCTATTTACAAGATTATTAGATATATGTTTTGTATGGATAGCATTTTATTATATATTAAAAAGTGTTCGTAGTAATTTAAAAATGGCACTTATAGTTAAGGGGATTATTATATTATTAGGAGTTAAGTTACTAAGTGACTTCCTAAATTTATATACAGTAGGTATTTTACTTGAATATGTAGTTCAGTGGGGACCAATAGCATTAATTGTTATATTCCAACCAGAAATTAGAAATGTTTTAGAATCTGTTGGAAGAACTAAGTTGTTGGGTAGACATAAAATACTAACTGTTGATGAACGTGAAAAAGTAGTTAGTGAAATTATGAAAACTGTTGAAAGATTTTCTAAAAGTAGAACAGGTGCGTTAATTGTAATTGAAAGAGAAGTATCTTTACAAGAATACATTGAATCTTCAACAAAAGTTTATGCAGATTTAACAACAGATTTATTAGAAACTATTTTCTTCCCAAATTCACCACTACATGATGGAGGAATTATCATTCAAGGGGATAAGATAACATGTGCAGGAACAGTATTTAGAACAAGTATGAATCCTAATTTATCTAAAAAATTAGGTACTAGACATAGAGCGGCACTTGGAATTGCTGAAGAAAGTGATGCAATAGCATTAATTGTTTCTGAAGAAACAGGAAGAGTTAGTGTAGCTTTAAATAATGAGTTAAACTATAATTTATCCTTAGAAGAATTTAGAATGCATTTAACAGAAGCTTTAAGTCCAAAAGCTGAAGTGTTCTTTGATGCAGATGACGAAGGAGAAGGTGAATTAAATGCGTAAATTTTTTAAAGCAATATATAATGTAATTGATAAATTATTAGTTTTACCAATTAGTAGATTCATTTATTTTTTCAAAAAAAATCTAAACAAAAGTAGAGGCTCAATAGATAAATATCTAAATAATCCGAAATTTTTATTGTATTTATCATTAGTATTAGCTATAGGATGTTTCTTAGCTATAGACTTTAAAGTAATAAATTTAGTTGAAAGTCAAGCTGAAGTAATAAGTAATGTAGCAGTTAAAGTTCAATATAATAATAAAGTTTACGTTGTTGAGGGAGTGCCTGAAACAGTGGATATTACTATAAGTGGTAGAAGAAGTGATATTTACTTAGCAAAACAGTTAAATGATTATGAAGTAATATTAGATTTAACTGATTATACTGCAAGTGATTCACCATATAAAGTAGAATTTGAGTATACTAAATCAGTTAATAATTTAACATATAAGTTAGACCCAGGTTATTCAAACGTAATAATTAAGGAAAAAGTTAGTGATACTGCTTCTTTAACATACGATTTATTAAATGTAGATAGTTTAGATCCAACATTATCTGTAAAAACTGTTGTTTTAGATAAAACAGAAGTTGTTGTTAAAGGTAGTGAAGAAGGTTTATCTGAAATAGCATCAGTAAGAGCATTAGTAGATTTATCAGACAGTAAATTAACTGAAGCTGGTACATATACACTTGAAGAAGTTGATTTAGTAGCATATAGTAACAAAGGTGAAATTTTAGAAAATATTGAAATAGTACCTAATGTAGTTAATGCCACTGTTACTTTAGATTCTTACAAAAAAAGTTTACCATTATCAGTGCAAACAAGTGGAACTTTAATAGCAGGAAAAGCAATAGCTGCTATACAAATAGATGGTAAAGATTCGTATTCATTAGATGTTTATGGAGAAAAAGAAGATTTAGATAGTATAATAGATGTTCCAGTAACTATAGATATTGATGGACTGGGAAAAGATAGCGTTAAAAATTATAATGTGTCACTGAAAAAACCATCAGGTGTAAGATATATGTCACAAGATACTGTTAAAATTTCAGTTACATTCGGAGACGAAGAACAAAAAACTGTGGATATAGGAGACAAGATAACTCCAAGAGGTTTATCTGCTGACTTAAGTGCAAACTTAATATCAATAGATTCTATAAATGTTCAAGTTAAAGGTGTAGCTAGTGTTATAAACTCAATTAATGTTGAAGATATAGTAGCGTATGTGGATTTAACAGGACTAGATAAAGGTGACCATGAAGTGGAAGTTAAAATAGAAAACAACAATCCAATGGTTACATATGTAGTTTCGAGTACAGTACAAGTAAGAATAAGTTAAAAAAATTGTTAGAAAACTAACAATTTTTTTTATTCTTCAAAAGTTTGAAATAAAATTCCGATGTTAATAAGTCCGCATATACCAACGATACCATATATAATGCTAGGAAGCATTTCAATAGATCCAAATACAGTTTCGACTAAATTAAAATCAAAAAAACCAATTAATCCCCAGTTTAGTGCTCCTATAATAGTAAACACTAAAGTTATTTTTTGAATTATTATCATAAAACCATCCTTCAAGTATATTGTTAACAAAATTTGTTGTTTTATTCAAATTAAAGAATAATTTCAGTTTTTGAAAAATATATTATATAAAGGAATGAGGTAAAATGAGAAAAATATTTATAACTTGTTTGAGTTTATTAATTTTAGTTACAGGTTGTAGTAGTGATACTGAAACAGAACTAATAAAAAAATTCGAGGATAAAGTTAGTTCGACAGATTCATATTTATTAAATGGTAAAATGGTAATTTATAATGGTGATGATGAATTTAACTATACACTAGAAAGTAGTTATTTAAAAGATGACTATTATAAAGTAGTGTTAATTAACGAAACTAATAACCATGAACAAATAATATTAAGAAATGAAGAAGGAGTATACATCATAACTCCAAGTTTAAATAAAAGTTTTAAATTTGACAGTGTGTGGCCAGAAAATTCATCTCAAGCGTATTTACTAGCATCACTAGTAAATGATATAACGAGTGATGATGAAAAAGAATTTAGTGAATCTGAAGAAGGGTATACTGTAAAAGCAAAAGTAAATTATCCAAATAATAGTAATTTAGTTTATCAAAAAATATATTTTGATAAAAATATGGTGCCAGAAAAAGTGGAAGTATATGATAAAAACGATAACATTAGTATAAAAGTGGATTTCACTAAAGTAGATTACAAACCTGATTTAAAAGAAGAAACTTTTAGCATAGAAAATTATATAGATCAAACAACATGTGAAGAAAAGTGCGAAGAAGACGAAAATTGTATTAATGAATGTACAACGCAAAATGAACCGACTTCATCATTAGAAGATATAGCATATCCACTTTATATACCAGAAAATACATCATTAACATCTACAGAGGAAATTACGACAGATAATTCAAATAGAGTTATATTAACGTTTAGTGGAGATAAAAATTTTATATTGGTACAGGAAAATGCATCAACAAGCTCCGAATTTGAAATAATACCTATAAATGGAAATCCGACCATGTTAACAGATACAATAGGAGCAATGAGTACAAATTCAATATACTTTACAAAAAATAAAGTAGATTATTACTTATTAAGTAATGACTTAACTAATGAAGAAATGGTATCAATTGCAGAATCGATGTCACCTGGAATGACAGTTTCATCAGTAAAATAGCCAAATGCTGGCTTTTTTAATTGATTTCAAAAAGAAAATGAATTATAATTAATCTATGGAGGTTAAAATGTCAAATAAAAATTCTAAAATAAAACAAAATAAAATAAAAAAAGAAAAAAATATAATGACTGATGAACAAGCTGAAATTAGGAATTTCATAATTATACTTATTACAATTGTAGTAATAGTTATTGCAATTTTCTTTTTTACGAAATATGTAATAAATGATGGTGATGTTAGATTACCTTATTCTGATTCACAAACAGGAAGTGTAGTTTATGATATGGTTACTGTAGGTACAATGCTTTCTAAATCAGAAGAAGAGTATTATGTATTATCATATAGTAGTGATTCTACAAAAGCACCATATTATGCTAATTTGGTAAATGTATATATGGCATCAGAAGATTCATTAAGTGTATATTATTTAAATACAGATGACAATTTTAATAAAGATTATTTATTACTTGAAAATGAAGAAGAGAATACTAATCCTGCAAATATAAGTGAATTAACATTAGGTGAATTAACTTTAATTAAAGTAGAAGAAGGTAAAATGGAAGAATATTATAGTACTTTAGAAGATATTGAAAATATTTTAAATGAAAGCGAAGGGAATTAACTTCCTTTTTTTTTATGATAATGTTAAAATAGAGATGGTGATAAAATGAAAAAGGGATTTAATCTCGTAACGGTAATAGTGATTGTGATAATAACATCATTAATTTCAGCATGTACAACGGGAGTTATTTTAAACAACAACTATAAAGGTACAAGTGGAATGACTTACACAGAAGTGATGAACGATGAAAATTTATCTGAATTTTTAAATATATATTCAACTATAACTTCAAAGTACTACGGTGAGGTAGATGAAGTAGGAATGTTAAATGTAGCAAAAGAAGCAATGGAAAACTACTCAGGTGATGATAAAGAAGGTCTTTTAGAAGCGGCAACAGCAGCAATGTTAGATTATTTGGGAGATGAATATACTACATTTTTATCAGATGACGAGACAAAACTTTTAGAAGATCAATTAGATGGTTCATATGAAGGAATAGGAATCACTATAGAAGCTAATAATATAGTAAGTGTGTTAGAAGGTTCTCCGGCAGAAAAAGCAGGTCTTAAATCAGGAGATATCATCACTAAAGTTAATAACAATGAAATATCATTGGATAATACGGACTATATAGCGGTAATAATAGGAAATGCAGAAAATTCTGTATATATAGAAATAGATAGACTAGGTGAAAAATTGAACTTTCAAATAGAAAAGACAACATTGAATAATTCAGTAGTATATAAAATGATAGAAGAAACAGATATTGGTTATATAGCTGTAGATTCATTTTCTAAAGATGTAGATAAGTATTTTGCAAAAGCGCTGGAGTCATTAGAAAGTGACGGAATGGATTCGTTAATTATAGATTTGAGGTACAACTCAGGAGGATATTTAACTGAAACATTTGATATGGCTTCGATTTTTCTTGAAGAGGGAAAAACAATTTACAGTTTAGAAGATAACGATGGTTTAAATAAAGTGATAGATGAAACAAAAGAGAGTAAAGATTATTCTGTAGTAATTTTAGTAAATGAGTCAAGTGCATCAGCTTCAGAAATATTGGCAGCAGCATTAATGGACAGTTATGGAGCAATAACTGTTGGGACTCAAACTTATGGAAAAGGTAAAGTTCAACAAACACTAGTTACATCAGATGGAAACACAGCAAAGTATACATCAGCTAAGTGGTATACACCAAACGGAATATGTATAGATGAGGTTGGAATAACGCCAACTTATGTAGTGGAACTAGAATATATAACAGATGAAGAACTGAATGTAATAGATGTAATAGATAGCCAATTAAACAAAGCAATAGAATTATTAAAATAAAATCATTAATTTGATTTTTTTTTATGTTCACTTATAGTATAATTAAAATATGATAGGAAACGATATGAAAATAGGAAGCAAAATTAAAGTACAAGCATACAAGCACGACGGGAGTTTGCATAGTGTAAGTGAAGAAGCTACAATATTAGAAATTACAAATGAAATGATTGTTTGTGCAAATAAAGAAACTATTATTACGGAAGGAGATGGAAGATCATATAAAACTAATGAAACAGCACTATTATTTTTCTTTAAAAAAAATTGGTTTAATATAATTTGTCAATTTAAAAAATATGGGATTTTTTATTACTGTAATATAGCATCACCTTATTTAATAGATGGCAATATAATAAAATATATAGATTATGATTTAGATTTAAGAGTTTTTCCAGATGGAGAATATAAAATTTTAGACAAAAACGAATATCAATATCATAAAAGAAAAATGAATTATAGTCTAGAATTAGATGAAATAGTAAAATTCGAATTGGAAAAGTTAGTAGAAATGAAAAAAAATAATAAATTTCCATTTAAAAAAGAAGATATAGAAGAGTACAAAAGAAAGTTTATCGAAATAAAAAAACAAAAAAAAACGCTGTAATTAGTTAGGAAAAATTCAAATTTTACAAAAAAACAAAAAAAATAAAAAAAATCGACAATTTTTGTTGACACAGTAAAATATAAATGGTATATTACTTATGCACCAACGAAAAAGCGGTGCAAAATGATCTTTGAAAACTAAGTAAAAAATAAGTCAATTTTGAG
>CAYJFJ010000026.1:0-13938 GCA_964369845.1 uncultured Muribaculaceae bacterium | reverse complement strand
TTATTTGTGTTTTATAATAACTTGGAGCTTGAAGTATAAATGTATGTTCAACACCTTCTTTAAGTTGCGAATTACTACCTTTTGAGTGTAATACAGCCGTAAAGAAAATAGTATCTCCTGGTTGATATCTACGACGATCGGTATATATGGCTAATTCATCTTTGTTAGTGGATAAAATAGGATGATAGAATTTAGTTACAATAGGCTTTGCATATATATCCTCTCCATGTTTAATACCTACCTTATACCAAGAGTCGTTATGCTCATGCCCTCTAAAAAAATCTGTAAGGCCATTTATCCTTACGTCCTCCGATAATCGCATATTCGAATTATTTCGCCAAGCTATTAACTCCACCTCCGGCAAAGGTTTTCCTGTCATAAAATCAGCAGCATATACTTGCGGTGTTTTAGCTGTTGTTTTTAATACAAAACCAACACTACTAACCGAAAACAAGGACTTACTAATCTCGCGCCCTTCCTCATTTTTACACACCAAGGCATAATCGCCCACTTCTTTTATCTTAATTGTGCATGGTGTAGTTTTATAAACATTCAAAGGACCGTTTAACTTTATTTTTTTTGCCCATACCACTTCTGCATCTTTATCTATTGTTATTTTTTTACTATCAATACGATCAGTATTTACCCAAGGTAAAACATTACCAATATGCCGTTCGATAGAGTCATGTACACGATACACCTCTAAGGTAAGTTCCTTAATATTTCGATGCACTATTTCAAATTCTGCTTCCGTATTAGGGTAAATCTGATTTTGTATAAATAGCCCTCCACCTTGCCTTGCAAAATCATCTTTATAGTTTTTTAGTAAATGCAAAAGCGAGGAATTTGGGTATAACAACATTATGCTATCGCACCTATCCGATAGCTTTTGATAGCAATCGTCAGTTTTATTTTCATAATTTTCTTGTATCTGTAAGCCTATCTTTTTGGAATAAGCAAGAACAACATTGCTATCATCTTTGTATAAAGATATAATAGTTGTTCTAAATTTCACTTTATTTCTTTTCATATTTTTATAGGCAAATATACCACCTATTTTAAATAATTTACCAATGTATTTAGGACACTTAATTTTTTTGTTTTTGATTTTTATTTCTCTTTGATTTTTTACTGCTTCAATTTCTGTTATTTTACTTGCTTTTCTTGCACTTCCTATCGCTGATAAATATATAGTTATTATTGTTAATGCAATACTTAATATAACTGCTTCAATAGATATTTTTAGTACAAATAGAAAACCTATTGCTTCTGTTTGTAATAAATAATTTATTAAAAAGACTAAAATAAACGCAGCCAATACTCCAAATAAAATACCTAGTGGAATTCCTATTAATCCTAAATAAAATCCTTCTTTTAATACAGTTTTTTTAATTTGTTTTGATGTAGCTCCCATACTTGATAACATTCCGTATTGCTTTATTTTTTCATTCATTGATATTGCAAATGAATTTCTTATACAAAATACTGATGTCGCTATTATTATAAATGCTACTATACCAGCTAATAAATATAAAATATTATTCATCTCATCGCTAGTACTATATCCTGCCCATCTTAAGTATTCACTGTTATATGAAAACCCATAATTTCCTTCATTTTCATCAGTTATAGCGTCATTGATTTGAGTTGTAATTTCTTCATAATTTTCTGGATTATTATATAAAACGTGAACATTTGCATCTGTAGTCACCTTTTCTACATAAGTATAAAAGTTAAAACTGTAATCATTTCTAAAAAAGGTATGGTATGGTGATATACCAACAACTTTATATGTTACTGTTTGACTTGATATAAATACTTCATTTTCGATAATTGTATAACCATCATCAATTACATTTCCATATTCATCATATCTAATTCCTTTTTCAACTGTGATAGTATCACCAATGCTTATATTTAATTCATCTGATGTGTAATAATCTATAACTATTTCATTGCTATTTGTTGGAACTGTTCCATCTACCAAAAGATTTTTTAAGTCTTTTAGACCTTCAGCTTCTATACCTATGATAGACCCAAAATTAATATTGTATGGATCACTGTAAGAATCATCTAACTTAAATACTTCTTCATTTGATAGATATGTTTTCTGCACATCTTTGTTATTCGTTATATACTTAACTTCATCGGCTGCAACATCATAAAATGTTACATGTCTATTACCATAATTTTTTAGTGATGAAATTATCATTGTTTCTTGAAATGATGTTACTAAACTAAATACTGCTGTAATAAGTGCGCAAGATAAGATTATTCCTATAATTGTTACTATTGATCTTTGCTTATTCAGTAATAAATTTTTTTTAGTAAGTTTATTTAGAATATTCATATGATGCCTCGTCTTTTATGATTTTACCATCTTCTATAGTTATAATTCTATCAGCATTCCTTGCAATTTCTAAATCATGTGTAATCATTATTATTGTTTGTTTATACTTTTCATTTGATAACTTTAAAAGTGATACTATTTCATCTGAATTTTTTTTATCTAAGTTACCAGTTGGTTCATCAGCTAAAATAATTGATGGTGTATTTATAAGTGATCTACCAATAGATACCCTTTGTTGCTCTCCTCCAGATAATTCATTTGGTAAATGATTTAATCTTGTTTGTAAACCTAAAATCTTAACTAATTCATCTAATCTGTTTTCATCTGCTTTAATGTTATCTAAATCTCTAGGCAATGTTATATTTTCTTTAACTGTCAATATAGGTATTAAATTATAAAATTGATAAATTAAACCAATTTGTCTTCTTCTAAATATTGCTAGTTTATCTTTATTAAGCGAATATATATCAGTTCCATTTATTAATACTCTACCACTAGTAGGTTTATCTACACCTCCAATTAAATGTAAAAGTGTTGACTTTCCTGAACCTGAAGCTCCTATTATAGCTACGAATTCTCCTTTATTAACCGAAAAACTAGTATCATTTACTGCTCTTACTTCATCATCTCCACTTTTATAAGTTTTAACTAAATTTTCTACTCTTAAAATTTCCATAAAATCCTTCTTTCATTAATATTATATCAATTTAAAGTGACTTTATAGTGACAAAATAAAAAAAACTACTAAAATGTAGTTTCCTTGAAGGAGAAGGACTAGTTACAAAGTCATATAACCCTTTTTATTCTCGTTTATATATATTCCTTCTACAATATAAGTTTATAATATAAACACTTCATTTACAATAGTTATTTTGTTTATTTTTGTTAAGTTTACACTTTTTTACATTTAATGAATTTCTAATTCTTTTAGATTCATATATTCATTGAATTTTCTACTCCATACTTCATCAACGTTTGTTATATTTTGATTAATCATAAAGTCTACAAATCCAGAGCAGTGATCTATTCCATCTTGATAAGAATGGATTAATATATTGCTCCACTCCGGACATTTTTTATAATAATTGGATTCTGTATAATATTTTTTAATTTGATTTATATCTCTATTATACATTTTTAATTTGTAAGTTATTTCATTTGAAATAGTTAAAATACCACATGTAGACTTAGCCGAGTCTTTCGTATATGATACAGATCCTGGATTAATGAATATTTTATTTCGATATTCTTTAGCAAATGGAATATGTGAATGACCAAATAAAAATACATCTGCGTTTATTTTAGAAATAATTTCATCGAAATGTTCTTCTGAATTTTCAGTTATATTTTTCTTCTTAGCTACTGGATTTATATGTGAAAAACAAATCTTTACGTTTTCTACTTCAATTATTTTAGTAAGTGGTAAACTTTTTATATAATCTAAGTTGTCCTTTCTTAAATCTTTATATGCATAAAGTGATGGCCCCCACTGTACACTTTCTTCCCATGACGATCCATCATAATTTATTACTGAAATTTCTCTATTCCCTAAAACTACATTAGTAGATAAATTTTTAATTATATCTAATACTTCATTGTTTTCAAAACCATCAGTTATGTAATCACCACAAAAAATGTATTCATCTATATTTTCTTTTTCTAAATCTTTCAACATTGCTTTTAAAATTTTTGCATTTGAATGTATATCACTTAAAATTGCTATTTTTTTCATATGACTCCTATAATACCTTTAAAATTATATCATAAAATTTTAAAATATGGAGATTTTTTTTAAAAATTATGTAAAGCTTTTTTTCTTTATAAAACCATAAATATATTGTATACTTAATATGGAGGTCATATGAACAACATAGCTTTAATAAATATATATAAACAAATTAAAAATTTTGATGCTAACTATCATGAAGTTTTTTATGAAGAAACTTCTAAAAAAGTTTATTCTTTTTTAGATAATAGATTAGATTCAGTCAATAACAACTTTATAAAAGGAGCTTCAATTACTGTTTTAAAAGGAAATGAAAAATACTTTTGTGCAATTAATGATTTTGAAAACATAACTGATAGTATTAATACTATTAGTAAGAATTTTGATAAAGTAAACTCTTTAAATGAAGAAATCACTTATAAAGAAAGTCCAAATTTCATTAATAATTTAACTATTAATTATAATGATGTAGATAAAAAAGAGTTTTTAAAAAAAATAAATGATTACTGCAGAAATTACGATAAAAGAATTATTCAAGTAAATGTGAGTTTATCTGAGACTAATCAAATTATGAAAGTAATAAATAATAATGAATTAACTTCTGATAAACGCATTTACTCTAGATTAAGCATTACTTTAATAGCTAAAGAAAATGATAAAACTGCTAGTGCAAGTATTGCTCCAGGGAAAAGTGATGTTACTGATTTTATATTTAGTACAAATTTCGAAAAATTTGCTGAGACAGTATGTAAAAAAGTTATAGATAAACTACATACTTCACCTTTTAAAGGTGGACAAATGCCTGTTATTATTGGTCCTGGTTTTGGTGCTGTTATTTTCCACGAAGCATGTGGACACGCACTTGAATCTTACTCAATTGTAGATAATACTTCTATATTAAGTAATAAACTCAATAAACAAGTTGCTAGCAAAAAAGTTACTATAATAGATGATGGGTCTATACCTAACTTATACGGGACTACTTATTACGATGATCAAGGTATTAAAACTAAGAAAAATATTTTAATTAAAAATGGTATTTTAACCGATTATTTAACTGATGTATGTGATAGCAAGCTTCTTAATAATAATTCAACAGGTTCTGCAAGGCGTGAATCTTTTGAACTTCCTGCTATTTCCAGAATGAACAATACTTATTTAGAGAAAGGAAGTGACTTAGTAGATGATATGATTAAGTCTATAGATTACGGTTTATACGCTGTTGATATGGGTGGTGGTAGTGTTTCACCTAATACTGGAGAATTTAATTTTACTGTTAATTTTGGTTACATTATCGAAAATGGAAAAGTTACTAAACCTATAAAAGAAGTATCTTTAATAGGAAGTGCTCTTGATATTTTAAGTAAAGTAGAAATGGTTAGTGATGATTTAGACTTTGGTGAAGGTATGTGCGGAGCTGCTAGCGGCAGTGTTCCTGTTACAATAGGACAGCCCACTATTAAAGTATCAGAAATTTTAGTAGGAGGTAATGATGGAAATTAGTAAATACTTAGAAAAAAATATAGAAGTTTTTAAAAATAATGTTAAAGAAGTTTCGATAAATGTACTTAATGATTCTTTAAAAGATTTTGGTATAAATGATTTAAGTAAATATATTTTAAAAAGTAAAATTAATGGTAAATATGTTTCTTTAATTACTGAAGATATATTAGATTATGAAAAAAATATTAAAACTTTGGAAGAAATGGCCAATATTTTAGATAACGATGATGATTCTTCATTTGCCACTGAACAAGTTTGCTCTGATAGACTTTCTTTTGAGAAAGTTGATTATCAAGAAATAATTTTTTTTCTTACTAAACTTAATAATTTAAGAGATAAATATTCTAAAATTGCATTTATCAATAGTAATTTTTACCATTTAACTTCTTCTTATAATATCAAAAATAATAAAGTAGATTCTTTTGACTCAAATAATACTTTTATATTTTTCTTTGAAGTAACTTTAAAAGACAATGATATTAATGAAGTTAGTTACTTTTCTGTTACTGATATTTCTTTTAATTTAGATGAGATATATTCTAAAGTAGAAAAAGAAATAACTGATTTATACGATAGATTAGATGTAATTTTATTACCTAGTAAAAATTATAATTTAGTATTAACTCCTAGTGTTGTTGCTAGTATTTTAACTACATTCAAAAACATGTTTGATGCTAAAAATATTAAATCAAAGCTTTCTGTTTGTTCTAATAAATTTGATGAGAAAATTTTTAGTGAAAAAATAACTATAATTGAAGACCCTACTAATAGATCTTATCCAGGTACTAGATTATTTGATACTGAAGGAACTAAAACTTTTTGTAAAACTATTGTTGATAACGGAAAATTCGTTTTAAAACTTCATAATAATCAGTCTGCTAAATTAGAAAACACTTCTTCTACCGGAAATAATTATGGTGTTAGAAATTTATATATTAAACCATCGGATATTAATATAAACTTTCTAAATAGTTATAAAAATGATTATGTTTTAGTAACAAGTGTTGCCGGTCTACACAGTGGTATCAACACTAAAACAGGTACTATTTCTATTCAAAGTAAAGGTTTTTATATAAAAAATAATACTAAAAAGGCTATTGACTCTTTTATTATTAACACTACTTTGTTTGAGCTATTTTCTAACGTTGATGAAGTATTTAACGACTTAGAATTTTCTTCATCTTTTATTGGTTCACCTACAATTGCTGTAAAAGATATTTATATAAGTACAAATGAAAAAACCAAAGATTAATTTTCTTTGGTTTTAATTTTCTATTTTTCCTTTTTTCATTTTATAAACTATGTCAGCATAATTTGAAACATTTTTTGAATGTGTTACTATTATTACTATTTTTCCTGCATTAGTCATGTCTTTAAATAACTTCATGACTTTTTTTTCTGTTTCTTCATCTAAATTACCAGTAGGTTCATCTGCTACTATGATAGGTACATCAGATGCTAATGCTCTTGCTACTGCTACTCTTTGTTGTTCTCCCCCTGATAATTTAAGAACCATTCTATCTGCTTTATTTTTATCAATTCCTACTTTTTCTAACATTTCATACACATAATCTTTTTCATGCGTTACTCCAGAAAAATCTATACCTACTTCAACATTTTCTTTAGCTGTCATATAATTTATTAAATTGTAAGACTGAAATACTATATTAACATATTTTAACCTAAATTTAGCATTTCCTATATCAAGAATACTTTTTTCATTAAATTTAATATCTCCTTCTTGAATACTATCTAATCCTGATAAAAGTGAGATTAATGTTGTCTTTCCAGATCCAGATTCTCCTACTATTGCATACATTTTTCCTGATTCAAAAGTTAAATCTATATTTTTTAATACTATATTTTCTTTATCGCCATCATCGTATGAGTATTTTAATTTTTGGACTTCTAACTTATTCATTATTCCCTCCCTGTTAAAATAGTTTTTGGTTCATATTTCATTATATTTATTGCAGGCATAGACATTGCCATAATTACTATTAAGTAGCCTACTACAAATAAAACTCCATATTCTCCTAAACTAACGCTTACATCTATCTCATCAATAACTTCTACATCGCTATTGTTACTAGTAGTCATGCCCCCTGGCATACCACCTCCACTTACAGTTGGTCTACCAAAATTATTTTCACTTTGACTTTCATCCATTTCTAATTGACTTTCTAAAAGTGATGATGATAAACCACTAGCTATTATTGAACTTGTAGCCATCGATAAAATGAATCCTACCGTTGCTACTACTACAAGTTCTATTAAAATTTGGCCTAGAATATTAAGTTTTGTCGCTCCAAGACTCATTAATACTCCCATTTCGTATTTTCTATCTTTTATATTATTATTTATAATTAAAGCTATAATTAATACCGCTGCAATTATTACTACTATCATTATAGTTGTTGCAAATGATCCAACAGACTCTAAAGGACCAGCCATTTGCTCATATGCACTATTATCTATATCTAATGTTAAATTTAAACTTTCAAAATCATAAAAGGTATTTGCTTCTTCTATAAATTCTTCACTTAATTCTGGATTATTTAAATAATATATTACACTGCTAACTGAATAATCACCATTGTTGTACATTTCTTCACTTAATAAGTTTTCTGTACTTTCTATATTCATATAGATACTATTTTCATAACCTTCTTCACTAGCTAAAAATATACCTATAATTTCGTATTCAAATACTTCTTCTGATTCTGTATTTTGAAGTTCTAAAATATCTCCTACTGCTAACTCATTTTCTTCTGCTAATTCATAAGATATTATTAATGAATCAGTAGTTGTTTCATCAAAGTATGTTCCTTCTGTTATTTCTATTTGTCCTGATGTTACTCCAGGTACAAATGCATATGAGTTAATTCCAGTAATCATATTTCCCATACTGAAGTTTTCTCTTCCGCCAAAACTATTAGTTTCAACTTCAATTAACTCAAAATTTACTGGCTCGTAACTTGCAGTTATGCTATATGTGTAATCTTTTACATATTCAAGCTGCGCTATTTGTTCTACCATATCTATATTTATTTCAGGCCTTGATATCATTCCAGCCATAGATGATATGTCTGCATTTTCCATAGAGTTAGAATTTTGTCCACCCATCATGCCTGTCATTTCTGACCTTATCTTTTCCATGTCTGCATTTAAATATACTTCACTTCCTAAAGTTTTTTTCGCATAAGCTGTGCTTTCTTCTACTGAATTAGAAATTGCAAGCGATGCTAATACTAAATTTGCAATTACAAACATAATGATAATTAAAATTATTGATTTATTTTTCTTTCTAGTTATGTTTAACCATGCTCTTTTAAACATATTTTTTTTCATTTTTTCCTCTTTTCATAATTATTGTATTAAAAAAAACTTAAAGAAACCTTAAATACAAAAAAAAGATAAAATTATTTTATTTTATCTCTATTCCTCCGAATATACAAGTTGTATTAATTATTATTTTATTTTTACTTTGTGATGCTACTTTATTTTCTATTCCTCCAAATATAGGTGTTCCTTTTACAATTACTTCAGTATCTTTTGGAGCTATTATGTCTATTCCTCCGAATATACAAACACAACTTATATTTACTTCTTTATCTATTTTTGCTTCTCTTAAGTCTAAATCTACTCCACCGAATATTGTGAATACTGAAGTATCTTTTAACTCACCTTGTATTTTATTACTATTCCCTGAAAAAATTGCTGAATAATCACTATTTGTAATTTCTTTAACATCAATTTTTTTACCAAATATAATTATAAAACCTATCACTATTAAAAATACTGGAAAAGTTAATTTGTAATCTATAATATCATTTGCTGCTAATAAAAACATTATCCCCATCAACAGTGCTATAAGTCCCGTTATCCATTCTTTTTTTATTAAACTAACTATTGCTGGCACTATTATAAATAATGTCCACCAACCTTCAAAAAATAATTCAAGTTCCCAGTAGTCAAGTTGATTTCCTAAAACTAAAAATCCTACAATTATAAGTATGATTCCATATATAATGTTATCTTTCATCTTCTTCTCCTCTTCTTTATACCATTTTATCAAATTTTAACATAAAAAAAAAGACCAAGAAATTGGTCTTCAGCATTACTTATATATGTAATACTTTATGTATTTAATTTTATTTATACTTTATATTATACTTAACCAGTATGAGGTTTTATTTTTTTATTAAATACATCTTGTAAAGAATTTGGAGTTTCTTTGTGTTGTTTTGAGAGTTTATTTATTTGTTTTGTTTTGAGAGTTTATTTATTTGTTTTGTTTTGTTTTGAGAGTTTATTTATTTGTTTATTTTATTTATGCTTTTTGTTTTTTGTTTTTCTTTTTAACATTAATCACCTTCCTAACTGATTTAATTATACTTCATTAATCTTTAATTAAACTTAAATTTTCGTATAATTTTATTTTCTTTCCTTTCTTATATATATATTTATTTTTTTATCGATTTCTATTTTTTTATTTTATCTATCCTTCTCCTTTCTACACATTAAGTATATAATTTTAATGTAATAATTAAATGTTAAATTTGTGATAACTTTTTGAAAATAAAAACTAAATTTAAATTTTAATTTTAATTTTAAATTTAGTTCTTCCGTTTAAACTTTCTGCGCTTATATCACCTTTTAGTTTACCTATTATTGTTTTGGCTATATATAAACCTAATCCATAACTATTAGAATTATTATTCGTTCTAGCTTTATCACTTTTATAAAATCTTTCGAAAATATGTGGTAAATCTTCTTCAGTTATTCCAGTACCAGTATTTTCTATTTCGAATATAATTTTTTTTCTTTCTTCTTTTAAACTAACTTTAATTTCGCCTTTTTCATTTGTATATTTAATAGCGTTATCCAGCAGTATTACCATTACTTGCCTTAGTTTTTCATCACTAGTGTTACTGTATATATTTTTATTTATGTTTTTAACTAGCTTTATATTCTTTTCATAAATTAATGTTTCAAATGATAATAATAAGTCTTCTGTTAAATTTGTAACATTTACTTTTTTTATTTCAAATTTTTCTTCTTCTACCTTTGCACTGTTTAATAAATCATTTATTAACTTATTCATCCCTTTTGTTTCATACTTTATATATTCAAGCCATTTTTTTTGAGATTCTACTTTTTCTTTATTATTTAATAAAACTAAATCAGTGTTGGCATTAATTATTGTTAATGGAGTTTTAAGCTCATGAGTTGCATCTGCTACAAACTGTTTTTGTTTTTTCCACATTGCTTCTAAAGGTTTTATAGATTTATTTGCAAAGTACAAACTTATTGAAAATATTATAATTGTTAGAAATAATAATATCAACACCAATGTAATTAATAAACTATTCAACATTTCTTTATCTTCCGTAATATCTAAAAATGTAATTCTATAATAATCTGATGATTCTAGTGAATGTGAGTTATATACTTCGTATAACCAAACTTTATCTTGATAGGTTACTTCTCCTTTTTTAGAATCAGAATTTAGTGTTTCACTTAATATTTCATCATAAACTTCTTCTTCATAATCTAAATATGATAATATTTTATCTATCAAATTACTTTCTGTGTTTATTACTAAGTTAAATGATGCATTTCTTTCAAAATAGTATCTCTCTTCTTCATTTAATTCCTCATTTCCTTCAGAAACTATAGGATCCTTAAAGGCTGTTAAAGAATTAAATGGAACTTTTTTTATTTCTTCTAAGTTTTCTGTATAAATATTGTTATAAGTAATTACGTAAATTACTGTAAATGCTACGCACATTACAAGTGAGATTGTTAACAAGTTTATTAACAATAATTTATTTCTTAATTTCTTAAACATTGTCATCTCCTGTTATTTTATATCCAAGTCCTCGTATAGTTTTAATTTTTACACTTGTGTCAAATGAACTTAGTTTTTTTCTTAAAAATGAAATATAAACTTCAATATTATTATCTATTACTACTTTATCATATGACCATATCTTATTTATTATCGTATCTTTTGATATTGCAATATTAGGTTTTTGCATAAACATTTCTAAAAGTTGATATTCTTTTAAAGTCAAATCTATTTTTTTGTTTTCACATATTAACTTCATATCATTTTTATCTATTTCTATATTCGAATATTTTAAATTAGCATCTTTTATAGTTCCTTGTCTTCTTGTAATAGATCTAATTCTCGCTAATAACTCATCTATTTCAAATGGTTTTGGTAAGTAATCATCTGCTCCCCAGTCCAAACCCTTGACCTTATCTACTACTTCACTTTTTGCTGTTAACATTAGTACCGGTACTTCTTTTTTTTCTTTTCTAAGTTCTTTTAATACTTCAAATCCATCTAGAAATGGTAACATAACATCTAAAATAATTACATCATATTCATTTTCAAGAGCAAACTCTAAACCACTTCTACCATCAAATGTTATGTCTACTATATATTTATTTTTTTTTAATATTTGTTCAATTGCATATGCCATATGTTTATGATCTTCTACTAATAATACTTTCATAAATCTCCTTTTTTCTTATTTTATCTTTTTTTTCTTAAACAAAACTTAATTACATAGAAAAAAAATAGTCTTTTAACTATTTTATAGAATCTTCATACTCGTTATAACTTAAATTATCGCTTACTACTTTTATACTTCTTACATTTTTAAAACCAAGAGCTATAATATAAGCAAGTTCCATATCGAACACTACAGGTTTTTTTATTTCTGTTGAAAGTACGAAATCATTTGATGTTAAACATAAAATTTCTCCGTCTTCTAAATTATAAGTCGGTTCGTCATATTCAACATTCGGGTGATATAACTTAGTTTTACCTATTTTTACCATTTCACCTTTTTTTATATTATTACTTCCTACATATCCAACATTTAAAATTGGTGTATCTTTATCAATGTCTTTTAATTTTTCAATTACATTAAGACCTCCAACACCAGTTTTTATTACTTCTTCATTATTTAAATTATACTTTTCAGCTAATTTTATTTCATCATTTGTAGCTATTACTATCATAGTGCACCTCAGTAGATATTATATCACATACTTGCTTTACTTAAAACATCTACGATTGAATTTATTAATTGTTCTTTATACACAGGCTTTGTAATGTAGTCATTAAATCCTAGTTGCATACATTTTTCTTTTACTCCGCTTACTGCATCTGCTGTTACGGCTATAACTGGAGTAGTTAAATTAAAATTATCTCTTATTACTTTTAAAGCTTGATACCCATCTAAGTTTGGCATCATTAAATCCATTAGTATAAAATCATATTTATTTCCTGCTTTTATTTTTTCTACACATTCTTGTCCATCATAACATTCATCTATCTTTAAATTCAAATTTTCTAATAATTTTCTTAAAATTTTGATATTTATTTTATTATCATCTACAATTAATATACTATATTCCATTACTACTCCTTACACTTAATATTAACACTTTCAGACATAATCAAAGATTTTTTTGTCTAAAAACCCCCTTTTTTTGTCTAAAGCAAAACTTTTTTGTTTTCTATTAGTTAATTAATTATATTCTAAAAAGTAACATATTACAAGTAAAACCTTCTTTACAATGTAAAGTATTAATGTTATCCTTAACATAGAGGTTATTATGATAGAGTTTTATTATATTTTTTTATATTTTTTAATATATTCAGTTATTGGAACTGTTATGGAAATTGTTACTTTATATATTGATGAGAAAAAGTTATCTTTTAACAGAGGTTTTTTAATAGGCCCTTATATTCCAATATATGGTATAGGCTCTTTATTAATAATATATATTGTTTCTTATATTTCTACTAATATATTTTTAGTTTTTATTTTCAGTTTTATATTTTGTGCTATTTTAGAATATATCACAAGTTATTTAATGGAAGTTATTTTCAAAATAACTTGGTGGGACTATACAAAATGTAAATATAATTTAAATGGAAGAATAGAATTATTTAGACTTATTTCTTTCGGAGTTACCGGAGTTTTACTTATTAACTTTATGCATCCTTTTTTCTCTTCATTAATAACTAATACTTCTGATAATATTATTTATATTGTAGGAACAATACTTTTAGTAATCTTTATTTTTGATTACATTTTATCTTTCTTTTTAGCTATGAATCTTAAGAGTAAAATTAAAAAAATAGTAAAAATGGATAATACTGATTTATTTAAAAAAGAAGTTTCTAATTATTTTAAAAAGAACTTTTTAGTTAAACGTCTTGTTAGTTCTTATCCTAACATAAAAAAATATATAAAAAAAATAACTCGCTTGTAGTTATTTTCCTAAATTGAAATTTGAACCGCACCACGAAAGTGGTGTGTTTTTTTATATT
>CAYJFJ010000025.1:0-13959 GCA_964369845.1 uncultured Muribaculaceae bacterium | reverse complement strand
ATGCAACTCAGCTTACACAAACAAACTCAGTTATGGGAAGTGTTCATTATTTACCACCAGAGCAGGCAATGGGTAAAACATCTACACTTCAAAGTGATATATATTCAATAGGTATTGTATTATACGAACTTTTAGTAGGTAAACTTCCATATACTGGTGATAACGCAGTTGAAATTGCACTTAAACATTTAAAGGAAAATATTCCGAGTATTAAAGAGGAACTACCTAATATACCTCAAGCACTTGAAAATATTATTATAAAGTCTACTGCTAAAAATCCTAAAAATAGGTATGCAGATGCTAGAGAAATGCATGAAGACTTAAAAACTTGTCTTAAAGATTCTAGAAAAAGTGAAGCTAAAGTAGTTTTGAAATTTCCTGAAGTAGATTATGATGAGACTAAAGTTATGAAAATAGTTAAACCAACAAAAGAAACGAAAACTAAAGAAAAAGAAGAGGAGGATGTTGTCATAGCAAAGAAAATTACAAAACAAGATATGGTAAAACAAGATAAAACTCTTGTAATATTAGGTAGTATATTTACAGGTTTAGTAGTTGTTGTCACTGCTGCATTTTTCTTTTTTACTACATTTTTAGATGTTGATTTAATTGAAGTTCCTGATGTTTCTGGAATGGAGCCAAGTGAGGCTATTGATAAACTTCAAGAAGCAGGATTTACTGTTGAAGATGATATAATTGAGCAGGCTTCAAAAGAAATAGAAGAAGGCCAAATTATTAAAACTAATCCTTTAGAAGGTAATAAAAGAAAACCAGGTTCATCAGTAACTTTATATGTATCCATTGGTGATACAGCACTTGTTATTGAAGATTACACTGATCAAAATTATCTTGAAGTAAAAGGAAAACTTGAAGCTTTAGGGCTGCAAGTATTAATTGAAAAACAAGAAATAGAAGAACCAGCTGAAGGTGAAGAAGAAGTAGATTACGATTCTGATATTATTATAGGTCAATCTGTAGAAGCAGGAAAAGAGCTTAGTGAAGGAGATATAATTACTTTATACATTCCGAAATTAGATGCTAAATATCCAAATTTCTTAGCAGAAGGGTATACTTTAGAAGATGTTGAAGAATTCACTGAGAAACATAGTTTAACTTTAACTATTGAAGAAGTTGAAACAAATGAATATGAAGAGGGTGCTGTTTTTTATCAAAGTAGAAAAGCTGATACAACTGTTGCTAGTGAAGCTGAGCTAGTAATTAAAGTTGCTATTGCATCAACTGGTGGGAATGATGCTGAAGATAATTACTGTACTGATGAACAAATAGATATTGGTGATATATCTGATTGTATTATAAAGGAAGATTAACATGTTAGAAGCAGGAACAATCATTAAAAATATTAGTAATTTATACGTAGTGAGCACTGATAAAGGTGATTATAACTGCACACCAAGGGGGATTTTTAGACATCAAAAAATCTCCCCTTTAGTTGGTGATAAAGTAAAAATTAATATTGATACAAATATAATTGAAGAAATAGAACCTAGAACTGTTACATCAGTAAGACCACCAGTTGCAAATGTAGAAAATGCTTTAATTATTACTAGTTTTAAAGAGCCTTATATATCACTAAGTTTACTAGATAGATTAATAGTAATATTTGAATCTAAGAACATTAAACCTATTTTATGTTTTACTAAATATGATTTATTAACTGAGAAGAAAAAAAATGAATATGATGAGCTTTTAAGCTATTATAGAAAAATAGGTTATGAGGTTTTTTTAAATCACCAGTTAGATGATATAAAAAGTGTTTTAAGTAAAAAAATGGCTTTCGTAGTTGGTCAAACTGGAGCTGGTAAGAGTACTTTACTTAATAAATTAGATAATGATTTAAATATAGAAACTAAGCCTATTTCAAAAGCGCTAGGTAGAGGTGTTCATACTACTAGACATAGTGAAGCTTTTAAAATAGCAGATTTTTTCTTAATAGATACTCCAGGTTTTTCTTCAGTAGATTTTGTTGATTTAAAAAAAGAGGATATTAAAAATTATTTTGTTGAGTTTTCCAATTATGAATGTGAATATAGAGATTGTAATCATGATAAAGAAGTTTGTGAAATTAAAAAAGCGGTTTTAAATAATGAAATACTTCAAAGTAGATATGATAATTATTTGAAATTTTATAAGGAGATACATGAAAGTCGCAGTAAGTTATATAAGTAGTAAGTATAATCTTAAAAACACTATTTTAAAAATTAATGAAACTACTAGTGATTATATACATATGGATATTATGGATGGACTTTATGTAGAAAATAAAAATTTTAGTAAAAAAGACTTAAAAGTAATTTTTAAATATACTAAAAAATATTTAGATGTACATTTTATGGTTTGTAATCCTGAAAAATATTTAAAATACTTTAAAAATAATAATAGTGTTACTAATATATATTTTCATCCTAGTTCTAGTTATGACCCTTTTGATTTTATAAATAAAGTTAAAGAGATGAATATTACAGTGGGCATTGTTATAAATCCTGATGAAAATATAACTTCTTTTAAACAATATTATAAACACATTGATAAAGTTCTAATAATGAGCGTTGTTCCTGGAGCAGGAGGGCAGAAATTTATTGATGCCTCTGTTACCAAAATTAAAGAGTTAACTACATTTAGAGAAGAAAATAATGAAATATTTGAAATAGCTGTTGATGGTGGAATAAATGATCAAACTATAAAAAAACTGAGTAATTTAGATATTACTTCAGTTATAAGTGGCTCATATATTTGTCAAAGCGATAATTACGAAGAAAATATAAATAAACTAAAACATGTGTAATGAACATGTTTTTTTGTTCAAAATTATTCAAATTTTGTTTGAAAATCATCTTTGTTTTATTTTAATTATTGAAATTGTTTTTTTTGTTCCTTTCTCGCACTTTTAAACCTAGTTAGGAAAAAAAATGTAAAATTGTGTTAAATTTAATTTATTAAGTATCATGATTGTATATCTTTTAGTTGTTATATAGTATAGTATTGTTAACAGCTAGTCAAAAGGTATAAATATTTACTGGAAAGGAGATGTAAATTTAGTAAATATTATATAGAGGGAATAAAAATGAAAAAAAAGAAAAATTTATTAATATTTTCATCTTTGTTTTTTTTATTAATTTGCATACTTTCTATTAAATCTGTTGAAGCTGTTACCTATAACTATTTGTCTTGGGATTTAGTAGATAGTGGTAACCATTTGGATTACAAGGATTCAACAAAATATAATACAGCGCTTTACTATGCTATAGACTTATGGAATACACAAAAAAGTGGTATGATAAGGCCTGATACAATTTGGATAATTCAAGATGTAAAGTTTAGTGATGTTGGTACCTTAGGAGGTGGCATTGCTGGAAGAACATCTTCTAATGGTAATATTTATTTTGCAATGGATTTCATGGATAGTTTTAGCTCAGCAAAACAAAAAAATGTAGCTATACATGAAATAGCTCATGCTTTAAGGTTAGACCATAATCCAAATGATCCAACATCAGTAGTTTATCCAAGTGTTACGAGTAGAACTACATTAAATTCTTATGATAAAGCAGCGTTTAAGCATGCATATAATAATTTATATTAATTAGAGAAGAGGAAATTAAAATGAAAAAAAATATTTTTTTAATTGTAGCAGGAGTAGTTGCAATTTTAATTGTGGGAGTAGTTATTGTCTTAAATATGACTAGAGAAGAGTACAGAGGATTACCTGTTAAATATTTTGCAGTAACTTCTGCATATGATTTATCGACGCCAGAGAAATTAGTTGGAATTTCTAAATACGTTACTATCATTAAAGCTGGCGAGATAATTGATTATGATTATTTTGATATAACTGATGATGATTATCAAATTTTGACAAATTTCAATGTACGTGTAATTCAAAATTTAAAAGGTGAGCTTGCTTCTGATAAAGATATAGTGGTATCACTAAGTGGTGGTTTAACTAAAGATGGTAAAAGCTATGAATTGTTAGAAGAAATAAAATTATTTGAAGAAGATAATTACTATTTAGTATTCATGTATATTAGTGATTTAAATAATGAACTTTGTATTAGTAATGAAGCAAGAGTTATTGATTTAGGTACTGATATTAATACATCAGAAAATACTGAAATTATTAATAAATATAAAGACGCTATTATTAACGAAGAGTTACCACCTCAAGATATGCTTAAGCTAGATAAAACACAATTTTTTCTTAACACAATGTCTAAATATGATGTTAATTATTAAATAAAGGCACTTAATGTGCTTTTTTTTGCAAAAAAAAACACTTAATATAAAAATGTTTTCTTAGTTAGCACTAACTTCTTCGCTTTTTGCTTTTTTGTTAAGAGTTTTTAATTCTCTAGCACTTAATCTAACTTTAATCCCATTGATAATTCTAGTTTGCAGATTTGGTTTTTGTTGCATTTTGCTAGCATTTTTAGCATGAGATCTTTTATTTCCACTTAACGGTTTTTTAGTTGTTAATTTTGTTGCCATGTTCTTGCCTCCTTTTGTGTACGTAATAAACTTTATCATATTATGAGTAAAAAGTCAATTATATTAGGTTAAATTGACTTAAAAAAACTAAAATTTCTCAAAATATTATATTTATAGTTATATACATATACACCTGTGTTATTTGTTTGATATTTTTTGTTAATTTTCTTTATTAAAGAGTTCTTTTGTTATATAATATTTTAAGAGGTTATTATTATGTATTTACCATTTAATGTTAAGACAGATTATTATTTATTACATAGTTTAATTAAGGTTAAAGACTTAATTAATTTTTGTGTGTCTAATAACATTAATATTTGTTGTATTTGTGATAATAATTTAGCTGCTAGTATGGAATTTTATTACCTTGCTAAGAAAAATAATATAAAACCTATAATTGGTTTAGAAGTTTTATATAATAATAACAAAATTTATTTATATGCTGAAGATTTTTCTGGTTACCAAAACTTACTTAAAATAAATACTTTTATTCAAAAAGAAAATTTAACAGAAACTACTTTGATTAAATATTCTAATAAAGTTTCTTGTGTATTACCACTTGAATCTAGTAACTTATTTTATGAATTTTCTTTTTTTGATAATTTATTTATTGGTTATAAAAATAACGGAGAAAAACAAAATGCTTTAATTTTGACGTCTAATGTAATTTTAAATAATGATATTAAAACATTTAGTGAAAAAGATAAAAACTATTTAGGTTATTTAAATGAAATGGGAGGTCTTAATAATTTAAATGTTGAAACTCATTTAAGTGAGCTTACTGCTGATGAAGTCAAAGAATTTGACTGTTTTATTTCTAATATTGATTTAACTTTTGATAGTTGCAAAAAATATATTCCTGTATTTGATAAGTCTAAAGATTCTTTTTTTCATTTATCTATGCTTGCTAATAGAGGACTTTCTTTAAGACTTGGTGATTATATAACTGATGATTATAAAAAAAGACTTGATTATGAACTAAACGTTATTAGAGAAATGGGATTTGTTGATTATTTTTTAATTGTATATGACTATGTTTTATATGCGAAAAAAAATAATATTTTGGTAGGTCCTGGTAGAGGTTCAGCTGCTGGGTCATTAATATCATACTGCACTGGAATTACAGATGTGGATCCATTAAAATATGATTTGTTATTTGAACGTTTTTTAAATAAAGAAAGAGTATCTATGCCTGATATAGATATCGATTTTGATGCAAATAGAAAAGATGAAGTAATAAATTATGTGAAGAGTAAATATGGATATGAAAATGTTGCGATAGGTCTTACTTATAATACTTTTAAAACTAAATTAGTTTTAAGAGATGTTGCTAAAATTTTAAAAATTGATAATGTTTTATTAGAGCAGTTTTTAAAAGTAATTAATAAAGATTTGAATTTAAAAGATAATCTTAATATAGTTGATGTAAATAAATTCTTAAATTCTTATGCGGAAATTAAAAACTTATATAAAATATGTATGAAACTAGAAGGCCTTAAAAAAAATGCTTCTACTCATGCTGCAGGGGTAGTAATTTGTAGTGAAAACTTAGATAATATCATTCCTGTTAAAGTAGTAAGTGATGGACTTGTTACTGGTATTACTATGGATTATTTAGAAAATTTAGGGATTTTAAAAATGGATTTTTTAGCTCTAAAAAACCTAAGTACAATTGATGCAATTTTAAAAGTAATTGGTAAAAATGAACTGAAAAATATAAATTATGAAGATGAGAAAGTTATAAAATTATTTCATGATGCAAAAACCGAAGGAATATTCCAGTATGAAACATTTGCTATGAAAACTTTACTTGAGAAACTTAAGCCTAAAAATTTTGAAGATATTATTGCAGCTGTTGCTCTTGTTAGACCTGGGCCTGCTGACTTTTTAGATGATTATATTAAAAATAGAGATAATAAAGCTCATATTAAATATGATGACCCACGACTGGAAGATATTTTAAAAGAAACTTATGGTGTTATATTATATCAAGAGCAAATAATTAAAATATTTGTTAGTTTAGCTAATTTTTCTTTGGCAGAGGCTGACCTTATTAGAAGAGCTATTAGTAAGAAAAAAGCTAGTGAAATAGCTTTATATAAAGAAAAATTTATACTGGGTGCTACGAATAATGGGATTACTTTAGAAAAAGCTAATTTCTTATTTGATAAAATTGCTAGATTTGCAGATTTTGGATTTAATAAAGCTCACTCAGTATCATATGCTATGATAGGTTTTCAAATGGCATATCTTAAAGTTTATTATGAAAACTTATTTACTGGGGAAATGCTTAAAGATACTAAAGATAAAAAGGTTACTGAAAATTTTTTAATAGGTCTTAAAAATGATGGAGTTAAGATTATAAAACCTGATATAAATTATAGTAAAGAAGAATTTTATTTCAAAGAAAATCAAATTATTTTACCATTTTCTATGATTAAAGGAATTTCTTCTGAAGTTAGTAAAAATATAATTGAAAATAGACCGTATAATGATTTTTTTAATTTTTATATAAAAAATAAAAATATTAAAGAAGAAGAACTAAAAACTTTAATATATGCAAATGCATTAAGAAGTTTAAAATGTAACATGAAAACTTTAATAAGTAATATTTCTCTAGTTAAAAATTATGTAGAACTTGGGGGTTCTTTAAGTAAACCTATTTTAAAAATGGATAGTGAGTATGACAAAAACTTTATAATGGCTAAAGAATATGAATTATTTGGTTTTTACTTAGGAAACCATCCTTCAAGTATTTATAAAAGTGATAAAATAAAGAAAATTGTTAATATTGAAAAATATTTATTTCAAAATGTAATGGTGGCTGTTATAATAGAAAAAATCAGTCAAATTAAAACAAAAAAAGGTGATGACATGGCTTTTATAAGTGTTTCAGATGAAACAGGAAAATTAGACTTAGTTATTTTTAGTGACAAAATTAATTTATTAGAAAAAACTGACATAGGTAATTTAATATTTGTTAGTGGTAAAATATCTAAAAATCAAGATAAGATTAGACTAGTAGTTAGTGATATAAACATAGAAAGTAGGAAGTAAAATGGATGATAAATTGCTTAGATTTTTTGGCTCAATAGAATTTAATTCTAATTCATTTGGTAATGCAGTAATTGATAAAGTTGTAATTAATAAATTAACAGATGGATTTACTGTTTATATAAATTCTTCTTTAGTTATTGATAAAAAAGAAGTTGATAAATTAAATATAGCTTGTAAAAAAGGATTAAAAGGAAAAACTTGTGAAATTATTTTAAATGTAAATCATCCAAGTGAAGATGATGTAATTAATTTAATAAATATTTATTTAGATATTTTAATTATGAAAAGACCATCATTTAGTATTTTAAAAGATAGTGAGATTTCAGTTAAAGGAAAAGACATTGTTATTACAACACTTAGTGGATTATCTATAAGTGAAATATCTTTAGAAGAAGAAAATATTGCGCAGTATTTAAGTGTGTATGGACTTCATAACTATGTTATTGAAATTGTGGTTAATGATGATAATAAAAAAAGTTTATCTGAAGTAATAATGGAAAGTAAGACTGCTGAATTTGAAGTAAAAGAAGAAACTGTTATTTTTGGTGAACATAAAGATGGTAATGTAACTGCTCTTAGTAATATTTTTGGTGAAACTAAAGGAGTAATAGTAGAAACTCAAATTTTTGATATGGAAGCAATTGAGAGAAAAGGTCAAAAAGCTACTGCATATATTCTTAATTTGAAAATTACAGATAAAACCGATAGTTATCTAGCCAAAATGGTAAGATTTGAAGAAGAACAGTTTTACAAAATAGTTAAAAAATTAAAAAAAGGTTCTTGGTACAGACTTCATGGAAATATTGAACTTGATCAATACTTGAAACAATTAGTTTTAACTATTAGAAATATAGAAATAATAGATTCTAAAGATGTTAAAGTTAAAGATACTGCACCAATTAAACGTGTTGAACTTCATGCACATACTAAAATGAGTATGATGGACGGAGTAGTTGATGCTAGTGAATTAGTTAAATTTGCTTCTGGTCTTGGTCATAAAGCAGTAGCAGTAACTGATCATAATGTTCTGCAAGCTTATCCAGATATATTTAATAAGTTAAATGATATTAATTATGGAAAAGAAGATGCTGATAAATTTAAAGTTTTATTTGGTGTTGAGATGAATGTGGTTGATACTGAGGCTCAAATTGTATATAACGAAAAAGAGTATAACTTTAAAGATCAAGAATATGTAGTATTTGATACAGAAACAACTGGTCTTAATGCTGGTAAAGATCAAATGATTGAAATAGGGGCTGTAAGAGTAAAAAATGGCGAAATTATTGATAGATTCGATGAACTTATTTCGTGTGATTATCCTCTTCCAGAAATAATTGTTAAAATAACTCAAATTACTGATGATATGCTTAAGGGTAAAGATACTGAAGAAAATGTTACAAGAAGATTTTTAGATTTCATTAAAGATGCTCCCCTTGTTGCACATAATGCGGCATTCGATATTGGATTTATTGAATCTGCGTGTACAAAATATAATTTTGGTGAATTTAATAACACTGTAATTGATACAATGGCACTTACTAGAACAATGTACCCTGACTGGAGAAATCATAAACTCTCTACATTAGTAAAAAACTTAGGTGTTGAGTGGGATGAAGATAAACACCATAGAGCAGATTATGACTCAGAAGGAACAAGTGCATGTTTTTATAAACTTATTGATAAACTTGAAATTGAAGATATTCATAAATTATCAGATTTAAATTCTTTGATTGACCATGAGAATATTGTTAAGTTTGCTAGACCCTTTCATATGAATATAATTGCCAAAAACGCAGTAGGTCTTAAAAATTTATTTAAAATAGTTTCAACAGCTAATACTAAGTATCTTTTTAAAGGAAAAGAACCTAAAATACCTAGAGAAGATATAATGGCTTTAAAAGAAGGTCTTATATTCGGGTCTGGATGTGTTAATGGTGAAGTTTTTGATAAAGGTTTTAATTTAGATGATGATGAACTTAGAGAACTTATGAATTTTTATGATTTTATTGAAGTTTATCCTAAAAATGTTGTTACTCATTTGATTAATAATGAAAGTAAATTTCATAATGAAGCTGAGTACTTTGGCTATGTTAAAAGATTAATTAAAGTTGCTAAGTCTATTGATAAAATGGTTGTTGCTACTGGGGATGTTCATAATTTAAGACCTGATGATTTGATATCTAGAAAAATCATAATTAACCAAAAAACTGGAGGAAAACTTCATCCTTTAAATAGAAAAGGAATGGAAATTCCAGATCAATATTTCTTAACGACTGAAGAAATGCTTGAAGCTTTTTCGTTTTTAGATGAAAAAACTAGAGATGAAATAGTAATTGAAAATCCAGGTAAGATTGCTGATTTGGTGGAACATTTACAAATTATCAAAAATGATTTATATACGCCACTACTTGATGATAGTGCTGATATAACTAGAAAAATGGTTTATGAAAAAGCATTTGAATTATATGGCAATCCACTTCCAAGTAATATTGAAGAGAGAATAGAAGCCGAACTTAACGGGATTATTGGTGGTGGCTTTGATGTTATTTATTTGATTGCAGAAAAGTTAGTTAAGAAAAGTAATGCTGATGGCTATTTTGTTGGTTCAAGAGGGTCAGTTGGTTCTAGTTTAGTTGCAACGCTTATGGGAATTACTGAAGTTAATGGTCTTCCTGCACATTATGTTTGTCCAAAATGTAAGAAATCTTTATTTAAAATAGGTGATGAAGTTTTAGCAGAAAGCTATTCATCTGGATATGATATGCCTGATTATACTTGTGATTGCGGAACTATGATGAGTAAAGAAGGTCAAGATATGCCATTTGCAACGTTCCTTGGATTTAAAGCAGAAAAAGTACCGGATATCGACCTTAACTTTTCTGGTGATAATCAAGCAGACGCTCATAACTATGTTAAAACTCTTTTTGGTGAAGCTAATGCATACCGCGCTGGAACTATTTCGACTGTTGCAGATAAAACCGCTTTTGGTTTTGTTAAAGGTTACTGTGAAGATAAAGGGATTATTTTAAATCCCGTTGAAATTGAAAGATTATCAAAAGGTTGTACAGGAGTAAAAAGAACTACTGGTCAGCATCCAGGAGGTATAATTGTAATTCCTCAAAATATGGATGTTTATGATTTTACTGCATTTCAGTATCCTGCTGATGAACCTGATTCAAGCTGGTATACTACGCATTTTGACTTCCATGCAATTCATGATAATGTTCTAAAACTTGATATACTTGGTCACGATGATCCTACTATGCTTAGATATTTAGGAGATACTACTGGAATAAATATTGCATCTATTACTTTTGATGATCCTAAAGTTTTATCTTTATTTCAATCTACCGATGCTCTTAATGTTAAAGAAGATGATATTATGTGTCCAACTGGAACACTTGGTATTCCTGAATTTGGTACAAATTTTGTAATTAGAATGCTACAAGAAATTAAACCGTCGCGCTTTTCTGATTTAGTTAAAATATCTGGATTATCACATGGTACTGATGTTTGGCAAGGAAACGTGCGTGATTTAATTGTAAATGATGTTGCAACATTTGATAAAGTTGTTGGATGTCGTGATGATATCATGGTATGTTTAATAAATTATGGTATGGAGCCTGCTTATGCATTTAAAATAAGTGAGTTTGTTCGTAAAGGTAAACCATCTAAAGATCCTGGTGGATGGGCACCTATGGCAGATGCTATGAGAGCAGTGGACGCACCTGAGTGGTTTATAGAGTCTTGTAGAAGAATTAAATATATGTTCCCTAAAGCTCATGCATGTGCATACGTTATGATGGCTTATAGAGTAGCGTGGTTTAAAGTATATTATCCTTTATATTATTATTCTGCTTTTTTCTCTATAAGAAGAAGTGACTTTGATGTAGCTGCAATGCTTAAAGGCCATGAAGGCATTAGAAGAAAAATTGCTGAAATTAGAGAAAAAGGCTTTGGGGCAACTGCCAAAGAAACTGCTGTTGCAGATACTTTAAATGTTGCTTTAGAAATGCTTGCAAGAGGATATAAGTTTTCTAATATTGATTTAAATAAATCTAAAGCAAAAACTTTTGTTATAGATGAGGCTAATAAACTTTTGATTTTACCGTTTATGGCAGTTGATGGATTAGGTGAGTCTGTAGCTTTTAAAATAGAAGAAGAAAGAGAAATTAAACCATTTTATTGTATTGAAGATTTTGCAACTCGTGGTAAAGTTAATCAAACTACGATAGGTAAACTACGTGAATTAGGTGTTTTTGATGGAATGGCTGAATCTGCTCAAATGAGTTTGTTTTAAAATGAAATATGATTATATAGAATATGATAAATTTATAGATATGAATAAAACATTTAGTGATATTAAATATTTATACAACTTAAGATGTGGTATTTTAAATATCAATAATATTAAATGTTTTAAAGAAGTAAGAAATATTGAAGAAAAATTATCTAAGGAACTTTATAAATATTTATATGGTTTTGCCTCAGAAATTGTTGATATTAACTTGTCTTCTGAAAACTTGATTTCGTATAACTTTAATTTTTTATATGATGAACCAATAATACTTAATAAATCTATTTTTGATAAATACTACTGTGAATTGCAATTTATTTTATCAATGATTGATATTACTCCGCGATTAAGTGATTTAGATTCTTTTAGAAAGTATAAAGGCGGAGGATACTGGAATAAGTTAAACTGTTTTCATGACTTTTTAATTTTTTCCTGGTTATTTATTATTGCTAGTGCACTTGATGTAATAGAGAATAAAAATATAGAAGATAGATTGAATTCTTATTTTGGGACACTTAGTAAAGCAAATATCTTCTTTAATACAAAAATAGATGAAGAAGATATTACGCAAACTAACTTAACATTAAAGCAAATTAAAAATTATGCATTTTGGTATAAATTTAAAACTAAAGGTCATGTAAATTTTCGAAAGCGGGTTTAAATGTTTGACAAATTCATATATTATTTATATAATTAATGTATCTTTGTAAATCGAAGAACAAGATAAGTTTATTTAATGATATTTTTAAGAGAGTTAGTGGCTGGTGAAAACTAATAAATTAATTAAGTAAATATCACTTGTGAGAGATTAATTGAAATTAAGTAAATTAGTACGTGTAACTTGCGTTAAAAGTAATAAGAAAAAATTAAGGTGGTACCACGAAATATAATTCGTCCTTTGGTATCATCTTTTTATTTTTGAAAAAAGGAGAAAAAAATGAAGAAATTCGAAGAATTAGACAAAAGAAAAGTTAGTGAAGTAGAACAAAGTATAATTGATTCTTGGGGAAGTATGAATCAAATTTTGAACAAAACTATTGATAATAGAAAAGACTGTGCAAATTATGTTTTTTATGATGGACCTGCTACTGCAAATGGTCATCCTGGACTTCATCATATGCTTGCAAAGTTTTTAAAAGATACTTTTTGTAAATATCAAACTATGAATGGAAATAGAGTTTTAAGAAAAATAGGTTGGGATACTCATGGTCTTCCAGTAGAACTTCAAGTTGAAAAAGAACTTGGTTTTAATGGAAAAAAAGATATTGAAAAATTTGGTATTAAGGAATTTAATGAAAAATGTAAGGAAAGTGTTTGGAAAAATGAAGAAACATTTACTAGACTTACTTCAAAAATGGGACAATTTATTGATACAGAAAATCCTTATGTAACTTTTGATAATAATTATATAGAAACAGAGTGGTGGATTTTAAAGAAATTTTTTGATGCTGGATTATTTTATGAGGGAAATAAAATTTTACCATATTGCCCTAGATGTGGAACTGGTCTTGCTTCTCATGAAGTTGCTCAAGGATATAAAGAAGTATCTGTTGATACTGTAGTAGTTCCTATGAAAAAAAGTGATGAAGATGTTTACTTTTTAGTTTGGACAACAACTCCATGGACACTTATTTCTAATGTAGCTATATGCGTTAATCCTAATGAAGAGTATGTTAAAGTTGAATCTAAAGGATATAAATTTATTGTTGCAAAAGCACTTGTTAATGCTGTTTTAGGTGAAGAATACACTATTTTAGAATCTTACAAAGGAATAGATTTAGAAAATATTAAATATGATCAATTAATTCCTGAACTAGTTGTAAAAGGTAATGCATTTATTGTTACTTGTGATGAATATGTTACAATGGATAGTGGTACTGGTATAGTGCATATTGCTCCTGCATTTGGTGAAGATGATGCTAAAGTAGGTAGAAAATATAAATTACCATATGTTAATCCAGTAGGAGAAGATGGTAAATATACTGATGGACCATGGAAAGATATGCTTGTTTTTGATGCTGATCTAGAAGTTATAAAATATTTAAAAGCTAATGATAAATTATTTAATAAACAAAAAGTAGTTCATAACTATCCACATTGTTGGA
>CAYJFJ010000024.1:12288-14201 GCA_964369845.1 uncultured Muribaculaceae bacterium | reverse complement strand
AATAAGAATAAACAAAGCGTTTAATATTTGAACTATACTTTAATTAGTATAGTTTCAGACTGTTGACAAATAGGTAAAATTAAATCCTATTTGTCTTTTTTTAAATTCATGGATGCAAAAATCAGACCAATTTCTGATGAAACTCGTCTTTTTCCTTTGAAAAGAGTATTTCACAACCCATGTTTCATTTTTGCGTCTGCAAATACTCTTTCAACATGTTGAAATCTACTTTTATAAACATCTACAACATCTAGTTCGTGCCTATATTCATTTACTACTAATTCTTTATAAGACTCCCATACATGTCTTAATATTGTTTTGTTTTTTGTTTTACAACACAGTTCCTTGAATGGACACTTGCTACAATCTTTTGAATCAGATGTATACTTTATATATCCATTTTTATCTACTCCAACAGGTATTAAATCTTTTTCATTTGGACATATATAAATATCATTTTCTTCATCATATACATATTCATATTTTTTGAAACAACCTTTTTTTGTCATTGGTCTTTTGTAAGGTAAACATAATTTAATATCATCTTCAGTTACTGTTTTACAAATATGTGTTGTTATATATGCAGCATCTCCTGCAAAATATTCTGTTTCTTCTGTGCCGAATCTATTCTTAAATTTATTGTATGTAGGATAAAAAGCTTTGCTATCATGCATGTTAGATGGGTTAGTATCATAAGCTACTATATAATTTCTTTCATCACTGATTATTGTTGTATTGTAAGCTACCATTTTTTCTTTTTCATCTTTATATAAAATGCCAGCATCTGGGTCTATATCACTTTTTAATATTTCTTTTTTCTCAACAACTTGTTCCACTTTTATTTCATGATTACTTTGTTCATCATTTATAATATCATTTTCAAAATCTACATCTTCACCTTTTATATACTGTTTAGTTATTTCAATTTCTTTTTCTAATTCTTCTTTATATTCATTTGCTATAACTTCAACCATTTGCTTAGATACTTTTTTCTTATTTGCATTTGCTTTTGTATGAGTTGAATCAATAAATATATTTGATAAATCTAAGGCATTTTTTTCTTCTAGCAACTTTAACACTTTATAAAAAAAAGTTTCTAATAAATCTTCCTCTAAATGTTTGAACTTTCTTTCATAATTTTTTGAGTATGTAGAATAGTTTGGAGTCTTTTCATTTATTTGATACCCCAAAAACCATTTATATAAAATATTGTGTTCTATTTCTTCGTAAGTTCTTCTCAAGGATCTTATTCCATAATATACTTTTAAAAAATGACATTTAAAAAGTACCACTGGATCAATGCTAGGTCTTCCATATGCTGAATATAAATTTTCAACATAATCATAAATAAATGAAAAATCAAATTCTTTTTCAATTATTCTTAACATATGATCTTGCGGTACTAAATCTTCAATATTTACCATTTCTGTATTAAAACTACTTTTTTTATTTTTAGTTAGCATAAATTCCACATCCTTTATTTTATCCATCTCTATTATAACATTTTTTCATAAAAAAAGTAAGAGATGTGACAATAAATTTGGATAAAATAAAGTCCTCTTACATAAATATTATATCAAACATTTAAGAAAAATAAAAGACCATTGACTTTGTCAACAGTCTGAAAAGCTCATAATGAGCTTTTTTTTATTGAAGATAATAAGAAAATTTACTAAATACATATTTTTTCGTTGATAAAAAATGCAATATATTATATACTAATTAAGAAAGTAGGCTTATATGAACGAGATGAAAACACAAAATACAAAAAACAAAAAAGGTATATATATATTAATAGTAATAGCTTTATTATTATTGATATCAAGTTATATATATATAAGTTATACAAAAGAATCGAATGAAACATTGAATAATAATCAAAATAATGTCGAAGATGACAACAATGCAGGTGA
>CAYJFJ010000024.1:0-12188 GCA_964369845.1 uncultured Muribaculaceae bacterium | reverse complement strand
AACAACACAGGTGGAGACAACAATACAGGTGGAGACAACAACACAGGTGAAGACAATAATACAGGTGGAGACGATAACACAGGTGGAGAAACTCCTGAACCTATTAATTATACATTATCTTCAGTTCTAGAAATGGTTGACAAAATAGAATTAAAGGAAGGAGATACTGTAACAACTACTAGTTATCACGTCAATGAAAATAGAGGTGGAGCAAAGTATGATATATTATCTTCAACAACTGAAGAAGTAGATAATAGTAATATTATAAAATTAGATAATGGTTTATACGCAAAATTTTCAGCAACTAATGGAGTAATGACTATCGATCAATACGGTCTGAATGCAGATGGAATAAATAATGATTCAGAAATAATTAATAAAGCAATTAAAAATAATATAGAAATAGATTTAACTATGGAAAATTATCTATTAGATTCACCAATTATAATAAACAACATTTCGAATAAAAGTTTTTTAGGAAATGGATCTAATATAATTATTTCTAGTGATTTCCCAGAAAATAAAGCTGTATTTGAAATTGAGAGTACAAATAATATAACTATAGATGGATTTAATATAGTTAATGCAGATGATAATGCCAACGAATACAATAGTATTTATAAGGTAATTAACTCATCGAGTTTAACATTAAATGATAACGAAATAAATAACTATAATAGTTCTGAGTTATTTGATTTTGAAAATGTTAGTAGTGTTATATTTACTAACAATAAAATAAATCATGATTTTACTAATGAAAGTATTATATTTAATGAAGTATTTGAAAAAGTTAGTAACAATGAAATAACAATAAATTCGAATAACAATTCTAGAGTAATACTATTTAATAATGTAACAGAAATTAAAAATAATATAATAGAGGTTAATACTCAAATTAACACTGTATTTAATTTTGATAATTTAACTATAAAAGAAGAAGTAAATTTATCTTCGAATACAATAAATTATAACTACGACGAAATCAGTAATAATGTAATTTCAAATTTTATAGAAATCAGTAACACAAAACTAAATAACAATATAATAAATATAACAAATAACAATGTTTACGGTTCAAAAATAGGGGATTCTGGATATTTATTATTATATAAATCAATCGATGATAATGAACAAACAATAAACTTAAGTAGAAATAATATAGAAAGTTACCATAAAAGATATGTAATTGGTTCTGATATTGTAAATATAAATGTTACACCAAAAGAAAATAAAACAGTAACATCACTTTCTACAATGAAATCTGATAATAGTTTAGAATCAGGAAACGTAGTGAAAACTAACGGTTTTTATGAGGGAAATTCTACTGGATCTTCTTATTATACAATAGTTGATTCGACAAAATTAATAGTTGATGGAATTGAAGTGGTAGCTTTAGATAATGGAAAGTATGCAATAATGTATACAACAGGATTACCTGTTTCAGTAAATCAATTTGGAGCATATGGCGATGGTATAAATGGAGATGTAGATTCATTAAATGCAGCTTTTAACTCAGGATATACTGATATATATTTAGAAACGGGAAGTTATGTAATTGATAAATTATGGAAAATGTCTAGAATATCAAATATAAATTTTGATGGTAAAGACAATTTAATGTTGTTTGACAATAACATGGATATAGTATCTGATAGAACTCAAACAGGTCACGAAAAATACAGTGAATTCGCTATTAGGGTAGAATATAGTAGTTATTTGAATTTTACAAATGTTAAAATACATAATTTTGCTAGTGATCATTTCTTAGCACAACTTGGAATTCTAAGAAGTGGAAATATTACTATTGAAAACAGTGAGTTTTATATAGCAGAAGAAGTTGAATCAACAAATTTAGATTTGTGGTCTGATTGGGAAAACATAACAGTTACTAATAATAGAATTATAAATGAGGGAGATGTATGGCAAGGCGGAAACATTTGGATAAGAGATGTTCAAAATCAAGGTGCCTACAACGCAATCGTTACAGATAATTATTTTTATAAACAAACTCATGATGAATTATTAGGTATTTTTCAAGGAGAAGTAGTAGACGTATATATTGCAAGGAATGAATTTATAACAGAAGAAGGGATAAATTCTACTGATAGTATTATAAATATCAGACTAGGTTCAGAAAGTAATACAAAAGTATCTGGAATAATATTTGAAGAAAATAGTGTTGATACACAAGCTACTATGGGAGCGCTTTGGGGTGACGGAGCAACAGATACAATAATTCGAAATAATGTAATTAAGTTTAGAAAAACTGATGATTCATATATTGGATATGTAGTTGATGCAAATAGTCACAGTTCAAGTGTAGTTGGAACATTTGCAATATATGATAATAATGAGTTAACTGTAACTGCTGATAGTGAAGAACATACTTTATACATATATTCAGATATAGATAATTTGACAAATGATTCGGTAACGATTAACAATGAATTTTCTAATTTATACAATAAAATAAAAAATTTAGAAGAAAATGATGCTTACATAAATGCAGCAGCAGATAAAATATTTAATGGTATAACAAATGCAAGTAATAATTATATTCAAATAAATGCAAAAGTAAAAAACATATATAATATTAGTACGCTATCAGAGCCAGCGTTATATGAAAACAATGTAGTAGACTATTTATATGATCAAGTTGTTACACCAGCATCAGATTTAATAATAGTAGCATTTAATAATATAAATTTAAATGGTCACAGTGTTACATTTAACAATAATACATTAAATCATCCTAATGCTGATATGGACAGTATATTTATATATGCTAATTTAAAAGATACAACAGAACAAAATATTTACTTTAATCAAAATGATTTTGCAGGATACACAGATCAAAGGATATATCCAGCTGAATATAGAGATTTATATAATATAGAAATAGTTGAATAAATTATAGGAGAAAGTACATTGAAAAAAATAAGTAAAAAAAGAAAAATTATTTATAGTGCAATTATAGTAGTTATTTTAATAACGATAACAGTAGTAGGAGTGTTTGTTTTTAATAACACTTCTTATGGTATTGTTGAGACAAATAATTGTTTAACATCTTCATTAGGAGATACTAATAGTAAAGAAATAGAAATTATAGGTTCTGAACCTTTATCTAATGAAGAAGCTCTTAAGTTGATACCATTAGATTTCAATATAAGCAATAGTTGTGAGGCATTAGTTAATTATGATCTAATAATAGAAATAAACAGATTAACTAATGTAGATTTATCTAAAATAAAAATAGAATTAAATGGAGAAATTATAGATTTCACATCTTTAATTCTTATTCCTTCAGATAGAGGATTAATAAGATATACTTTAAAAAGTGATTCGATTGATGTAGGGTCAGAACTTAAAGAATACACATTTAGAATATGGGAAACAAATACTGATAATAATGGTACTAGTAATGTTGGTAATATTATTTCAGCAAGTATTGGTTATGAAGAAAAATAAAAGACACATAGTCTTTTTTTTTAACTAAAAAAAACTAAAAGCATATAATAAAGTGTGATAGTTATGAAAACGATAAATATAAAAAATTATAATCCAAGCATGGGAGTCTTAATTGATGTAAGGCACCCTTTAGACTATGTTAATCAATTGCATCATCCGAATAGTAAAAATATATATTATGATAAATTGATATATGAACATAAAAAATATATGAACAAAGATACAGAGTACTTTATAGTATGTAATAAAGGAAAACTTAGTAAAAAAGCTGTAATGCAATTAAATTATTTGGGGTACAATGTAACATTTGTACAAAATAATATTTAAATAAAGTAATTAATGTATTATAATAAATCTATGACAGAGGTTGTAGATAATTTAAAAATTATAGTAGATACTATGATGGTGGAGTCAGGAGTTTGGGCTCCGTTTTTAGCATGTATATTAATTTTAATTGAATCTATTATTCCAATTTTACCGTTATTTCTTTTTATATCAATTAATTTTATTGCATTTGGAAATATACTAGGATTTATAATATCTTGGTTATTTACAGTTCTAGGATGCATGTTATCATTTATTTTAGTGAAAAAAGGTTTTTCCCAAAAAGTAGTGAAAAAAATAAATAAATCGATAAAATTAAAGTCATATTACGAAGTTATAAAAGAAATAAAATTCACAACATTGGTATTATTATTGACTATGCCTTTTTTTCCGGCCTTTTCACTAAATATTATTGCAGGTATAATAAATATGAGCACAAAAAAATATTTATTAGCTTTATTAATAGGAAAAACATTTTTTGTATTCTTTTGGGGATTCATAGGAAAATCTTTATATGAAAGCTTTACAGATCCTATTTCTTTAATATATGTAGGATTATCACTTGTTTTAGCATATATAGTAGCAAAAACAGTAAAAAAATATTATAAAATAATAGATTGATATAATTAGAAATTTTTGTTAATATTATAGATAGGAGAAATATAAATATGAAAGAATTTTTTAGTAGCTTTTGGGGAGACCTAACATGGGCTATAATCGTAATGTTAATAACGATTGTTATCAATAAACTTATTAATAAATTAATTGAAAGAGTAATCAAAAACAAAGATAATAAAAATATTACTACAGTATTAATATTTGTTAGAAAACTAAAAACTATAATAATATATATAATAGGTTTTTTAATAGCTATATCATTTTTTTCAATCTTTTCAACATTATCTGTAACACTTTTATCAGCAATAGGTATAGGAGCAGGGATATTAGGTTTAGCACTTCAAGACAGTTTGAAAAACTTTTTAGGAAGCGTAGAACTAGTAGTTAATAAACCTTTTGAAGTAGGAGACTATATTAATTTACCCGAAAAAGGAATAAATGGTATTGTAGAAGAAATAGACATGAGACATACAGTTTTAAGAAATTTCAACAATCAAAGAGAAATTTTACCAAACAGTATATTAAATGACTTAATCATACAAAATTCAGATTTCAAAGATAATGAAATAGTATTTTTTTGTGATTATGCAATTGGTTACAGTGCAGATTTAGAAAAAGCTATCAACATAATAAAAGAAGAAGTATTAAAGCAGTGCGGAGAAATCAAATTCAAGGGTGCACTAAAAGATACCGAGTATCCAAAAGTTAGAGTGATAGAGTGGGATTCATCATCAATCAATTTAAGAGCATGGATTTGGGGAAATACTTCTGGTGAAGCATTTGAAAATAAATGTCAGCTAAATGAAAAAATAAAAATAAGATTTGATAAAGAAGGTATAGAAATACCATATAATTATATAAATGTAATAAATAAAAAGTGAAAAAAGTAAGAAAAATAGGCAAATGTAATAAAAACATTTGTTTTTTTATTGCTTTTGTGGTAAAATTATGGAGCAATTAACAAATTAATTGTGTTTAGTGGAAGGGAATGCGGATTTGCCCATACCACATAAAGCGAAAAAATTTATAGGAGGTGTTTTCGTGGCAAAAGAAGTCGTAAAGAAAATAAAAATTCAAATACCTGCTGGAAAAGCAACACCAGCTCCACCTGTTGGAACAGTGTTAGGTCCTGCTGGGATTAACTTACAAGAATTCGTTACAAGATTTAACGATGCAACTAGAGAAAAAATGGGAGATGTAGTTCCATGTGAAATCTCAATCTATGATGATAGAAGTTTTGATTTCGTATTAAAAACTGCACCTGCTGGATTCTTACTAAAAAAAGCTGCTAAAATTGATAAAGGTAGCAAAAAAGGAAGAAACGAAGTAGTAGCAACTATTTCAGTTGAAGACTTAAGAAAAATTGCTGAAGAAAAAATGGCAGATTTAAATGCTAATGATATTGACGCAGCAATGAAAATTATTGAAGGTTCTGCAAGAAATATGGGTATAGCTGTTGAAGGTTATAACCAAGACGAAACTAAATAATAAAAAGTAATAAAATAAAAATTACAAATCCGCTAATAAACCACAGTTAGGAGGAAATATGAAAAAGTATAGTAAAAAATATGTGGAAGCATCTAATAAAGTTGATGCAAACAAATTATATACTGGTGCCGAAGCTGTTGAATTAGTAAAACAAACATCAATTACAAAATTTGATGGAACTGTTGAAATTGCATTTAATTTAAATATTGATGCTAGAAAAACTGATCAACAATTAAGAGGATCTTTAGTTTTACCAAATGGTACAGGTAAAGATAAAAAAGTACTAGTTATTGCTAAAGGAGCTTTAGCTGAAGAAGCAAAAGCTGCTGGAGCTGATATCGTTGGTGATAAAGAAATTTTAGAAAAAATTAAAGCTGAAAACTGGTTTGATTTTGATGTTATGGTGGCAACTCCAGACATGATGCCAGAAGTTGGTAAAATAGGTATGATTTTAGGACCACGTGGTCTTATGCCAAATCCAAAAGTTGGAACTGTTACACCTAAGCCAGCAGAAGCAGTAAAAAATATCAAAAGTGGTATGGTTGCTTATAAAAATGATTCATTAGGTAACTTACATACTATCGTTGGTAAAGTTTCATTTGATAATCAAAAATTATTAGAAAACATTAACTACGTAGTATCTACTATTTCTAAAGCTAAACCTACAGCTGTTAAAGGAGCATTTGTAAAAAATATAACTTTAACATCTACTATGGGTCCTGGTATTAAATTAGATAAAAATAGTTTTGAAATTTAAGACTTTCGTATAAACGAAAGTTTTTTTATGACTAAATACTTTACAAACTTTATAAAATAGTATATAATACCTAATGAAAAAGCAATTCACCTAAGAAAGCAGGGAACTATAAGTTTTAATAATCCTGCCGAGGGAATCTTAAAACTTTATATTTTAAGCTTCCCATCATGGAAGCTTTTTTAAATCAAAAAGGAGGATATATGGCAAGTCAAAAAATTCTTGAAGGTAAAAAAGTAGTTGTTGATGAAATTTTAGGTAAAATCAAAGACAGCGAATCAGTTATCGTATTCCAATATCAAGGTTTAACTGTTGCAGACACAACTGAGTTAAGAAAAGAATTGTTTAAAATAGGTTCTGAAATCAAAATCTATAAAAACACTTTACTTAAAAGAGCTATGGATGAACTTAATCTTGAAATGGAAGAATTCTTAAAAGGGCCTAACGCTGTTTTATTTGGTAAAGATTTACTTGAACCAATTAAAGTTATTTCTGAGTTCGCTAAAAAACACAAAAAACTTGATATTAGAGTTGGTGTAATTAGTGGTTCAGTAGCAGATAAAGCTGTTATTAAAGAATATGCTGAAATACCATCAAGAGAAGGATTACTTACTATGCTTGCTGGAGGCATGATCCAGTACGTAAGAGATTTAGCAATTGGCTTAGATCTTTATGCCGAAACATTAGAAGGGAAGGAAAATTAATATGGCAAAATTAACAAGAGATGAATTTATTAGTTCATTAAAAGAAATGACTATTCTTGAAGTTAAAGAATTAGTAGACGCAATGAAAGAAGAATTTGGTGTTGATCCATCTGCTGTAGCTGCTGCTCCTGCTGCTGCTGCTGTTGAAGAAGGACCATCAAGTAAAAACGTAGTTTTAAAATCTGCTGGTGCTAACAAAATCGCAGTTATCAAAATCTTAAAAGAAATGACTGGATTAGGATTAGTTGAAGCTAAAGCTTTAGCTGACAACGGAGGAAATGTTAAAGAAAACGTTCCTACTGCTGACGCTGAAGCTATGAAAGCTCAATTAGTTGAAGCTGGTGCTGACGTAGAATTAGCTTAATTCTATAAAAGAAAGACTTCGGTCTTTTTTTTGTTGTTTAAAAATAACATGTTTGTTATACTAAAAACATAAAAGGGAAAATTTATGAATTTTGAATATAATTATGAAAACTTGCAAAAATATATATTAGAATGCAGAGAAAAAATATCGAAATTAGAATATAAAGATTTAAAACTTCAAAATAGTATTATAGGTAATTTATCTGAATCTGATGAACTTAAGAAAAATATTAAAGTGCGTAATGAAATGATTAATACGAAATTTAATCACACTATTAGAGTTGTTAAAAATGCAGTATTAACTGCAAATGAATTAAAATTGAATTCATTAATTAAAGATATTCTGAAAAATATAGCTTTACTTCATGATATTGGTAGATTTAAACAATATACCTTAATGTCTTCTGGAGATGATAAGCAGTTTAAAATAAATAATTTAAAATATAAAAATCATGGTGACTTAGGAGCTTTTATTTTATTTGAAGAACAAAAAATAAATGAATTTGATATACCAGAAGAATGTTACAATATATTTCATGACGTTATAAAATATCACGGAGAACAATTAGTTCCAGAAAAGATAGATTTTAAATTATCAAGTGAGGACTTTCAAAAAATTAAAAATATAAATACTCTTAGTGAATGTTTGAAAAATGAAAAAACACTTATAAATTTTTTGATTCAACTTATTAGAGATATAGATATGATAGATATACTATTTCAATATCTTACTGATGACTTAGATATTATAAGCAAACATATTAGAAGAAATAATGATATTAAAATCGAAAATTTAGAAGTTGAATATGGAATTAAGAAAAAAGAGATTTTAGACTACAACAATCTAAATGAAGACAATTATTTAAATAATCTAATTATTTTAATTCCTACGGAGAATATGCCAAATGATAAGTTAAAAGTACCTGTTGATGTAAAAAATAGAATATTAAGTGGTGAAAATATTAATCTTGTAGAGTTAACTCAAAGAAAAGATTATACTCAAGTGATAGCTTTTTGGTGGAGAATTGCCACATTCATTAATAAAATATCATTTAGTAGTGTATTAAATATGATAGAAAACGCAAAACTATTAGAAAAGATAAGGGAAAATATACCGCAAGAAAGAATAGAATTATTTGAAGAAATTATAGATTACGCTTATGAAGTAATAGAAAATAAAAAAACAGATAATATATATTGTAAAAAAACTTTTAACAAATAAAAAGAGAATAATATAACATAACAGATAAAAATACAAAAGTATCATTCATCTGTTGACAAACGAAAATAATTTTGTTATATTAGTAGTGCTATTTTATTAGGTTCTATCTCAGATAGGACCTAATTTAAAAGACATTACGACACACCAGGAAATGTGTTAATGAAAGGAGAAAAGACATGCCAACAATTAATCAACTTGTATCAAAAAAACGTGGTCATAAAAATAAGAGAAGAAAAAGTCCAGTATTAAACATGGGATTCAACTCTTTGGCTAAAAAAGCAACTGAACAAGATAGTCCTCAAAAAAGAGGAGTATGTACTCGTGTAGGAACTAAAACTCCTAAAAAACCGAACTCAGCGCTTCGTAAATATGCTAGGGTAAGATTATCAAATGGAAAAGAAGTAGATGCTTACATTCCAGGAGAAGGTCATAACTTACAAGAACATAGTGTTGTATTAGTAAGAGGTGGACGTGTTAAAGACTTAATCGGGGTAAGATATCACATTGTACGTGGTACATTAGATACTCACGGAGTTGAAAAACGTAACCAATCTCGTAGTAAATACGGAACAAAAAAAGCAAAAAAATAATATAAAGAAAGGAATAGATAATTATGCGTAAAAGAAGAGCGATTAAAAGAGATGTATTACCAGATCCAATATATAATTAAAAAGTTGTAACTAAACTAATGAATTCAATTATGTTAGATGGAAAAAAAGGTACTTCACAAAAAATATTATATGATGCATTCGATATAATTAAAGAAAAAACTGGTAAAGACCCAATTGAAGTTTATGAAACTGCAATGGCAAATATCACTCCTGTTTTAGAAGTTAAATCTAAAAGAGTTGGTGGTTCTAATTATCAAGTTCCAATGGAAGTTTCTGCTGAAAGAAAACAAACTTTAGCACTTCGTTGGTTAACAAACTACGCTAGACTTAGAGCTGGTAGAAGCATGGCTGAAAAATTAGCAGCTGAATTAATTGATGCTTCAAACGGTTCAGGTGGAGCAGTTAAAAAACGTGAAGACATTCACAAAATGGCTGAAGCAAATAAAGCATTTGCTCACTATAGATGGTAGGAGAAAGTTAAAATGGTTAGAGACGTTTCAATAGATAAATTAAGAAATATTGGTATCATGGCTCACATCGATGCTGGTAAAACTACATTTACTGAAAGAGTTTTATTCCATACAGGAATCACACATAAAATTGGTGAAACACATGAAGGCGCAAGTCAAATGGACTGGATGGAACAAGAAAAAGAAAGAGGTATCACAATTACTTCTGCTGCAACTACTGCACATTGGAAACATCATAGATTAAATATAATCGATACTCCTGGACACGTAGACTTCACTGTTGAAGTTCAACGTTCGCTTAGAGTATTAGATGGTTCAATTTGTTTATTAGATGCTAATGCAGGTGTAGAACCTCAATCTGAAACAGTTTGGAGACAAGCTGATGAATATAAAGTACCTAGAATGTTCTTTATAAATAAAATGGATAAACTTGGAGCTGATTTTTTCACTTCAATGGAAACTATCAAATCTAGATTAGGAGCTAACTATTCACCTATTCAATGTCCTATTGGTTCTGAAAATGAATTCAACGGAATAATTGACTTAGTAGAAATGAAAGCTTATAAATACGATGGAGGAGAGCATGAAGATGCTACTGAAATCGAAATTCCAGCTGATCTTAAAGACCAAGCTGAAATGATGAGAATGGAACTTGTTGAAAAAGCTGTTGAATTTGATGACAGTTTAATGGAAAAATATCTTGAAGGAGCAGAAGTTACAGTTGAAGAACTAAAAGCTGCTATCAGAAAAGGTGTTTTAGGATCAACTTTCCACCCTGTAATGTGTGGTTCAGCACTATCAAATATTGGTGTTAAACTTGCACTTGATGCTGTACTTGATTACATGCCAGCGCCAACTGATGTTGCGTCTATCGCATGTGTTGATAAAGATGGTAACGATATCGAAAGACATCCGTCTGATAACGAACCATTTACAGCGCTTGCATTTAAAATTATGACAGATCCTTTTGTAGGACGTCTAGCATTTTTCAGAGTTTACTCTGGTAAATTATCATCTGGTTCTTATATAATTAACGCTACTAAAGGTGTTAAAGAAAGAGTTGGAAGACTTTTACAAATGCATGCAAACAACAGAAAAGAAATTTCTGATGTATTCTGTGGTGAAATCGCTGCAGCAGTAGGTTTAAAATCTACTACAACAGCAGACACTTTATGTGAGGAAAAATCTCCAGTTATCATGAAAGGTATGGAATTCCCATTACCAGTTATCGATATGGCTGTAGAACCTAAAACAAAAAGTGATGTTGATAAAATGGGTACTGCACTTCAAAAATTAGCTGAAGAAGACCCTACATTCAAATATAAAACTGATCATGAGACTGGTCAAACAGTAATCTCAGGAATGGGTGAATTACACTTAGAAGTTTTAATTAGAAGAATGAAAGATGAATTTAACGTTGAAGTTAACGTAGGAAGACCACAAGTAGCTTACCGTGAAACTATCACAATGGAAGCTGAATGTGAAGGAAAATACGTTAAACAATCAGGTGGACGTGGACAATATGGACATGTTTGGGTTAAATTCGCACCAAATCCTGAAAAAGGATATGAATTCGTTGATGAAGTTGTTGGTGGTGTAGTTCCAAGAGAATACATTCCAGTAACTGACAAAGGATTACAAGAAGCAATGGCTGGCGGAATGCTTGCTGGATTCCCAGTAGTAGACGTTAAAGCTACATTATTCGAAGGTTCATACCATGATGTCGACTCATCAGAAATGGCGTTTAAAATTGCTGCATCTATGGCTTTAAAAGAAGCTGTTAAAAAATGTAAACCAGTTATTTTAGAACCAGTTATGAAAGTTGACGTAATTGTTCCTGAAGAATATATGGGTAACGTAATGGGAGATTTAACATCTAGACGTGGTAGACCTCTAGGAAATGAATCTCGTGGTAATGCTTTATCAATTAAAGCAATGGTACCTCTAGCAGAAATGTTTGGGTATGCAACTAGTTTACGTTCTAACTCACAAGGTAGAGGAAACTTTACTATGGAACTTGATCATTATGAAGAAGTTCCAAAATCAATCGCTGATGAAATAATTAAGAAAAACAGCGCTAACTAAAAATAATACTTGAATTTTATTCAAGAATTAGATAAAATATAATAGTAATAAAGGAGGAAATATTATATGGCAAAAGCAAAA
>CAYJFJ010000023.1:0-14506 GCA_964369845.1 uncultured Muribaculaceae bacterium | reverse complement strand
AGAAATCCCACCTTATTATAAAATTATAAATTTAGTGGGGAATTAGGTGGGATAATTCACTTATGAATCACTAATTGAATTCGTTTCAGGTGCATCGAATTCAAATGAAATTAGGGAAAATGCTTGAAAATAAAGGTGTTTTGCATAATTTGAAGATAATTCAAATGTGCACTCACAGTTCTCAAACACCTTTATACTCTGTATGTGTGGGTTCAAGTCCCATCTCTTGCACCAAAAGGTAATATTGTCGCACTATTTAGGTGTGGCTTTTTTGTGATCTGAAATATATACTTAAGCCACCGACTTTTGATATACTTGTCAAAAGTCATAGGGGGTTAGTAGTTTTGTCGATGTAAAAACTTACTGGAAAGTATGATTGAAAATGCAAGTATTGAATTAAGCAATATATTATTATATAATATTTATATAGTAATAAGGAGGAAGAAATATGCTGGAAAAATTAAAGAATAAATATGTATTTTTTGATATAGATGGTACATTATCAGAGTATAGATATAACGATAAATTATATGAAGGTAAATGTCCTGAATTGGGTTGTCAATCGCTTAATGACTATTTATTTGGTAATTTGTTTTATGAAGCTAGACCGTTAAAAACAATGCAAAAAATTATAGAAAATTTAGATACTGATAAAACACTTGTATTAGGGGCATTAACAACAAATAAAGAATTAGAACAAAAATATAAATGGTTAGAAATAAATTATCCTAATATTAAGAAGTCTAATATATATTTTATTCATTCAACATTATTAAAAACAGATGTTATATTAGAGTATTGTAAACATTTTAATGTTAATATAAGTGAATGTGTTTTTGTGGATGATAGAATAGATGTATTAAGAAAAGCAGAAGAAATTGGAATAATTGCATATCATCCAAGTTCTTTTACCGAATAATATATAAGATAGGTGATTTAAGTGATAAACATTAAAAATCTATTAACTATTCATTCTACTAAAGAAATAATCAATATTTTTAGTCATACATTTTTAGGGATATATTTTTTTAATATTACACAAGGTTCTTTTAGTATAGTTGCATTATATTATTTAATTTACTATATAAGCCATATACTTTGGAGATATATAATTAGCAAAGTCATAAATAGCAATAATATTTTGAAAATTTATAGATTTTCTATAATTACAAATTTATGTATTTCATTAATATTATTGATATTTAGAGAAAATATAGTAACATACATATATGCATTTGCCTTAATATATGCGTTAAGTCAATGCCTATATTGGACAACATATGAAATTTTAATATCAAATATAAGAGATAAAAGTTTATATAAAAAATTTTTTATGTACGATAGCGTTTTGTGTAATACTTCAAATATTATTTTCCCAATATTATTTGGGGGAATTATAAAGTCATATAATTATATTTATATATTTACTATATTGTTATTTATATCAATAATTTCATTAGTGTTATCTTTTAGATTCAAATATATAGATGTTAAAATGTCTAAGTTTAGTTATCCTCTATTCATAAAAAATATAAAAGATAAATCATTATTTAATAAAATAACTTTTCAATATTTTGCAGATGGTATGACAAATGGTGGAGTAGCACAACTATTAGTAACAATATTAATTTATAATAAGCTTTCTGATGAATTGATTATAGGCGGGTTAGCTAGTTTTTCAGCGGTTATTTGTATAGTTATAGCATTAGTTTCGCAATACAAATTAAATGATAAAAATTATAAAAAAATAGTTTTATTTATAACTTGTTCGACATTAATTATAACAATACCAGTGGGATATATATATAGTATAATATTAATTATTGTATACAAAATCTTATTGGATATCTCAGATACTTTAACAAATATAGAAGGGAATAAATTAACATTTGAAGCATTGGATAAGGTATGTTCAAAAAAACATACAACAGCTTATTTATGGCATCAAGAAGCAATATTAAATATTGGAAGAGGAGCAGCATTGATTATTATAATATTTATATTATGTATCACTAACGACATTAACTCACTAAGTTTTCTATTAATAATATTTAGTGCGTTTTTAGTAATAAGAACAATAATAATATCAAGCATACAAATAAGATTAAAAGAAATAGAAACTGCAAAGAATATATAAAACCCCTAAGTTAAAAGATAATATTTTCCAGTATATTCATAAAAAGAAATTTCGCATATAGCTACCATAAAGGCACCATAGAGAAAGTAGTCGAACCTTTTTAAAAGGTTCGTTTTTTTGTGAAAAATTTATTTTGTATGTTATAATAAAAAATAATTAAGAAAGGATTATAACCTATGAATAAAATTACAGCAGTTTTAAATATTAAAGAATCAAATATAAGAATTTTAAGGGTTAAAAATGAGGATTATATATCATTAACAGATTTAGCGAGTTATTTTAATCCAAATACGGCATCAGACATTATAAGAAACTGGATGTCTAATAGAAATTCTTTTGAGTTTTATAGTTTGTGGGAAGAATTAAATAATCCAGTTTTTAATTACGCGCAATTACACGTAATTAAAAACTCAGAAATAGGATTTAATAGATTTACAATGACTCCTACAAGATGGAAAAAAGAATTTAATGGAGTAGGCATTATACCTAGCAGTGGAAAATATAGTATAGGTACATTTGCACATAGCGATATAGCGTTAGAGTTTGCTTCTTGGTTAGACCCAAAGTTTAAACTTTATTTAATAAAAGAATTTCAAAGGTTAAAAAGTAGTGAATCATATCAAAATAAAATTGAGTGGTCAGTTAGAAGAAGTTTAACAAAAACTAATTATAGAGTTCACACTGATTCTATAAAAGAAAATATAATTCCAGTAATAAGTGAAAAACAAAAAAAGTTTATATACCAGGAGGAAGCAGATTTATTAAATGTAGCGTTATTTGGTATGACAGCAAAACAGTGGCAATTATTAAATCCAAATAAAAAAGGTAATATGAGAGATTATGCAGATATAATTCAATTAATTATTTTATCAAATTTAGAAGTGATAAACGCCGATATGATTGAACAAAATCTAAATCAAAAGCATAGAATAGGTAGATTAAATCAAATTGCTATAAAACAATATAATATTTTAAAAAATGATAATAATATAGAGAAAATAAATAACATAGAAAATAATCATATAAAAAAAGAAAAGTCAATAGAGTAACAGACTATGCAATTGGCAGAGCTAATAACAAATGTGTTTGTTAAAGAACAGGAGAAACTAATGAAGATAGCAGTAATTTCCGATATACATTCAAATTATGAAGCTTTAATTTCTGTAATGAAAGATATTGAAAGTAAAAAAGTAGATAAAATAATATGTATTGGTGATATTATAGGAAAAGGTATTAATTCAAATAACTGCATTAATTTAGTTAAAGAAAAATGTGATGTAGTGCTTAAAGGAAATGTTGATAGATTTTTTACAAGTGATTATGATTATTCTAAAATAGAAAAAGAAATGGAAATAAAACGAATTAAATGGAATAAATCATTAATATCAGATGAAAATAAAAAATATATTCAAAATTTACCATATTCACATGAAGAATACATAAGTGGAAATTTAATAAGATTTTTTCATGCTGGACCTAATAAAGATGACGAAATAGTAATGAATTTTGATGATTTTAATTTAAAATATAATCAGTTTTTATCAACTAATAATACAATATCTGATAAAGTAGCAGATATTATTGTTTATGGTCATATACATAAACAATATATGGATAAATTGTATAATAAAACTATCATAAATACAGGAAGTGTTGGGAATCCTATTGAATTAATTAGAAACGATTTTAAAGATTCTAATGTTGAATTGTTAACACAAGCACATTATTTAATAATTGAGGGTGAAAGTTCTAAAAAAATAAGTACTATTTCATTTCAGTTTATTAAAGTACCATATGATATAAAAAAAGAACTTGAAAGTAATAAAGAAAATATAGAGTACGAGGCATATTACAATGAACTCAATAGGGGAATATACCGTGATCTAGAAAATATAAGAAAATATTATAATTCAAAAGGAATAGATATGGATAAATTTTAATTTCCAAATGTCCTGAACTTGGGAACCAATTTTTATGGGAAAAATAAGGGTTCTTGTAAATTTAGGTGGGGAAAATAATCCCACCTTATTATAAAATTATAAATTTAGCGAAGAATTAAGTGGGATAACTTACTTATGAATCACTAATAGAATTTGTTTTATGTGGGTTTAGGTCATATCTTTGCTCTTTAAAGAAAACAAGCAAACTATATTAATGGTTTGTTTTTTTGTTTAAATATTGAACTAAAAATAATAATACTGTATAATACTTTATATAAGGAGTAAAAATTATGAGTGTAATATTTTATGTAATCGTTGGATTTTTTGTACTGTTTTTCATATTTTTCTTAATTAATATAATTAGAGTTATTAAATTCCAAAATGATGTATTTGGAAAAAATCCAAATATGGATAATAATGTTATGGCTAATGCTATGAATAATTCTATTAATGTTTTAGATAGTGTAACTAAAGCTAATGAAGAAAAGTTAACTGACATTTCTAATAGAAATGCTAGAATTAAAAAAGAAAGTGTAAAGGTTACTGCTAGAGCTGTTAGAGAAGGACTTTTAGAAGAATCTGTTTACTGTAAATACTGCGGAAAATTAATTGATGTTGATTCAAAGTTCTGTAAAGTTTGTGGAAAAGAACAATGAAATATTTAAGCATCAACGATCTTAACAAAGAGTATATTAAATTACAAAAAATGTATGGTGATCCTAATTTGGATTCTGTAATGAATGGTGGCTGTTTAAATAATCCTAATGTTTTTTTCATTTTTATGAATCCTACTAAAAGAAACATTGCTTCTTCTAAATCTTGGGAGGGATTAAAAGCGCCTTGGATTGGAACAAAAAACATTTGGTCGCTTTTTTATGAATTAGATTTAGTCGACGAAGAAATATTTAGTGAAATTAGGAATATTAAAGGTAAAGATTGGACACATGAGTTTGCTGAGAAAGTTTATGAAAATGTAATCAGAAAAAAATATTTTCTTACTAATTTAGCAAAATGTACTCAAAGTGATGCTAGAAGTTTACCAGATGAAATTTTTATGAATTATCTTGATTTATTATTAAAAGAAATCGAAATTGTTAAACCTAAAAAAGTTATTATGTTTGGTAATCAAGTAAGTTCAATTATATTAAATACTAAGATAACAGTATCTTCTGTTAGAAAGCAAAAATTTGTGAAAAATATTGGTGGTACAGATTATGATTTTTATCCTGTTTATTATCCAATAGGTAATGGTAGATTTAATATTGATAAAGCTATCGATGATATTAAATGGATAATGAATTCTTAATTTTATAGACATTATCTATTTTATTTTGCTTTTAATTGTAGTATACTTATAATGGTATAAATTAATTGATTATGAGGAGTAGATATGAGTAAGTTAATGTTAATGATAAAAGGTTTTTTTATAGGTATAGCTAATATTATTCCTGGAGTAAGTGGTGGAACTTTAATGATATCACTTGGTATATTTGAAGAAATAATAGATGCTATTAGTCATTTTTTTAGCAACATAGTCAAAAATACTAAATTTTTGTTTTGGATTGGGTTAGGTGGCCTTTTATCTATACTTTTAGTTAGTAGGTTAGTAACTTATACTTTAGATAATTATAAACTTGTAACAATTTTATTTTTTATAGGTTTAATAATTGGTGGTATTCCAATGCTGTCTAAAACTGTTTCTAAAGGTAAAACTAAAGTTAGTAATTATATAATATTACTTATTACTTTTTCACTTATCATGTTTATGACATTTTATAATGGAGGTCTTGCAGAAGTTAGTTTAGTTAACTTAAATATGTTGGACTATGTTAAACTATTTTTTGTTGGTTTAGTTGCTGCTGCAACTATGGTTGTTCCTGGTTTGAGTGGCTCTTTTATGTTAATTTTACTTGGTTATTATGAACCAATCATGAATACTATTAAAGCTTTCACTAGTTTTGAAAATGTTATTAGTAATGGTCTTATTTTGGGTGTTTTCGCACTAGGAGTAGGTGTTGGAATTATTTTGGTAGCTAAATTAATAGAGTTTTTAATTGAAAAATTCAAAATCAAAACATATTTTGCTATTTTAGGATTTGTGTTCGCCTCTGTTATTTCCATTTTCTATACATCATTTGTCGCAGGATTTGAATTTACTATTCTTCAAGTTGTATTATCTATCATTTTCTTTATAATAGGATTCATGATTTCTTTAAAACTTGGAGATTAAATTAGATATATGAATAAGTATATTAAAAAAGTTTTAAAAAAAATAATTGATCAAGGATTTGAAGCTTATATAGTAGGTGGATATGTTAGGGATTTTGTTTTACAAAAAGAATCATTTGATATAGACATATGTACTAATGCTTTACCTAAAGATTTACATATTATTTTCGGTTGTAAAAATGATAATTATGGAAGTGTTAGTTTTAATATTAGAAATTTGCAGTTTGATATAACTACTTATCGCAAAGAAATTAGTTATTCAAATAGAAAACCTGATGAAATTGAGTATATCTCCTCTTTAGATGATGATTTAAAAAGAAGAGATTTTACAATAAATACACTTTGTATGGATATAAACGGTAATATAGTAGATATGTATGATGCTCTAAAAGATATAAATGAAGGCATTATTACAAGCGTTGGTGATGTAAGAGATAAATTCATTGAAGATCCTTTAAGAATGCTTAGAGCAGTTAGATTTGCTACTGTGCTTGATTTTGAAATATCAGCTAATGTTAAAGAAGAAATTAAATCTAATGTTTCGTTAATTAAGACTCTTTCTAAAGAACGAATTAGATTAGAACTTAATAAAATGTTTTTAAGTTCTAATTATCAAAAAGCTATTGATTTAATGAATGAATTAGGTGTTTTAAATGTTTTAGAAATTAAGTATAGAGAAGTTAAACATAGTAATGATTTATTAGTCATGTTTAGTCAAATTGAATGCAATAACATTTACTTTACAAAAAATGAATTAAATAACATAGAATGCATACGAAAAATTATAGAATATGGTACAATAGATGAAAAGATTTTGTATAAGTATGGTCTTTATTTAAGTATTGCAGCTGGAACAATCTTGGGTTTTGATACGAAATATGTAAATAAAATATATAAAAGTTTAGATATTAGCGATGTTAAACCTTTGCAGATTAGTTCTGATGAAATTATGAATATTCTTGGTATTGAACCTTCAAAAGAGCTTGGTTACATAAAAGATGATATTATAGATAAAATACTTAGTAAAAAGTTAAAAAATAATAAACAGTTAATAAAAAAATATTTAGAAAGTAGGAAATAATATGGAAAAAGAGAGTTTGAGATTTGTTACAGATACTGGATTTATTTCCAATGCTTTAAGTAAAAAACTAAGTTTAAATGAATTTTTCTTATTAATGTATTTTGATAATGTAATAGATCCAGTATTTGATTTAACTACGATATCTAAATATACTAAATTATCTGATGAAGATATAATGATGGCTTTTGCAAATTTAGTTGATAAAAAATATATTTCTGTTACAGTTTGTAAAAATGATTCTAATAAAGTTTTAGAAAAAATTTCTTTAAACGGATTTTATGAAATAATTAAGGAAGAAAATAAAATAAAAGAAAAAGAAAAAGAAAAAGATACAATTTTTTCAGTTTTTGAAAGTGAATTTGGAAGAACTTTGTCTCAAATGGATTATGAAATTATTTTGGCTTGGCTTGATAAGAATTTCAAAGAAGAGTTAATTTTAGCAGCTTTAAAAGAAGCTAGTTATAATGGAGTTGCTAACTTAAGATATATTGATAAAATTTTGTTTGAATGGGATAAAAAAGGTTATAAAACACCAGCTGATGTAGAAAAAGGTAAAGTTAAAGTTGTACCTAAAATGTTGCACGAAGAAGATGAAAAACTTTTGAACTTTAATTGGTTAGATAATGATTACTATAACGAATAAGTTAGATGAAATGATTCCTAATCCTATTTGTGAACTTAATTATAATAATGGATATGAACTTTTGATTGCCACTATGCTTTCTGCTCAATCCACTGATAAGAGAGTTAATTTAGTTACAAGTAGATTGTTCTTACATACTATAGAAGAAATTAGTGATATGGAATTAGCTGATATTGAAAATATTATAAAATCTGTTGGAACATTTAGAAGGAAAGCTATTTATGTTAAAGATATATCTAAGTCTTTGCTTTTAGAATATGATGGAATTTTACCTAACAATAGAGATTATTTAGAATCTTTACCTGGAGTAGGCAGAAAAACTGTTAATGTTGTTCTTGCTAATATTTATGATGTACCAACTCTTGCTGTTGATACACATGTGCAAAGAGTTACTAATATTTTAGGTATTGTAAAAAATGAAAATGATGTTTTAAAAATAGAAAAAAAATTAGCTAAACTTATTCCTAAGGAAAAGTGGAACAGAGTAAATGATCAATTAGTTTTGTTCGGTAGATATATTTGTAAAGCAAAAAGACCAGAATGCTTTAAATGTGCTTTTAGTGATGAATGCAAAAAAAAACAAGTTTAACTTGTTTTTTTTATGGTGTTACATTAGTATCTGAATTATTATCATTTGGATTGTCTGGTGTTGTTTCTCCGTCTTCATCATCTTCTTCAGGTGTGGGTTCTGGAGTAGGTGTAGTCGAAATACTTACTTTTATTTCAGTTTGTGCACCACTACTTTGACTTCCTTTATATATACTATAATTAGATATAATAACAAAATTGTAATTTCCATCTGCTAGTACATTAGTTGTTGTATCATAATTGAAAGAAGTAGTAGCAGTAGTTCCAAGATGTATTAGATTTCCATTTACATCTAAATATATGTCATATGTAATTGATCCGATTGAACTTGTGTTGTATGCTAGTCTGCTTTCATAATATTTTGTGGCACTTGTTCCGTAACTTTCGTTAAAATAGTCAATTAAAACTTCTTGATTAAGTGCATCAGGTGTTGCTATTGCATCCCAATTTAAAGTTATTACTGCACCACTTGAAGAAGCTTTTAAGTTTGTTACATTGTTAAGAATTTCATATCTTGCTGATACTTCAGTAGGTTCTGTTCCTGCAATAAATGTTGCAGAATATTTCATATTATCTGGAGTTCCATCACTAGCTAGCATTAAAGGAATTGTTTCTTTTTCTACTACTACTGATGTTACTCCTGACATTTTGTCGAAAGTTTGATTTTTATCGTATAGTTCCGAACCAACAGCTTTACTTATTGCATTTCTAATAGGAGCTGCAAGTGAACTAGTAAGATAATAATCTTCTGTAATTGCTTTATATCCTAGCCATGTTGCAATTGAGTATTGAGGGTTGTAACTTGCTACCCATGAATCTGGTATTGTATTTTCAGGTACATTTAATATTTCTGCTGCATCAGCGTCTATAGTAGTTGTTCCTGTTTTGGCACCTATGTCAGTACCACTTACTTTAAATCCTGCTACGTTTGCATCTCCAGCAGCAACTAGCATTTGATTAACTAAATCTGCAGTTGATTCTTCCATAGCTTTTTCTTTTGTATATTTGTATTCTATAGTTTTATCTTCTTCAATTAAATGAATTTTTGTAACTGAGTAGGGTTCAATATAATATCCGTCTCTACCAAATGCTGCATATGCTGCACTTAATTCTAGAGGAGATACTCCATCAAAACCACCGATAGCTGCTGATTCGTATAACGTTGTTCCGTAATCGATTCCAAGTCCATTCACGAATTCACCTATTAGTGAAGAATCGTATTCATTTACTGCTTGAAATGCTTTTAAAGCAGGTATATTTCTAGAATCTATTAATGCATCTTGCATTGTAATATATCCTTTAAATTTATTATCGTAGTTTCTTACTGACCCTCCGTTAGTGTATGTGTGTGGCTCGTCTAAGAAAATAGTTCCTGGTGACCCATTTAAATACTCAATGTAAGGAGCGTAGTCAAATATAGGTTTAACTGTTGAACCAGGTTGTTGTCTCATTAAAGCATAATTATCACCTTTAGCAACATAGTCAATTCCGGCACTTAAACCTACAATAGAACCATCTGTCATACTAGTAACAGCGATACCAAATTGTAAAGGTCCTCTAGCTTCTGGGATTTCATAACTTTCTCCAGTTTCAACATCATTTAATACTTGTTGAACTTCTGGATCAAAAGTAGTGTAAATTTCCATTGGAGTTGTATAAGGATTTATACCGTTTGGATTTTCATCGGTTGTAGTTTTATCTATTACTTCGTCTAGTGCATAATCTATTGCTGCTTGTAAGTAATTATTAGTATTTCCTTCTTGCTCAACTAACAATGATTCGATTGGTATCTCTAATACTGCATCCATTTCAGCTTCAGTAATATATCCATGTCTTACCATTAAAGTTAAAACAGTTTTTTGTCTTGATCTTGCACTTTCTGGATAATCATATGGATTGTGCGCTACTGGATTTTGAAACATTCCAGCTATTATAGTTGCTTCTGCTAAAGATAATTCTGAAACAGATTTACCGAAGAAATAGTGTGAAGCTTGTTCAACACCTGTTATACTTGTGTAGTTTGTATTTCCGTCATTTGCTAACCACTGTGAGTTAACGTAAAATTCAATGATTTCTTCTTTTGTATAAGCGTTTTCCAATTTAAATATTGACATATAAACATCAGTTAATTTTCTTACGATTCCAGAAAATCCTGATGCATCAGAACTCGTGTACGTGTTTTTTATAACCTGCATTGATAAAGTAGAAGCACCACCAGCATCTTCATTTCCTAGTAGATTTCCAGCCGTCGCTATAACAAATCTAGGTGCATCTAGACCAGTGTGCTGAAAGAATCTTGAATCTTCGGTAGCGACAATTGCATCAATTAAAACTTGAGGAAGTTCATCATATGTTACTAGCTCAACGTTGTCTTTACCAATTCTTGCTATTTCACTGCCATTTACATCATAAATAATAGTAGCTTCTTTTTCAAAAAGTAAATTTTCATTAAAATCTGGAGCGGTAACTATTATATATAATGCAAGGACTAAAAATGCTGTTATAGCTGTAATTCCACCAATTAATATCGTAGATAATATAATTTTTTTGTAATTGATTTTTCGTTTGGTCTTTTTTTGCTTTTTTTCTATAATCTTCGGTATTTTAGTTTTTTCTTCCTTGATTTTTGTTACATTTGTTTTTTTAGGTTTTATTTTAATTTTCTTTAACTTCATTTTTATCCTCCATTATTTTATTTATTTTTTCTAAATAATCTATTCCCTTATAATAATTATAATTTAATTTGTAGCACTTTTCATCAATTAATTTAATAGGTATACTTTTTCGTTCATTCTCACTAATGAATTTTTGAAGAAAATCAATAGTTAAAATGTAATAGTTGTCATTCATAGATAAAATTATAAAAGCTATGCCTCCATGTTCTTTGATTTTTGACATATGTTTTAATTGATGTGTGTGTATATTATTTATAGGAAAAGCTGTTTTGTTTTTTGTTTCTTTTGCATCAAACTCAATATACTTTCCATTATATATTCCATTGTAATCTAATGTTGAAGCTTCTTTGAAATATGCTTCAGTAATTTTACTTGAAACCGTTTTAACAATTCCTATGGGTGTTGGCTTTTTATATATAACTGCTATGTTTTTATCTAAATAATAATTATTTGTTTCGTTAATTATACTTTCTAGAAACATTCCTCTATTTGAATAAGAACATATAACTTTCTTATCTTTTTTTATGTTGTTTGGATATTTCACCTTATCACCTATAAAATATTATAACATATTTTTATTTTTTAGTTAAGTTTTTTTATTAAATAAAATATAATTTATTGTAAGATTTTGTCGAAAATAATAAAATTCTTGTAATTTGTTGTAAACTTGTATTAGGAGGCTATATGAGAGTGGATTTTTATATAAATGAATTAATAAAAAAAATAAATTGTGCAAAAAATAAAGTTTATAATTATACTGATTTTAATCAAGGAATTGCCCATGATACCGAGAAAAATCAGTGAAAATAATGTAGTAAAATGTATAAAGTGCTTATTTTACCAACTTGACAAAATTGCTCTTTGTAGGTATAATTTATATGTATCGAAAGGAGTATTTTATGTATAGTGAAAGAATTTTTATGACACCAAAAGAGCTTTTAGATTATGAATTTAAGATAGATGCAAGAGGTTATAGACCGGAAGAAGTCGATAGAATTTTAGATATGGTTATTAGGGATGAAACTGAATACATAAATACCATAAAAAGATTAGAAAAAGATATAAAAGATTTGACTGATGAAAATATTGGGTTAAAACAAGAACTTCGTAGAACTCAAAATGAAATTGAACAACTAGAAATCGAAGATAATACTGCACCTAATACTGTTAATAATATTGATTTATTAAAGAGAATTAGTCAACTTGAAAAAATAGTTTATAATAAATTTGAATAAAATTTGGACAAATGCTGCATAACTTATTTATGTTGAGGAAAGTCCATGCTCGCACAAACTGAAATGTTTGTAGTGTTCGTGCTTAGGAAAAAAATAACCTAAGGTAGCTTAGCTAACAGCGCTGAAAGTGACCTGTCAAATGGTCTTAGTAAGTTTAAAGTGCCACAGAAACGAGTTTTTTAGGAAACTAAAAAAATGAAACGCGGTAAACCTCACGAGCGAGAAACCCAAAATTTGGTAGGGGAGCTTTTACAAAGGAATAACAACTGAGTAAAGGACTACGTAAGTAGTAGATAAATATTTGTCACTTCATTAGAAGTACAGAACATGGCTTATAAAATTTTATTTTTTAATTTATTATGAAAAAGGAGTGAATAAATTGGACGGGATAGGAACCCTCTTAAAGGAAACTAGAGAGTCATCTGGTGTTAGTATAAACGAAGCTAGTAAAGATTTAGATATTAAAGACTTAGTTTTAGAAAATATTGAAGCTGGTAAAATTGGTGCTTTTAAGGATGTTTTAGAACTTAAAACACTTATTCAAGATTATTCAAAGTATTTAGGATTAGATTCAGTTAAAATTATTGATGAGTTTAATGAATATCTATTTGAATATACTTCTAGAATACCTGTTAAAGAGCTTGAAAAAACTATAGAAATGCAAATTAAAGAAGAAAGTGATAGTAACAAAATAGTGTCTCCATATACAAAAAAAGATACTAGAGTAGATAAGAAATATTATGTCGCTGTTATTTTACTAGTAGTTGCACTAATATTAATTGCTATGGCATGGGCTATTAGCCAAGTTACTGTAGGATCTCAAACAGCTAATACGATTAGTTATAAAGGATAGGAGTAAAAATGAAGTTAAATTTACCGAACAAAATCACGGTAGGAAGAATATTTATAGCATTTGCTATTTTATTAATTATGGTGCTTCCGTGGGAGCAAATGAATATCGAATGGGCTAAATTTGAAATTAATAGTGAAATGATTGATTTAAAATATATAGTGGTAGGTTTTCTATTTATGATTGCCTCTATTACAGATTTTTTAGATGGTTATATTGCTAGAAGTAGAAATTTAGTTACAGATTTTGGTAAAACTATGGATGCTATTGCTGATAAAGTATTAGTTAATGGTTTACTTATTGTACTTGCGTATAATCGTGTAATACCTATAATTATTCCAGTAATAATTATAACGAGAGATATTATTACTGATTCTTGTAAAACAGTATGTTCTTCAAAAGGAAAAGTTGTTGCGGCATCAAAACTAGGAAAGTTTAAAACAATCTTTATGATGGTTGGCTTAACATTAGTTTTATTTTATGATTATCCGTTAGCATTTTTAAATATAAATGTATCAGAAATTTTAATTTTAATTGCTGCTATATTATCATTAGTTTCAGGTATACAGTATGTTGCTAATTCAATGCCGTACTTACTTGAAGATCAAAAATAAATTAAGACTTAGTTCTTAATTTTTTTATTTTATATAGTTTTATTACCTATTCACGAAATTTAACTTTGAATATTATATTGTAGAAAGGAAGGGTAATATGAATAATTATTATACTGGACCTGATGTAAAATATAATATGGGAAATGAGAATGTGAATATGGATTCTAATATGACAATGGATGAAACTATGACTCAAGCACAAATGCAAACAAGTATTCCAGCTGGTTGCTGCGATGCTCCTGTTTGTCCTTGTGAACCAATTTATGAGTGTCCACAACAAAGAGAGTGTCATAGATATATAAATTATGAAGTTCCTCATATTCAACCATGTAACACAAAAATTATTAACCATCATGTTTATAGACACACATTTAAACCTTGTTATACTTGTTGTGAGGAAAATGTAGTTTGTAATGTTTTTGACAATAATAACTGTTGCTAAAAAATCTCATAAGAGATTTTTTTTTTAATTGTAATCTCAACCGCACCATTTGTAATTAATTAAATTATAATA
>CAYJFJ010000022.1:0-20076 GCA_964369845.1 uncultured Muribaculaceae bacterium | reverse complement strand
TATATTATAATTTAATTAATTACAAATGGTGCGGTTGAGATTACAATTAAAAAAAAAGCGACTAAGTCGTTTTTTTATGAATAAAATGACATATTTTGTCGAATTATTAAATAAATGGAAAAAATATATTATAATTAAAACTGGAGGATACAATGATTAATAAAATAAATAAAATAGATGAAGAAAGATTTAAATTAATTGAATATTTAATTAAAGAAAGGTTAAATTTAAGAGACTGTGAATCAAATATTTATAATAAATTATATTTACTTCATGGAGTTAGAAAAAACTTAGTTTTAAGTAGTAAAGTAACTGATAATTCATATTTAGGTATAAATTATACTCCTTGTTTAAATACACTTACAATAGGTGTTAATAAAGATAATTTAGCACAAATATATTCATTAGAAAGAATTGTAGAAAATGATTATGAATATCACTTAAAGCTTACTTATTTTGAATATGAAGTAAGAAGTAAAAAATGTTTATATAAAGATACATTAGTGAATTTTAAAGAAGATAGTTTAAAATTAGAATATATCGAAGAAATTTTAAGCAGAGTAAAAGATATTATAACTGAAAAAAAATTAGCAATTTAATGCAAACAAAAAATATAGAAAAAACTATATTTTTTTAATTTAGTGAATTAACTTTAACTAAGTCGCTCATAGAAGTAATTCGTTCTTTATGTTTCTCATAAAGGTTTATATAATCACTATCATAATTAGAATTCATTTTACTAAATGGAATCACTTTATAATCATTATTATAGTAAGAACTATAAATAAGTTCGACAGTAATATTATTTATTTCAATAGTGCTTTCACTATTTACAACGGTTTTATTTATGTCCATCATAACCATAGCTCCAACTTTAACTGAGTCAGTATATGGATATTTATCCGCTATATGCATCTGTGTAGAAATAAAATTTCCCATAGAATAAACTACAACAGTATCATCAATAATTTCGATAGGTTGAATCCAGTGGGGATGATTTCCTAAAATAATATCAGCTCCCATATCAGCAAGTTCTTGTGCAACAGTTTTTTGATATTCATTAGGAGTGCTTGTATATTCATCACCCCAGTGTATAGATATTATAACTACGTCTACATTATCTTTTATGCTAGATATATCGTCTAATGCTTTTTCTTTAGAGTAAACATTAATTAAATAGCTTTTATCTGTAGGAACAGTTATACCATTGGTATGTTCAGTATAAGCAATCATAGCGTATGTAATTCCATTTTTTTCTTCAATAATAATATTGTTTTGATCTTCCTTTGAATAATTCATACCACTTATATAAATATTCTCTTGTTTAGTCCAGTAATCTAGTGTATCTATAACACCACTAGAAGACATATCATAAGAGTGATTATTAGCAAGAGATATCATATTAAAGTTTGCGTTAATTAAAGCATCTCCCCACTCGGTAGGAGTATTAAATCTAGGATAATTAGATGGCTCTGCATTAGCAAAAGGACTTTCCTGGTTTATAAAGTTTATATCATAATTTGAAGTTATATCAGTTATTTCTTCTAAAACATGATTAAAATCATAATTCCCGGGAGAAGTGTAAGCATCTTTGTAAATGCCACTATGAATAACTGCATCTCCAGTAGCAAGTAAACTTAAATTAAAAGTTTCTATTTGATTTGAAGAGTTATTAATATTATTTTCTTGATTATATACAGTGTTAAGATCATCACTAGATTTATTTAGAGTAAAAATAAAGTATAAACAAGTAGCAAAAATTAAAATTAAAAATATAATAATTACTTTAGTTTGCTTTTTCATATTCTACATCCATTAAAATATTATATATTTCTTCTTTAGAAAATTTAGTTTCAGATTTAAAATTCGGAATTAAATGCATATGAAAATGTTTAACAACTTGACTTTTCCCATAATTAACTAAAATAGTTAAAGAGTCTTTATTTAATTTCTTCATTAAAATATCACCATAAATTTTAGAATATTTATTTATATGAAGTAAAATATCATCAGGTAAATCCTTATAATCTACATAATGATTTTTCGGTATAATTAATATATGACCATCAGAGTCTGGAAAAGCATCCATAATAATAATTATTTTATCATCTTCAAATAATTTAAGAGAAGGAACTTCACCATTGATAATTTTACAAAAAATACAATCCATTTTATATCACCTAATCAAAGTATAACAAAAAAAGTACACATTTGTCCATTGATAGCATACATTAAAATAGGAAAGGTGATTAAAATGACTAGTTTTAAAGAAATTGTTACAAAAGCAGTAATTGGCAAAGCAAAAAAAACTTGTAAATCAAGCTATGTTTTCAAAACTGAAACAGTGCCTAATACCATTTTAGGATGTTGGGTAATAAACCATAGTTTCAATGGAGTAAATCAAAATCAAAAAGTTATAATAGATGGAAGTTTTGATGTAAATGTATGGTATTCACATGATGCAGATACTAAAACGAGTGTAACGACTAAAACATTTACTTATCAAGAAGAAATGAATATGGATAAAGTAGGAGTTAGCTCTGATGTAGTAGTTAGATGTTTAAAACAGCCTACTGTAACAAATGTAGAAATAGTAAATGAAGAAGTGAATATAAATGTTGAAAAAGAAATGGGAGTAGAACTTGTAGGAGAAACAAAAGTTAAAATTGTTGTAGAAGATAGTGAAGACGATTATATTGATCTAACTAAAGAAGAAGAAATAGATGAAGTGTTAGATGAATTAACAGATGATTATATTAATTAATATAGCAGAGGCTATATTTTTTATTTGATAATATTTGAATATTTTATTTAATTGTGATAGTATAACCGATAAAAGGAGAGAAAATGACATATTTCAAAGACATAAAAAATCTATTAGATACTAATTATCCAGGAAGTGAAGTGTATGTAATGAGTGACCATCATTTTTTTCACAAAAAAATAATTGATTATACACGCTCAAATTTTACATCATTAGAAAGTATGCATGAATACATAATAAAATCTCATAATGACATTATAACAGATAAAGATGTGGTAATTTTTCTTGGTGATTATTCTTTTTATTGCAAAGAAATAGCAAATCTAAATAGTAATTTAAAAGGAAAAAAAATATTATTGATGGGAAATCATGATGATGAAAAAATTATATCAAAAGCAAAAGAATATGGATTTGACTATGTCTTTAATAAGCCTGTGAAAATTGGAAATATTTATATGTCTCACCCAGCTTTAAGTGATAGTGATGAATATGGTAATTATAAACTGTATAAAAAAGAATTTGAAGAAAATCCAAATTCAAATAATTATCACGGTCACATACATGAAGATATTTATATAAATGATAAAAGTACAAATTGTAGCGGAGAAGTATTAGATTACAAACCGATGAAAATATATACTTGTGAAGTTAGGAAAAATACAAACCACAAAAGAGAGGAAACTTTAGGAAATTTATTAGATTCGGAATTAATTGATATCTCAAAAAAGAAAATTTTGTTAGAAGATTATTATTACACTTTCATTCTTGAAAAAATAAAAGAGTATTTTTCAGATTTTTATTTATTTGGTTCTTATTTAGATAATAAAGTAACAAAAGTAAGAAAAAAAACATCAGACTTAGACATCACTTTTTTATATGATGAAAAGCTAAGTAAAAATTCTAATATTCGCGCATTTAAAGAAGCTAACAAAAAATTATTGGAAAATTTAAATAATGCCTTTAATATTCAAGCAGGTTTTTTAAAAAATATGCCTAATTTATTCATGATGGAAGTCGATGTATCTGAATCGCCATTTTTTAGTTCATTATATGTTGATATTAATAAAATAGATGTAAATATATATAAAGAAAGTGATTTTAATAGTATGTTGATTAAATCAGAAATAGAAAATATATTTGATTCTAAAGATATATATTTACCAGGAGCAGAAGTAAAAGTAATAAATCAAAACGTAAATTATATAAGTAGATTGATAAAGTATTTGTTTCAAACAAACACAAGCGCTAATATAAAAGAATATGATTTATCAATTTTAAAGAAGCGAATGATAAATATAGCGCCGGAAGAATTTAATGATATATTTTTAAGATATTCTATGAGAAATATATTATTGCTAAATACTTTCAGAAGAGAAAAAGAATTACAAGAATATAGTAAAATCAGTTTAACAAATGGCTTACTACCAGATTTTATTAATAATTATTTAAGTGTAGAAAGTGGATTTGATAAATATTATTTTGAATTCATAAATGAGTTAATTAATACGAAAGACAAAGATTTATTGGTAAGGCAAAGATTATTCGAAAAATAAAAAGATTAATTTAAAAATAAAATTAATCCAATCGAATTTATAGATAAATTTACAAATGCATGAATAATCCAAGAAGAATATATATTGTTACATTTATGGGAGATAAAATTAAAGAAAAGTCCTCCTAAAAATAAACTAATAACTAATAATATAAAAAATTGAAAAGTAAACCAATTAATCATAAAAGCAACATGATAAAGTGCAAATGTTAATGAAGAAAAAACAAAAGCTATTTGCAAATTGGTATGTTTTTTCAGTGTTTGAAAAGCAAAACCTCTAAAGAATAGTTCTTCTAAAAAAGAGTTAATAACCGTTATATAAATAATAACTATTAAAAAGTATAGTAAACTATTGCCATAACTTTCTTGTAAACTAATTTTTAGAGTTTCTAAATCCACAAAATTAGAGGCAATAAAGTATATGAAGATTGTAAGAATCATTAAAGTTATACCTAAAATAACTGGAGTCTTAAAATCTTTTTTATTTACTTTAAAAAGTTTTAATATATCTTTATTTTTAGATAAATAAAAGTATATGAAAGTAACTGAGGAAAAAAGAATTATTTTACAAAGAGATTTCACAAAATAATCGGGAGTGATTATAGCATCGATAAATCCCATAACAAAACAGTTAACTAAAACAATGATCATGATTATATACTTTTTCATATTGACTTCCTTATTTTTCAATTATATCAAAAAATATTATAAAATCAAATATCATTTTTACTTTTCAAAAATTCACGTAACATTTTAGTGAGAGCTCTTTTTTCAATTCTGGAAACATAACTTCGTGATATATTTAATTTTTTAGAAATCTCTTTTTGTGTTAAATCTTTAGTATTATATAGACCATATCTTTGGATAATGATGTTTTTTTCACGAGAATTTAACAAAGATAAATATTTTTCGACTCGAGAGATATTATCTTTAGTATTAATTTCTTCTATAAAATCAACTTCATTATCTTTAAGAACATCAATTAAATTTATTTCATTTCCTTCCTTATCAAAACCAATGGAGTCATTTAAGGATACATTAAGGTTAGTTTTTTTATTACTTCTAAAGTGCATTAAGATTTCATTTTGAATACAGCGAGCAGCATAAGTGGTAATTTTGGTTTTCTGATCAAAATTAAATGAGTCTATTCCTTTAATTAAACCAATTGTTCCTATTGATATTAAATCATCACTATCACTATTTTTATTTTCGAATTTCTTAACTATATGAGCAACTAATCTAAGATTATGCTCAATTAGTTTATTCCTGGCATCTTTATCACCTAATTTTAGTTTTTCAATATAAAGCTTTTCTTGTTCCTCTTTCAGTGGTTCGGGAAACACTTCATTAGAATAACTTCCACTAAATAAGAATAAATTTTTTAAAAAATCAATTATAAACAACATTTCATCACCTAATTAAGTATATTAATATATTTGGTAAAAAGTAACAAATTAAATACATTATGTTGAAAATTAATATAAATAAGAGTATAATAGCCTAAAAAAGAGGGAATATGATAAAAATATTGAAAGAAAAAAACATAGAACTTAGAAATAAGATTTTGAATAATACTATAGATTCATTTTCTGATGAATCTATTAAAAAAAGAAAAAAATGTAATATATTAATAAGAAAAACATTCAAGTTATTCAGTCTAAGTTACAATGTAAAAGTGGTTAAGAAGTTTAAAGCAGAAGAAGGAAAAAAATATATATTTACATCTAGTCACTCGTATGAAGATGACATCTTATTAAATGTAGTTAATACTAAAGCTCATATGTACATATTAATGGGAGGGTCAGACCAAGTAATAGTCAATCCTCTAATGCCTGCAACTGTTTTAAATGGAGTAGTATTTTTAAATACGCTAAATAAAAGTGAAAGAAAAAATATTAAAGAAAAACTGATAGAAATAAATAAAAAAACAAATTTACTTATATTTTTTGAAGGAGCGTACAATGATTCAGAAAATAAACTGCATTTAGGTATATTTAGATCAATATATGACGTTAGCTGCAACACAAAAAATGAAGTTGTACCTATGGTAAATATTAAAGATATTGATAAGAAAAAGTTCAGAAGAAAAAAAGTATTTATTGATTATGCTGAAAGTATTAAAGCATGGAATTATACATACGAAGAGTTTGAAGAAATATTGTCTGAAAAAATATCAACACTAACTTACAATATTCTAGAAAATCATCAAGAAAAATTAAATAGGGATCTGTATCAAGATATATCAGTTTTTCATGAAAAAAGATATAAAGAATATTCAGAAGATGACACGGTAGTAGGCTGGACAGAAAATTTTTTAGTTAAAACAGAATTAGATAAATATGAGTATAGTGATTTTATATCAGATATGTGCAAAATTCATGATAACTGTGTAAATCCAAATTCATTACTTGGAAAAGAAACTGAATATTTTGATAAACATAATTTTAAAAAATTCGTAGAAAGAAAAACAGGTTTTACTATAAATGTTCCAACAGAAGATAAAATATTTCTTATTTCAAAAAAAATAAAAAAATTATATACTGCTAGAGAAGATGCAATTAAGTTTTGTTTAGAAAGCATGTTATATTTAAATGAAGAAGATTTTAATTATATATATAATTATCTTTTAGTAAGTACAAACAACTTAGATGTTGAGGATGCAATAATTTATGTATTTGAAAACTTTTTACTGTCATTAAACACAAAAGAAAATGTACTTTATGAATTAAATGAAAACTTAATGTATCAAAGAAAAAGAAAAAGTTCACTTTAAGATAGTGAGCTTTTTATTGCTATGTAAAAAAATAGTGATATAATAAAATTAGGTGATATTATGGAGTTTATAAATATAGAATTTGAATTACCATTACTGTGTACTTTTTTTATTTTTCTTTTGTTAATTGTATATTATTCTAAGGCGAAGATAAAACTATTTGAAAATAAATTTTTTGAGGTAATACTAATATCCACATTTTTTTACTCAATAATTAATACTTTAACTTTATTTTTTTGTTCAATAAATGAACTAAGTTTATTAAATACAGTTTATTATGATTTAATGTATTTTCTAAATGTTGTTTTAGTTACAATATTATATACGATTAGTTTGTCGTTGCTGTTTTACAATATTCACATTAGTGATGATTCACTACTTACTAGAAAAAAAGTGATAAACTCATATGTAATATGTGTATTAATATTTTTTATATCATGTTTGTTTTTAAGTGTTGAATTTACTCAGATTAATAAAATAACTTTAGTAACAGGTTCTTTAATTAATTTTGCTTATTCATTAATAGTTATTAATATAATAATAGCTTTTGTTATAGCTTTTGTAAACAGAAAAAAAATAGAGAAAAAATTTCTTATAGTAATATATATGTTGATAATTCTTTTTCCGATTTTATTTATTTCTTATTTCATGCCTGAATTATTATTACAAGACACTGTAGCAATATTTTTATCTTACATTATGTTTTTTACAATTGAAAATCCCGATGTAAAGATGGTAATTGAACTAAATAAAGCAGTAGATGCAGCTAACAAAGCAAATATAGCAAAATCAGATTTTTTATCGAGTATGTCACATGAAATAAGAACACCACTTAATGCAGTAGTAGGATTAAGTCAAGATATGTTAGAAGATGAAGAGTTGCCACAAAAGTTCAAAGAAGATACGGCTGATATAGTGGTAGCTTCAAATACACTATTAGAAATAGTAGGTAATATTATAGATATATCAAAAGTAGAAAGTCAAAAACTAGAAATAGTTAATATGGAATATTCAATAAAAGAAGTAATTGAAAGTGTACTTAAAGTTAATAAGCCGAGATTAATTGGTAAAAACATAAATGTTGAAACAAAATTTGATGAAAATTTGCCGGAAAGACTAATAGGAGATTATATACATGTTAAACAGATAGTTAATAATTTGGTTTCGAATTCTTTTAAATATACAAAGGAAGGAAATGTGAAGATATCTGTAAAAACAAGAAAAAAGGATCAAATCGATTATTTAGTGTTAAAAGTAGAAGATACTGGAATAGGAATTAAACCTGAATCAATAAATAGATTATTCACAAAATTCGATAGATTAGATATAGAGAAAAAATCGACAGTAGAAGGAACAGGTTTAGGTTTAGCAATTACAAAAAGGTTATTAGAACATTTAAGTGGAAATATAACAGTTAATTCGAAATATGGTAAAGGAACGACGTTTGTCGTGGAAATACCACAGATTATAAGTGATACAAAAGAAGTTGTTATAGATAAGAACATTAATGAAAAAAATTACGATTACCAAAATTTAAATATTTTGGTAGTTGACGATAATGAACTTAATATAAAAGTAGCAAAGAGAAATTTAGAATTTTTTAGTATTAAAGTAGATACTTGCCTTTCAGGTTTGGAAGCTTTAAATTTAATTGAAAAAAATAACTATGATATAATTTTAATGGATATTATGATGCCAGATATGGATGGAACTCAAACTTTCAAACTTTTAAAAGAAAAAGAAAATTTTAACATTCCAGTAATAGCATTAACTGCAGATGCTATTATGGGAGCTGAAAGTAAGTATAAAGATATAGGTTTTGTATCTTACTTATCTAAACCTTTTACGAAAGATGAATTAAGAGAAAAAATCGATGTAATATTAAGTAATAAATGATATAATAATGACAAGAAGAGGTCGTATGAAGAAGTTTAATGAAATAGATGTTGCGTTTACGTGCATTAATTGTGGAAAAGAAGTATCACCACTAGGTTACACATCAAGAGATCACTGTCCACATTGTTTGTATGCACTTCATGTAGATATAAATCCAGGAGATAGAGCATCGAATTGCAAAGGTGTTTTGAAACCAGTAGATTTTGAAAATTTTAAAGGTGGTTATAAAATAATATATAAATGTCAAAAATGTTCAATGATAAGAAAAAATGTTTTTGCAAGAGATGATAACTTTGATGAATTAATAAAATTATCTTCGAATATAAAATACTAAGGATGAAAATTTTTAGTTTTTTTTATTGTTTTATAGTTGACAAAGTGAACATATTGGTATAAAATAATCCAGGCTTAAAAAGGAGGTTAAATGAATTTTAGTAAGAAAATTATTATGAAAACAGGCTTAACAATGTTAACAATATCACTGATTTCATCAGGAATTATGCATTTAAAAGAGAAAAATAGTGATAAATTTCATTATGGAAAAGCTTTTGAAATAGATGAATTTTATTATGATGAAATTCACCAGTATATACACACAAAATATAATTTTGAAAATCCAATAGAAAATTATGAAATTTTGAAAAATGCAGATATACCAAAATATACATTAGAATGGACATCTTTTGTTGAAATAGATGGAAACATGCAAAAAAGAGTATACGTATTTGAGATTTTAAATTATAACTTACATAAAACAGAATATAGAAGTTTAGTAGAAAAAGAAGCAGAGTATGGTCACTTGAAATATACAGACAATCTTGTATATATACCAGAACTTAGTTACACAGAAAATATTGGTTTATCGGCAGGTCATGTAGACGAATATAAAATTATAGAAACTACTACTGTAAGAGGTTCGGTAGCGATACTGCAAACTACTGAAGATAATGTAGCAGAAAGTGCTGTGTTGGTGCTGCAAACAGCAGCGGCAGCAATGATGTTATATGGAATATTAAAAGAAGAAAAAGTTAGAGAAAAAAAACTCTAATTTTTTTATGTAAAAACGTTTTTAATTAAATTATCATGGTATAATAATTGTGTGAGGTATAAAAATGAAAAAAGTAATATTAATAGACGGAAATAATCTGATTTTTAGAGCATATTTTGCAACAAGTTATTCAGGTAATATAATGAGAAACAGTGAAGGTTTTCCTACTAATGCATTATATGGATTTGTAAATATGATTAATAAAATCATAGATGAAGAAAAGCCAGAGTATATGGTAGTAGCATTTGATATAGGTAAAAACTTTAGAAAAGAAAAATATAATTTTTACAAAGAAGGAAGAAATGCAACGCCTGAAGATTTAAAACTTCAAATGCCATATGCAAGAAAACTTTTGGACGCAATGGGAATTAAGTATTTAGAGTTAGAGCCATATGAGGCAGATGACATAATAGGAACTCTTGTAAAAAAAGCAGAGGAAGACAAAGATTATGCGACAACTATTATATCTAGTGATAAAGATTTACTTCAATTAATAAATTTTGAAACTGAAGTTAAACTACTCAAAAAAGATTCTTTTATAAGACTTGATGAAAAAAACTTTAAAGAAGAATATGGAATAGATCCAATAAAAATGATAGATTTAAAAGCGTTAATGGGTGATGCATCTGATAATATTCCAGGAGTAAAAGGAATCGGAGAAAAAACTGCGTTAAAGCTTTTACATGAATATGCTAGTCTTGAAGGTGTATATGAAAATATTGATAAAATAAAAGGAGCCAACAAAGATAAATTAATAAATGATAAAGATAGTGCATTTATGTCAAAAGAAATTGCAACTATTTATAAAGATGTACCTTTGAATATTTCATTTGAAGATATGTTATATAAGGGTCATAATGAATTGCTAGTGCCACTTTATAAAGATTTAGGATTTAACTCTTTTGTAAGAAAACTAGAAACTGAAATAGTAGAAGAAGAACTTAAATTTATTGAAGTAAATAATGTAAATGATTTAGTTCTTACTGATGATGTGTCAATTTATATTGAACTTGACAATGAAAATTATCACGAAGCAAATGTACTAGGAGTGGGTATAAGTGATAAAAATTACAATTATTTTGTAAAGAGTGAATTACTTCCTGAATTGGTAACATATGTTGAAAACAAAAATATTTGTACATATGATGTTAAGAAAAATGTAAAATTTACAAAAAACATTTATACAAACGATTTAATGATTTCAAGTTTTTTATTAGGAAAAACAGTTAAAGATGATATAGCGTTCATAATGGAAAATGTAAATTATGATTTCAGTAAATTAAAAAAATCTAAGTTCGATTTAGAGCTTATTAAAAAATCTGTAACAGCAAAAAGTAGATACATATTTGATAACAATTTAAAAAATATTATAGATTTAAAAAATCATGACTTACATGATTTATATGAGAAAATCGAAATGCCACTTGCAAGTGTATTAGCTGGAATGGAAAATGAAGGAATAGTTTGTCAAAAAGAAATTTTAGAAACGTTAAAAGTAGCAATTGATAAAGATATAAAAATAGTTACAAAAGATATTCATGAATTAGCAGGAGAAGAATTTAATATTTCTAGTCCGAAGCAGTTAGGTGAAATTATATTTGAAAAAATGAATATAGCAAAAGGTACTAAAAATAAAACCGGATATAAAACTGATGCAAGTGTTTTAGAAAAATTAGTTAATAAACACCCTATAATTGAAAAAATATTAATATATAGAAACTTAAGTAAAATTTATTCAACTTATATAGAAGGTTTAGAATATTATATATCTGCTGATAGCGTTATAAGGCCAATTTATAAACAAACACTAGCAAGAACAGGAAGATTATCATGTACGGAGCCAAACCTGCAAAACATTCCTGTTAGAGAAGAACTTGGAAAACAAATAAGAAAAGCATTTGTGCCAAAAAATGATTTATTCTTATCTGCAGATTACTCACAAATAGAACTTAGAATCTTAGCACATATTTCAGGTGATGAAACGCTGATAAAAGCATTTAATGAAGGGCTTGATATACATAAAAAAGTAGCAGCAGACATTCACGGAATTAAAGAAGAAGAAGTAACGAAAATGCAAAGAAAAACTGCAAAAGCAGTAATATTTGGAATAGTATACGGAATAAGTGGATTTGGTTTAGGTGGAAACTTAAACATTACAAAAAAAGAAGCAGATGAATTTATAAAAAAATATTATGAGTTATATCCAAAGGTAAAAAAATACATGGATGATATAGTAGAAACTACTAAAGAAAAAGGATATGTAAAAACTCTTTATAATAGAAGAAGAGTGATTGAAGAAATAAATTCAAGTAATTTTATGGTAAAACAAATGGGAGAGAGAATGGCTCTTAATACACCGATTCAAGGAACTAGTGCAGATATAATTAAAGTAGCTATGATAAAAATAACAAAAAAACTTAAGGATTTAAATTTAAAAAGTAAATTAATTTTGCAAGTACACGATGAACTTATATTTGATGTTTTAGAAAATGAGTTAGAAGTATTAAAGGAAATAGTTAAAACTGAAATGGAAAGCGTTATTAAGCTTAGTGTACCTTTAGAAGTAGGTATTAGTGTGGCAGATAACTGGTATGAGGTATAATTTATGCCAGAGTTACCAGAGGTTGAAACAGTAAGAAGAGTACTAAAAACTAAAATACTAAACAAAAAAATAGTTAAAATAAATATCATATATGGAAAAATGATTGAAAATGACTTGAATTTTTTTAAAGAAACTCTAGTTAATCAAGAGTTTATAGATATTAAAAGAAAAGGAAAATATTTACTTTTCGAAACAAGTAATTATTATTTGATATCTCATTTAAGAATGGAAGGTAAATTTTTTGTTAAAGAAAGTAAAGAAGAATTAACAAAGCATGATCATTTACAAATCATTTTCGAAGATAATAAAACATTGATTTATAATGATACAAGAAAATTTGGAAGATGTAAACTTATTGAAAAATCTCAGTTAGATGATTATTTCAAAAAATTAGGTCCAGAACCACATCAAACAACTAGTAATTATTTAAAAAACAAATTAAAAAATAAAAATAAAAACATAAAAACTTTATTATTAGATCAAAGTATAATGTCAGGACTTGGAAATATTTATGCTAACGAAGTATTATATAAAGCAAATATAAATCCATATTCAGCGGGAAAAGATTTATCTTTGGAAAGTATTGAAAAAATTATAAAGGTAAGCACAGAAATATTAGATAAATCTATTAAAGAGGGTGGATGCACCATAAGAAGTTATACTTCAAGTTTAGGTGTAAGTGGAAACTATCAAAACTTTTTATGTGTACATATGAAAGAAAATGAGTTATGTCAAACATGTAAGTCTCTTATAAAAAAAGATAAAATAGATGGACGAAGCACTTATTACTGTGAAAAATGCCAAACAAAAACTAATTGATTTAAAATTTCAATTAGTTTTTTTTATTATAATATTTTAAAAATATCAAGATAATAATTATTAGTTAAAATATCGATAAAATTATTTTTGTAACTATTTAATGTATCATCATCAAACTCTTTATAATCAGAAGTAGATAAAGTGCTGTTATATACACCAGCGGTAGTTTCGTTAATTAAAGAACTTTTTACATAATAATCATTAGAGTCAGATTTTAACAAAAAGTTTATATCAACGCTATATTTATTTAACTTTTCAGTATCAGTTATAGAAGTTAATTTTAAAGATAACTCTAATAAATTATCACCTTGTTTTAAAATATATTTAACTTCAAAAACAGTATCAGATACTTTAACAATATCAATATAACCATAGTCAGTATTTAATGAATTATTTTCATAAATTCCAAGTCTTATAAAATCTTTATTAACCTCAGCTATAAAACCTTCATCATTAATAACAACAGTAAATACATCAATATCAGTATTATTTACATAATTTATATGAAAATCATTATTTAAAAATACAGATAAACCAACAACTTTATTAAAAAATCCATTAGTATAAACTTCAATTATAAAATCATCCTCTGAATTAATAACTAAAGAATTCTTTAGATTTTGTAAATTAGCACTTATAGCATCGGAACTAGAGTTGCTAGCATCACTAAGTTTCTTTAAATTTTCATCAGTAGATAGTATAGCAAAAATTTCATCAACTGTTTTTTTATAATCAACATTATCAAGTTTATATATATGCGCTGTAACTTGAGTTTTTTTACCGTTTAAATCTATTTCTTTATTTTCTTTAATAAAATTTTCATTATCAATAGTATCGCTAAAAGAGTTAAAAATTAATTTAGTTAAAACCTCAATATATTCTATGTTTAAATTACTATCAAGCATAGAATAGTTAATTATAGGTTCATTTTTATAAACAGTAGAATCTATATTTGAAGAACTAACATAAGAAGTTATTTCATCAATTAATATATTTGTGTCTAAAATATTTTTGTCTAAAGAGTTAAAAGATATACTTCCGTTTATTGTATTAACATTATTATTATGAAATTTATAATTAATCTCATTTGAAGCAAAATTAGTTAAAATTTCATTATTAGAGGAAAAAGTAATATTTCCTTCAGAAACAGTCGGGGTATTTACATTAAAAGTAATTATATCAGTTACATCAGTTAAAGTTGAAGTTATATCTTCTTCAAAATTATTAAATACTAGATTATAAATATTTTTAGAAAAGCTAAAATAAATTTTAAAACCTGCAATAAAAAAGATACTTAGTAAAACTATAGAAATTATAATAATTTTAAAAGATAAAGATATTTTGTTTTTTTTCATAGAATATATCCTTTCTTAAGGAAGTATAGCATAATAAATAATATTATTACAATAAAAAATTATACAAATTAATAATTTATATAATATTCATAATATTCATCGAATGTAATATTGCTGTTATAAATGTAAGTTGCAACGTCTTTACCGACATACCTATAATGCCACGATTCAAAGCTATATCCGGTTAAATCCTCATCATTTTCGGTATATCTTATAATAAAACCGTATTTATGAGCATTGTCAACTAACCAGTTGTAATCTGGAGAATCATAAAAATTACTCATGCTTGAATAATCTTTAGAAAAAATATCAAGAGCTAGGCCAGTTTGGTGTTCAGAGTGTCCTGCTCTAGCAGCGATAGAATCAGCATATCTTTCTCCTTTTGAATCTAAATACGAATTGTAAACATCGTCTTGTTCATCAAAAGATCTGTAAGACGAGTTAATCATAAGGTAAATGTCTTCTTCGTTTGCATCACTCCACATATCTAAAAAAGCATCGTATACATGAGAAAAGCATTGTTGAGAGCCATAGCTTCCCCAAGAGTATTTTGTTGAAATAGTAACTAAATCATCTGGAACATAATTTTCATCTAAAGAGTTGTATTTATTAACTAATATTAAATCTCCATCTGTTAAATCACTAGAGGTAACGTCTTCATAAAAAAATTCATCAGTATTTGTATTAATAATACTAATTACTTCAGTGGTAGATAAATTATTATTTTCAGCTAAATAGTTATAATATTCATCGTAATGTTCCTTTATATAATATTTACTAGCTAAAATTTCAAATATAATTTCATCTTTGTCAGTTTCAAGTAAACTGTTTAATTTTTCATCTGAAAAATTATTTTCTAGAATTTCGATTTCTTCAAGAGAATAACCGATTTCCAAAAACTTAAATTCATAACTTTGTTCATATAAATAAGTAGAATACTTATTAAGGCCATATATGATAAGTATTATTCCTATAATAATGAATAGTAGAGTAAATTTAAATTTTTTCTTTAATTTTAATTTAGTTGCCATATTATCACCATCTTAATTGTAACAAAAATAAAAATAAAAATCCATAAAAAAACTGTAATATTACATTACAGTATTTGGACAATATACTATTTCAGCATTAGAGTTTTCATCATAATATACACATTCATTTTGACCTTCGTAAAAGTAAGAAGGAGTGCACATTACAGCAGTATTACATTTAGTAGCATCACTTACTTCCTCAGATACAAAGTCATTTGCTCCTAATAAATCAGTAAAAAAATCTAAATAAGTTCCTTCAATAGCTTCTAATAAATTATTGGAAATTTCTTGTTTTTCAGCATCTGTTAAAGAATTAATATCTACAGCATTACTTCCATTAATACTGCTAATATCCTTGTTTTTTTCTTGGTTTAAAGAAAAATCTAAAGTCATATCATAAGATTCAGTTCCCATAGACATTTCTAAAGTAATACTAGAATCTAACGATGCTTTATTATTATCAGTTTTAGAAAAGTCTAAATTTCCTTTTAATGTAAGTTCAGAACCATCAAGAGAAGCACTATAATTAAATGTATAAGAATTTTCATTAGTTTTAGTTATTTTTAAAGTTCCATAATCTTTCACAAGAGAACCGTTTTCATAAATGTTTATTGTAGTTACATTATCTATACTTTTAGCAACTATGCTAGCTTCTTTAGATCCTAGCTCAATGTTTGATTCATCTTCACTAGTAGTATAAGTAAGAAACATTTCTTCATTTTGTCCTATAGCAAATCCAGCATAATTAAATAAAAATCCAGAAGTATAAAGGTGAATAGTTACAGTATCGCTAAATGAGAAAGTAACATCTTCAGCTAGCATATCTTCAATAAGTGATTTATCCATACCTGTCATTGTAGATAAAATTTCAATAGTTATAGAGTCATTTTCTAATTTATCAAAAATTTTATTAACAATAAATTCTAGTTCTTTAGCATCTAAGTCATAAACATGCGCAGTAACTTCTATACCATTTATAGTCATTTTTTCACTTGTATAACTAACAGGTTTTATAGCTTCTATTAAAGCATCAGCAGAAGTTCTAATAATTTCTTTGATATCTTCAGTAGAATATTCTGCTGCAGTTAAGCTAGATAAAGTATTTTCAAAATCAGTTTTAATTATAGTATCAAAAATTTTATTAGCTTCAACTAAAAGAGTATTTTCATCAATAACAAAACTAAAATCTAAGAAAGATACATCATTTTGAATAAAATCAGTGTTAAAAAATAAATTATCATTTTCATAATCAAGACCAATTTCAAAAGCCATTTCAGCTCCATTAAAACTTTCAAGTCCAGGTAAATTAGAATTAAAAGATAAATTACCATAGTTAATAATTGAATTATCATCATTAGTAACTAAAACAGTTCTTTTTTCAAACTCATCAACAGCACCAATCATATCATCTGCTATTGCGTTAATTGCAATTTCATAAATTGAATTACTAAGCATATTGTAATAAGTAAATCCAAGTGCCCCTAAAATAATTAAAACAGGTATTATAATCGCAGCTCCTATTTTAATTGAATTGTTTTGCTTCGGTTGTGTATTATTATAACTCACAACAGTTGCGTTATTTTGGTTAAAACCAGTACTATTACTAACTTGAGTAGTATTAGTATTTAAATTTTCATTTTCCATTTTTTAAACTCCTACTTTCATAAATGAGTTTATCATAAACTAAAAAAATAGTAAATAATTTCCAAAAATTATTTACAATTAGAATAATTAATTGTATACTTTATTTAAAGTAGAAGTGAGGATAGGTATGAAAAATAAAGAAATTTTAAAGTATTGTACAAATTTTTATGAAATAATTAATTTTGAATCAGCAGATGGAGATAACTTCACTCCTAAGATGATTAGCTTATACAGAAATTTCATTTTTAAGAAAGAGAAGTTAACGGAAGATAGAATTACAGAAATTGTGAACATGGATAAGGCAATGAAAAAATATATTGACGACTATCTTTTCAGAAAAGATATGCAAAACTGTATTCTTAGTATTAAAGTTTCAAGTGAAACAAAAGATTTGTTAAAAATCATAGTTGAAAAAATCATAGATTTTTTTATAAATTATGCACATTATACAACAAGAATAGTATATATTTCAAAGTGGATTTAGACATATTGAAATATATATTTTTTTTGCGTAAGATTAATTGACTAAGACTTATATATATAATATAATTATTAATGTAGGAAAGAGGTAAATAATGTTTTGTGGAAACTGTGGAACAAAAAATGAACCAAATGCAATGTTTTGTGAATCTTGTGGTAATAAATTACAAGAAAATATAAATGTAGCTCCGGTAAGTAATAATGTTCCTAAAGAAAAGAAAAAAATAAATCCAATTATATTAATAGTAATTGGTGTAGTAGTAGTTTTATTTATAATTTATAAAATTATAGAAGGACAATTTTCTGCTGAAAAACAAGCAGAAAAAATGCTGGATTGTTTCTTAAATGGTAAAGAATGTGCATTTGATTATGCAGATGTTGAAGAAAGTGAATTCTTTAGTAAAGAAATGTTTGTTGAGGCAACTAAAGATAATGAAAAAGTTACAAATATAAAAGTAAAAAAATATGTTGATGCAGATCTTGATGTCGTAACTGATAAAGTTTATTTAGAATATAGTTATATTGATGAAGATGGTGACCAAGAAGAAGGGCGTTTTTCAGTTAGAAAAACTGATGAAAAAGTATTCTTCTTATTTGATGAATATGAGCTAACAAGCACACCGTATGAATTTAGTAAATATATAGAAACTGATTATTCAATAACGGTGCCAGAAGGTGCAAAAGTAACAATAGCTGGAAAAGAAGTAAGTGATAAATATTTAGAAGAAACTAGTTATGGAGTAGATAAATATACAATAGATACTATTTTTGAAAACTTAGTATATGATGTTAAATTTTCAATGTCAGGTTTTGAGTTTGAAATTGGTGGAAGTTATTCAGCATCATATTACGATGCGAAGTTAACTGATGAAGATGAGCTTGCAGTTAAGAAAGATTTAGAAGAAACTATTGTAACTATGTATGAAGGGTTAATGACTGACTCATCAGCTGAAGAATTAAATTTATCTGAGGAGTTAACAGTAGTTTATGATGATTTAGATTTGACTAACGGATTAACTAAATTTACGTTTGATAAAATAAGTGATATAGAGTTATCATTTTCAGATGGCGATGTAGAACTAGACTTTAAATTGTCATATAGTTATGAACTACAGTATGAAGAGTTATTTACAGATGAAATAAAAACTGTTACAAATGATGAAGAAGATTATGTAACAGCTATGATAAAATTAGAAGATGGAAAAATTAAAATAACTGGTTTTGATTATTTACCAGAATATTTTAGTAAATATTAGGAGGAATAAAAAATGAAATTTTGTACAAAATGTGGAAAAGAATTAGTTAATGGAGTTTGTAGCTGTGAAGCTACTGCGTCAGTTAACAGTGGTGTGGCTGCTACGACTGTAGTAACTACAAATAATAAATCAGCATTCGATGTTGATAATATTAAAAATATAGGAATAAAAATGGTAAAAGAACCTGAAGAAGGTTTAAAGGAATTTGTTAAAGAAAAAAACTTTGTGTTATCATTAATGATTCCAGCTGCAATAGCGTTATTTATGATGATTTTATTCATCATAATGATAAATGACATTGTAGGAGAAGCACCTATAGTTTCAATCATTATTAATATAATTATTTTAATAGCAGTAACATTTGGAGCTTTAGGATCAATGTTATTTGTTTCACTAAAATACATTTTCAAAGATGAACAAGCTGATTTTAAAAAATGTATAGCATATACATGTGGAAGTTATATTTCATTTGTGCCAGCTATGTTATTAACAATAATACTTTATTATGTAGCACCTGAATATATGTTATATACTGTATATTTAGGAGCTTTACTAAGTAATATTACTTTAATTACTAATTTAAATTTAGTTACAAATATTAATAATAGTAAAAAAGTTTATGCAGTACTTATTTCAACAGTAGTAGCACTTATTATAATTAACTTTGTAACAGTAGATATAGTTGTACCTAACATACTTAAAGATATGGTAGGCGGAGCTGTTAATACATACTTTAATTTTTAACTAGGAATTTCCTAGTTTTTTTCTTGTAATAAATAAAAATATATTATATTCTTTATAAGAAAGATAGGATACCTTATATGAATAAATTATTACAAGACAAAAAACTTATTTT
>CAYJFJ010000021.1:0-22314 GCA_964369845.1 uncultured Muribaculaceae bacterium | reverse complement strand
TGGAAACTTCAGGATTTAGAGATACAGTAACACAAATAGTTTTTGATAAAGAAATAGATACAGGATATGAAACAGCAACCAATAAATGGGATTTGTCAGTAGCAGGTAACGAGGAAATAGTAGGTTACATAGAAAACGTAGGAGAAGAACAAATTCTTCACATTCAGTCTAACAGATTAATTATGGCTAATTCTACCCAAAGCAGAACTTTTCAAAACTTTAATGCCGTTACAAAATTAGAATTTAATGATTGGTATAACACAAGTAATGTAACTAATATGTCATATATGTTCAGTATGATGATAGGGAGTGCATATTCATCTTCTTTTAAAGGTTATTCATATTTAAAAAGTTTGGATTTAAGTTACTTTGACACAAGTAAAGTAACTAATATGAGTAGGATGTTTGATGGTTTAGAGTCACTGGAAAATTTAAACATAAGTTCTTTTGATACAAGTAGTGTAAGAAATATGTATTTAATGTTTGGTCAGCTACGAACACTAAAAATATTAGATATAAAAAATATTGATACTAGTAATGTAAATGAAATGCAATTCATGTTTGCGTACATGTCAGCATTAGAGGAATTAGATTTATCTAATTTCAACACTAGCAATGTAACAAATATGAGTAATATGTTTAGAAACATGGGGTCAATAACGAATTTAACTTTAACAAACTTTGATACAAGCAGTGTAACAAATATGGAATTTATGTTTTCTGGTGTTAAATCACTTACAAGTTTAAATATAACGAACTTTGATACAAGTGAAGTAACGAATATGTCTTATATGTTTCAATATATGATGAATTTAAATAGTCTGGATTTAACTATTTTTGATACAAGTGAAGTTACAAATATGTCGAATATGTTTCAAAGTACATATGCTTTAAATAGTTTGAATTTATCTAACTTTAATACAAGTAAAGTGACAGATATGTCTATTATGTTTTATGGTATGAGTTCACTAACAAGTTTAGATTTAAGTAGTTTTGATATGTCTAGTGTGACAAATAGTATAGATATGTTTAGATATTCTAACGATATAACTGAGGCTTATGCTAAAACGCAGGCAGATGCAGATATATTAAATTCAACAAGTAATAAACCAACAACGTTCACATTTGTAGCAACTGAATAAAAAGTTCATAAAATATGGGCTTTTTTTTATTTTTGTGATAAAATATCTATGGTGATTAAAAATGTTTGAATACATAGGAGATAGGTTATCAAATGCCCTTAAAAATATTAAAGGTATGGGAAAGATAACAGAAGAAAATATTAATGAAGCAGTAAAGGAAATAAGACTTGCTCTTTTAGAAGCAGATGTTAACTACACAGTAGTAAAAGAATTTATTGCAAGTATTAAAGAAAAAGCAATGGGAATGGAGATTGGAAAATTTTTAAAACCTGATGAAGTATTTATTAAATTAATAAAAGATGAATTAATAGAACTTCTTGGAAAAGATTATACAGGATTAGATGTATCAAAAAATCCTACTATTTTAATGCTAGTAGGACTTCAAGGTGCTGGTAAAACAACGGCCGCTGGTAAACTTGCAAATTATTTAAGAAAAAAACACTCAAGAAAACCACTGTTAATAGCAGCAGATGTTTATAGACCTGCAGCAATTGACCAGTTAATTACTTTAGGTAAATCTCTTGATGTACCTGTTTATAGTGAAAAAGAAAGTAAAGATGTACTACAAATAGTTAAAAATGGTCTTGATTATGCTAAAGAAAATAATTGTAATTACATAATTATAGATACAGCAGGAAGGCTTCAAATTGATGAAAACTTGATGAACGAAGTTAAAGCAATAGAAGATGAAATCAAACCACATGAAAAAATATTAGTAGTAGATGCTATGATGGGTCAAGATGCTATAAATGTTATAAAAGGATTTAATGAAAAACTATCACTTACTGGGGCTATTATTACTAAAATGGATGGTTCAACAAAAGGTGGGGTAGCACTTTCTATTAGACATTTAACAAATGTACCTATTAAGTTTGCAGGAGATTCTGAAAAGTTAGATGGATTATCTGAATTTTATCCAGAAAGAATGGCTGAGCGAATTTTAGATATGGGTGATATTTGGGCAATAGCAAATAAAGTCGAAGGTATAATTGATGAAAATGAAGCAAAAGATCAAGCTAAAAAAATGAAGAGTGGAAAATTTGATTTAGAAGATTTTTTAAAAACTTTAAATCAAATAAAAAAACTAGGACCACTAGAAGGTATATTAAAAATGCTTCCTGGTGCTAGAAAAATGGGATTAAATAATTTAAGTATTGATCCTAAACAGTTTTCACAGGTAGAAGCAATTATCTTATCTATGACTAAAGAAGAAAGAAAAAATCCAGATATATTAAAAGCTACAAGAAAACAAAGAATAGCAAAAGGTTCTGGAACATCAGTAGAAGAAGTAAATAGACTATTAAAACAATTTGAAGAAATGAAAAAAATGATGAAAATGATGTCAAATGGGAATATGAAATTACCATTCTAATATGACAAAAGCACACTTTTAAAAAGTGTGCTTTTTATTAATTAATAAAAGAATCATCATCAAAAAAATCTTTCATAGTAATATTTAAACCACAACAAATTTTAGTAATAGTAGAAATTCTAATATCTTTAAATTTACCACTTAAGATATTATTTAAAGTACTAGGATTCATTCCACTATTAATAGCAACTTTATATGGTGTAATATTCTTTTCTTTAATTAATTGTGTAACTCTGTTTTTAATTAAATCATCTTTTACATCTAATTTCATAAAATTACTCGAAAAATCTAGAAACTTTTTTTGCAAATTTCATTAAATGATCTGTTGGTCCGAAAAAGAAAAAGCTACCTTTTGTTTTATCTCCCCAGTTATCCCACATAATATGCACCTCCTATAGATTAATCTTATAAAAGTAAAGGTGCCAAAACACGACAACATAAAAAAAGAGTAATATTTTTACTCTTAAGCTTCAACTTTTTGAAGTGCTTTAAATTTTATTCTTTGAATACTTCTATCAGAATAGTGATATTTAAAAGCAATCTTTTCAACATTATCTCTTTTGCAGTAAAAGTCTATTAAAACATTAGTTTCGAGTTCATTTAATTTCTTATTTTTACATATTGGTTTTAAATCATCTTCAGACATTCCTCGGTATGGAGTAACATCATTTTTCTTAATGAATTTGCTAGCAAAATAAGATAGTAAAACGCCACATAAAACAGGAACAACAAATGTTAAATTAACTTCTAAAGTAAGAGAACTTAAAATAAAGAAAGTTATATTCGATATAAAAAAACATAATATAAACGATTTAAAATGAAAAGCACCAAATACTTTCTTAGATATCATAAAGGCAGTCATAATGAATACACACTCAATTAAATAATTATTTAAGTTAGCAATAAATATTAATAAACCTAATGTTAAGCATTCTTGAATAGCAAAGAAAATAATATATAAGATAAAAGCAATTTTAGTAGCTCTAGTTTGCTTTTTAAAATCTTTGTAATTTTTAGATAATGAATCTAATTTATATTTAATATCATTCTTGTTTGGTCTTTCATTTAAGAACTTCAAAAAAGAAAATTCTAATTTATTTTTAGAGATAATTTTATACTCACTTTTAATGTAAATATAAAATGTTAAAAGTAATAATATCATGTAGTCAAAGTTTAATAGAAAATTATATATACTGTCATAAAAATCAGTAGTTATAATACTTCGTAAAAAAATTACAATTAGTTGATATAAAAAAATAACAAATAGAAAACCCATAAGAGCAACTAAGGATAACAATGTTTTTTTATAATTTTTAAGTTTGATAAAATTTATAATAAAAACTGGTATTATCAAAATGGAAAAAGAAAATAAATTGTAAATTGTATTATATAGATTGTAATTTTCAGATGTATAATATAAATCATAGATTAAAATTTGTGAAAATATGGTAAAGAGTGTTATGAAAATAACGATAATTAATAATGAATTAAAATTAATTTTTTTACAGTGTATTCTAAAAATGACAAATGTTTGCAAAAATAAAAGTATACCATTAAATATACCCTTAACATTCGAATTAGAAAATATAGGTTCTATAAAATTAAGTATACTATTTTGGTAATTTGCTTCGAAAAGATTAAAGCCTAAAAGTTTTATAAATGCACTGACTATTATCATGATTAAGGTTATTTTAAGTACTAACTTAGCAATAATAACTTTATCTTTTTCTATCATATCAAACACCTCAACTGCAAATCTAAAAATTCTAAAATATTATACTACTAAGGAAAAGTCATTACAATTATTTATAAAATATAGTTTCAATTTGCAAATAAATTAAATATTGTGTTTGCAAAAAGTGAAAAAAATAATAAAAAAAGAAGAATTACTTCTTCTTAATGTTCATTGATAAAAAACCTTTGTTTAAAATATATTGGTTTTTGTTGTATGTAAATTCATGATAATCAATTAAAGGAACGACTGGATTACTTCGTTTAGATATCAATAAAGTTATTTTATTTTTATCAAAAGAAGTAATTTCAGATATTTCATCAATTATGAAGTCATGTAATTTATTTATATTTTTCACAAATTTTTCCTCAACTCACTTCTTAATTATATTTGAATTCAATTATAAATGCAATATATGTGTTTCATATTGTATAGTTTTAGTATAACCTTTTTTCTTAAAGATAAACAGAAATAAACTTTTTTTTATTTTTTTCAGTCCTTAATAGATTTTTAGTGAGAAATTTGATACAATACAGTTGGTGAAAAAAATGAAACAAGAAAATTATAGAAATTTTTCGATAATTGCACATATAGATCATGGAAAAAGTACTTTAGCAGATAGAATACTTGAAATGACACATGCAGTTGAAGAAAGAGAAATGCAAAGTCAATTATTAGATAGTATGGAGCTTGAGCGCGAAAGAGGTATAACAATAAAACTTAACGCGGTTAGACTTAAACATACTTATAATAATGAAGATTACACTTTTAATTTAATAGATACTCCAGGACATGTAGATTTTACATACGAAGTATCAAGAAGTTTAGCAGCTTGTGATGGTGCTGTATTAGTAGTAGATGCATCACAAGGTATAGAAGCACAAACACTTGCAAACCTTTATTTAGCAATGGAAAATGATTTGAAATTAATACCAGTTATTAATAAAATTGATCTTCCAAATGCTAATCCTGAAAAAGTAATAAACGAACTTGTTTCAGTATTAGGATTTAAAGAAGAAGAGATTCTTTTAGTAAGTGGTAAAACAGGTTTAGGTGTAGACAAACTTTTAGATGCAATAGTAGAAAGAATTCCAGCTCCTAAAATTGATAATGAAGGAAAAACTAGAGGATTAATATTCGATAGTTATTTCGATTCTTATAGAGGAGTAATTCTTTTAGTAAAAGTGGAAGAAGGATCTATTAATGTAGGAGACACTATTAAACTGATAAATATGAAAAGTCAGTTTGTTGTTACAGAACTTGGATATAGAACTCCTAAAGATGTTAAAGTTAAAACACTTGAAAGTGGAGCAGTTGGGTATATTTGTGCTGCAATTAAAGATATTTCAGAAGTATCAGTAGGAGATACAGTTACAACTAAACAAAATGAGGCAGTAGTAGCACTTGAAGGTTATAAAGAAATGAAACCAATGGTATTTTCTGGTATATTCCCAACTGAACTTAATAGATATGATGAACTAAAAGAAGCTTTAGAAAAATTAAAACTAAGTGATTCATCTCTTACATATGAACCAGAAACATCTGATGCACTTGGATTTGGATTTAGAATGGGATTCTTAGGATTACTTCATATGGATATAATAGTATCTAGATTAGAAAGAGAATTTGACTTAAATGTAATAGCAACTTCTCCATCGGTTATTTATGAAGTATATACAACAGATGGAGATTTAATAATGGTAGATTCTCCGAATAAAATGCCAGACAAACAAAAAATAAGTTATATTAAAGAGCCATATATATATACAAACATCATAGCTCCAGCAACTTATATAGGTTCAATTATGGAGTTATGTCAAGAAAAGCGTGGAATATTTAAAAATACTGAATATATTGATGCGGAAAGAATAAATGTACACTATGAAGTGCCTTTATCAGAAATAGTATATGACTTTTATGATAAACTTAAAAGTTACACTAAAGGTTATGCATCTTTTGATTATGAATTATGTGGTTACTCTACAAGTGATTTAGTAAAAATGGATATTCTTTTAAATGGTCAAGTGGTAGATGCATTATCAGTAATAGTACATAAAGACCATGCATATTCAAAAGGAAGAATTGTTACTCAAAAACTTCAAAAACTTATACCAAGACAAATGTTTCAAATTCCAATTCAAGCAAGTATTGGATCTAAAGTTATTGCACGTGAAAATATAAGTGCAATGCGTAAAAACGTTTTAGCTAAATGTTATGGTGGAGATATATCACGTAAAAGAAAACTTTTAGAAAAACAAAAAGAGGGTAAAAAGAAAATGAAAATGGTTGGTAGTGTAGAAGTACCTTCTGAAGTATTCTTAGAGGTACTTAAAAATGAATAGAGAAATATCATCAGTTTATATACATATACCGTTTTGTAAAAAAATATGTACATACTGTGATTTTTGTCATTTACTTTATAAAGAAGAATTTGCAACTATTTATTTAATGTCTTTAGAAAAAGAAATAATAGAAAGATATCAAAAAGAAGAAATAAAAACAATATACATAGGAGGAGGAACTCCAAGTGCTCTTCCAATAGTACACTTAAAAAAATTATTTAACATAATAAATCGTTTTAATTTAAGTGAAGACTTCGAGTTTACATTTGAATGTAACTTAGATGATATCAGATATGAACTTTTAGAAGTATTAAAAGAAAGTAAAGTAAATAGACTATCTATTGGTATTGAATCTTTTAATGAAGATAAATTAGAATTTTTAGGAAGAGAAGCAGATTTTAAAGATGCTAAAACTAAAATTAATTTATGTAGAAGTTTAGGTTTTAATAATATTAATTTAGATTTAATGTATGCAGTTCCTGATGAAACTGTTGGAGAACTTAAACTTGATATAAAAAGAATTCTTAAGTTAAAACCAGAACACATAAGTACTTACAGTCTAATAATCGAAGAGCAAACTATGCTTAAAAATCAAAATGTTGAGTATATTGATGAAAAGTTAGATGCTAAAATGTATTCAACGATAAAGAAAAGATTAAAAAGAAAAAAATATAATCACTATGAAATAAGTAATTTTGCACTTGCTGGTAAAGAATCAAAACATAATTTAGTTTATTGGAATAATGAAGAGTATTATGGTTTTGGTTTAGGAGCAGCAGGGTATTATGCAGGAGTAAGGTATGAAAATACTAAAAACTTAAAAAAATATGCATCTGGTGAGTATGTTAAAGAACAAAATTTATTATCTAAAAAAATTATAATGGATTACGAACTAATGTTAGGATTCAGAAAATTAAAAGGTATAGATGTAAAAGATTTTGAAAATAAATATAGTATTAGTATTTTTGATGTTTATGATATAAAATCACAAATAATATCTAAAAATTTAATACTTGAAAAAAACTATTTATATGTAAATCCCAAAAAGATTTATGTCATGAATGATATTTTGGTTAAATTAATATAACGTACATAAAAAAATAAAAATCAAGCAAACTAATTTTTGAAAGAAGGTTAGAAAATGCTTGATTTTTTAAATATATTAAATGGAAATTTATCGCCAGAATTCGATAAACTTAATAATGAATATACCGTATTTGTATCGAGTGAAACTTCTAGTTTAGTAATAGAATATATTGCTGAAGATGGATATTTTGTTGATATAATTGGAAATGATTCTTTTGAATCAGGAGAAAACATAGTGCAAATTATGGTAACAGATGAAATTGGAAGTATTGATGAATATAAAATTATAGTAAATAAAAGTGAAGAAGAAAGTGCATTTGATGAAAATGCATCTTTAATAGCACTTGAAGCAGTAGCAGTAGATAATCCACCTACATACTTAGCACCACTTAGTGCATCAATTATTTTTTTAATAATACTTGGAATTTTTAAAATAATGTTTTTATCAAAAAAAAACGCTAAAAAGCGTTAATCTATTAAAACAGCATGAACTACTAATCTTTTGCTACCTCCATCTTCACAAGTAGATAAAGTTATGATTTTATCATCGCTATGAATTTCGGTATCAAAATCGTATATACTTCTATTTTTAAGCATATTTAGAAATTCATATTTTTCAATGTCATTAGTAAATTGATATTTTAAGTAGTCATTAGTAATACCAATAGTGTAGTAAGAAAATATTTTGTATTTGTTAGATTCATATAATGTATCTAAACTAATTGTTAGATTTTCTTCATTACTGCGCCATTCTTTATTTTCAATGTTTGTTAGTGTACCAAACATAACATTACTATTATATCTAGTATGTCCATAAAAAACAGTATTGTCATTAATAAGATCTTCATCGTTTCTATAATCCATAAATATCCAGCCATTTAAGTCATTTTTATTAGCAATATTATGATTTAAGTAATATTCATTATTATCAGTTTGAACAATAGGATAATCTATACCAGTATTATTTACAGTAAGCCAAGCAATTGTGTCACTATTGTAAGTCATTAAAGATGCAATATATTCATTTACAATTTTTTTTGAACTGTTTTTCTCAAGTTCTTCAACAATTATTTCAGTATCCGTGCTAGATATAATTTCTTTAAAACCAGACTTAAATTCTTCATCTTTTTGATAAGCAACATAATTGTTAATAAAAACATAAAGGAAACTTCCAAGAACTATTATTAATATAATAAAAAGCATAGCTCTAAGTATTCCAATATTAGTTTGAGGAAGAAAATTCTTATATAAATATTCATCACTATAAGAAACAGTGATTTTAATATTATTTTTCTTTTTAGAACTTTTATTTATTCTCTTAATATATTCTACTAATTCAATATTATTAACATTTTCATGTAAAACAATTTTAATGTTTTTAAGTTTATACATATTTATTATATTGATGATTTCTTCTAAATCACTTTTTATAGCTTTATTAACATGTATCGTTTTTAAATATTTATTTATTTTACAAAAAGCATTCAAATCATCAATATCATTTTCACTTATTGGTAAAGTTAAGTGAATGCTTTTTTTATAATAAATCGAAGAATATTTATTTAAACTATTATTTTGCATAAAAGAACTTATAAAAAACATTTCACATCTAGATTCAATTCTTATATTAGCATTATCTAAATAATCTACCATAAAGTCTTGTAAATTATAACAGCTTAGAAGTTTAATATTAGTTTCAGTAATTTTTTCACACATTTTAAAAGTAATAGGAACATCATCTTTTAAAATTAAATTAGTTATACTTTTAGTATTTTTCAAAATTTCAAGTATTTGATAAACAACTTTATTATTATATATGATAGCAGTATCAATTACAGCATCTGTTATTAGTTCATTAATAAAGTTGGTTACAATTTTTAAATTTTGAAAAATATATTCATCAGTAAAAATAAGTTCGTTATCAGAAATAATATTAGTATTAAGTATATTTTTCTGTTCTTCGTTTAAATTTCTCTTTGCTTTAAAATAGATATTATTATCTTTTATTTGAATTAATATTTTTATCATATATACACCTTAGAATAATAATAACATATTTTGATTTTTTTTTAAATAGTAAAGTTAGTGTAAAGTTTATTTAATGATAGAAAAAATATGTTGATTTTTGTATTTTTATGCTATAATGAGTACATATTAAAGATAGGAGAGATGTAGTGTGAAAAAATATTTATTAACAATATTATTTGCAATTTTAGTAATTATGCCGATGGGGGTTAATGCTTCGTTAGAATTCGACATGCCAACGTCAACTGGTTCAGAATGTGAGGAAGGTTCAAATACTTGTAGAGCGAAAGTTCCAGTATATGCATCATCAACAACTGGCTCAGCTTATATAGTAGAAATTGGTTCTCCAATTGTTGCTAGCATAACTGACATTGGTGGAGCTGTTACTGGTATTGAAGTTATTAGTTCTGATAAATTTGAGTTTACTTATGATAGTGCAACTCAAAAAGTAACTATAACACCAAAACAACCAACAGTTGAAGTTAATGAAAAAGAAATCATCGGTTACATAGTATCAGTTTTTGATAAAACTAAAGGTACTGGACCTGATTGTGGTTTCTCTGTTGATATAGAAGGTACTGTAGTAGTTCCTGAGATTGAAACTGAAGAACCAACTAATCCTGAAACAGGAGTTGATTTACCAATTATTATTCTTGGTGTAGCAGCTGTAGCAGGTATTGGTGTATACTTCATGACAAGAAAAAATACTAAAATGTATAAAATCTAAGGATAAAGTAATTAAAAAGCAATAAAATGCTTTTTTTTTATTTATACGGGTGATATAATTAAAATGGAGGTTATATGAAAGGAAAAAAAAGTAAAAAAGCTACTTTAGCAACTATAGACATTGCTAAATTAGTTATGGTAGCTATTGGATTTATTTTAGTAGTTGCAGGATTCTTTGTAGAAGATTTAATGATACCATTCAAATTAGTTGGTCTATTATTAATAATGATTAGTTCAATTATGCATGTTGCAAAATCTGAAAAGTATCCATTATTAAAGTCTGTATTAATAGTATTCGTAACAGGAATTATCTTCTCTTGGATAATGCCATATGGATTCTTTACAGGAAGTACATACACAGAATATGGTATGAGCAGAATAGGTTTAAGTGATTTATCTAATATAATATACAATTCAGCATATTTTTCATTAGATAAAATTATTTACTTATTTGTAATTGGTGCATTTTATGCAGTTTGTTCAAAAACGAAAGGATATCAAAATTTAGTAAATAGTTTAGCTAAAAAAGTAGAAAAAAATAATGTAGTAAGTTCAGTTATAATTGCATTAGTATTTATAATTTTAACTACATTCATTTCTCAAATATTTGTAGTATTTACATTTATTCCATTTGTAATATCAATTTTAGCAAAAGCAAAATTTGATAAAGTTACATCATTTGCTATAACATTTGGAGCTATCATTATTGGTGCACTAGGTGCAGTATATGGTACTGAAGGACTTTACTGGTTTACTTACTATTCTGGTATTGATGCAGCTGATGGTCTTACTTACCGTGCAATAGTACAAGTAGCTGCAGCAGTATTATATGTATTATTTATAGTATTAAGATTATCATCTCAAAGTAAAAAAGATATAGTTTTACTTGAAGATCAATATGAAGTTGGAAAAGGAGATAAAAAAGTTAGTAGTATACCTACAATAATAATTTTATCTTTAACAGGATTATTTTTAATTCTAGGATTTGTAGCTTGGTTTGCAAATTTTGAAATTACAATGTTTACTGAGTTCCATACTTGGTTAATTGAACTTGAAGCTGGTGAAGGAAATACAGTTGTATCTTATATTTTAGGAGCAGACGCTAAAGCGTTCGGTTCATTTGATATGTTTATGGGTATATCTGCATTAATTGTTTCAACTATTTTAGTGGCAGTATCTGCTCGTTTAAATGTTAGTGAAACAATAGATGCAGTAGGCAAAGGTTTAAAAATTATGGCTAAACCAGTTATGTACATAATTGGAGTATTTGCTATATTTATTACTGTATATATTTGTTCATATACAGCTACATTTAGTAGTTATATATTAGGATTAAGTGATACATTCAATCCTAATGTATTAGCATTAGATGCAGTTATTTCATCAATTTTCCATGTTGACTTTGGTTATACTGGTTATATTATTGGACAGTATTTAACTACTACAGCAGCAGATAGTCTTGGACTTGCTTCAACAATATATGTTGCAATTAGTGGTTTAGTTCAATTAATAGTTCCATCAGGTGCAATTTTAGTTACAGGTTTAGTATTTACAAAAGTAAATTACAAATCATGGTTAAAATACATTTCTATGTTCGTAGTTGGATTATTATTAATATTAATTATTACTTTCAATGTAATAGCTTATATTGCTTAAGAGAAATTAAATTTCTCTTTTTTTATGCATTGAATTAAATTTGTGATTTTGATATACTTATATAGAAAGTAGGATATCTATGACAAAAACAAATAAAAAAAATATGTACTTACTTATATTAGTAGCAGTAAGTATAACAGTAATAGCAGTATCATTTGCATACTTTGTAGCGCAAAGTTCGTCACCTGCAAATACGAGTGTTAATGTAGGAACTGAAGTATCAGAAAAGTTAATTTTTACGCCAGGAGATGAGCTTAGTATAAGTGCAAATCAAGAAAACTTTGCAGAAGGTAATGGATCGATTAGTGATTCTACAACATCAAGTGCCACAATTATAGCAAATTCATCAGTTGGAAGTGCATCTGGAGTCTATCAAGTATATCTAGATATAACTGCAAATAATTTTATTTATACAGTAAATGAAAGTACTCCAGAACTTATTTTAACAGTAACAAACCCTGAAGGAAATGAGGTTACTACAATTGATGGTCTAAGTTATAAAACAGTAACAGATGCATCAACTGGAGAAATTATAACAGGTTTTGACATAACAACTTTTGAAGGCTTAATAAAAATCAAAGAAGATGAAGCAATATCAACAACAAACTCTAGTGCTGGAACAACAGAAAACTGGACTATAAAAGTAACATTTATTAATTTAGCAACAGACCAAGTTTTAAATGAAGGAAAGACTTTAGAATCTAATTTTATACTGCAAGAAGAAAAAATAAAAAATACAACAGCCAGTGACATAATCACGGATTTACACGAAGGTGTAGATGGAACTAATAATTTATATTATACAAACAATGCAGAATATAGATATTCAGGAGCTAATCCGAATAACTATGTATGGTTTAATGAAGAGCTTTGGAGAATAATAGGAGTATTTGACGAAAATTCTCATGGAATAACTGATACTAATTTAGTTAAAATTATTAAAGAAGAACCAATTGGTATGTATAAATTTGATAATTGGCCAGATAATAATAATTATGGTTATGGTTCTTGGTCGGATGATGATGGAGGAGCACAGCTAAATCAATTGTTAAATAATCACTATTATAATAGTAATGAAGCTGAAATTGACTTAGCAGGATGTGAAGGTGTTGATTGGCTATCAGAGGCTTTAGATTCTTGTGATTTTAGTACTAGAGGTCTTTTAGTAAAATCAAGAGAAATGATTAAAGAGGTGACGTGGAAATTAGGTGGATTTACTGCTCCTTATAGCGGTGCAACTGATGATTTAGCACCACTTATATATGAGGCTGAGCGAGGAGACGTAGGATCCAATGTACCAGGAGCACATATAAATTGGTTGGGTAAAGTTGGACTTATGTACATAAGTGATTATGGATATGCAGGGATTCCGAGTGCTTGGAACTTAAGCATGTCACAGCATTACAGATATCATTGTCAAGATAATTGGTTATGTAATGGATTGTTACAATTTACGGTCACTGCTCATTCTGAAGGTTGGTCAGCTCAATGGTATGTACTTCACAATGGAAATATTAACCAAGACCATGCAATTGTGGGAGCTGATGTAAGACCAACAATATATTTGAATGAAGAAGTAAAAATAACTGGTGGAACGGGAACGTCTTCTGATCCATATTTGCTAGAAATGTAATAGCTTATATTGCTTAAGAAAAATTAAATTTCTCTTTTTTTATGCATTGAATTAAATTTGTGATTTTGATATACTTATATAGAAAGTAGGATATCTATGACAAAAACAAATAAAAAAAATATGTACTTACTTATATTAGTAGCAGTAAGTATAACAGTAATAGCAGTATCATTTGCATACTTTGTAGCGCAAAGTTCGTCACCTGCAAATACGAGTGTTAATGTAGGAACTGAAGTATCAGAAAAGTTAATTTTTACGCCAGGAGATGAGCTTAGTATAAGTGCAAATCAAGAAAACTTTGCAGAAGGTAATGGATCGATTAGTGATTCTACAACATCAAGTGCCACAATTATAGCAAATTCATCAGTTGGAAGTGCATCTGGAGTCTATCAAGTATATCTAGATATAACTGCAAATAATTTTATTTATACAGTAAATGAAAGTACTCCAGAACTTATTTTAACAGTAACAAACCCTGAAGGAAATGAGGTTACTACAATTGATGGTCTAAGTTATAAAACAGTAACAGATGCATCAACTGGAGAAATTATAACAGGTTTTGACATAACAACTTTTGAAGGCTTAATAAAAATCAAAGAAGATGAAGCAATATCAACAACAAACTCTAGTGCTGGAACAACAGAAAACTGGACTATAAAAGTAACATTTATTAATTTAGCAACAGACCAAGTTTTAAATGAAGGAAAGACTTTAGAATCTAATTTTATACTGCAAGAAGAAAAAATAAGAACTGGTTCAGAATTCATAACACATTTACACGGCGGAGTTGATGGAACTAATAATTTATATTATACGAATAATGCTGAATATAGATATTCAGGAGGTAATCCGAATAACTATGTATGGTTTAATGAAGAACTTTGGAGAATAATCGGGGTATTTGATGAGGCTTCACATGGTATAACAGATACTAATTTAGTTAAAATAATTAAAGATGATTCAATTGGCAACTATATGTTTAATAACAAAGGCGGAAAATGGAGTTATGGAAGCAGCGCTTGGTCTGAAAATACAGGTGTAGCAGAATTAAATGAGTTACTAAATTCCTATTATTACAACAATGCTACAGCATATAATAATTTGGCGGGGTGTAATGGTGTCGATTATGTTGATTTACAACTGAGTTCTTGTGATTTTAGCAATAAAGGGATTAAAGAATTATCTAAAGGTATGATAAAAGAAGTGATTTGGTACTTAGGTGGTACGACTAGTGCAAGTTATTCTCCTATATCTGCTTATCAATATGAAAGAGGAAGTGTTGGTTCAGGTGCTCCGGGTGCACATTTAACATGGACAGGAAATGTGGGGTTGTTATATTCTAGTGATTACGGATATGCAACTATACCTAGCAACTGGAATAGATTATTGTTTTATTATGATAATTATTCTACATATACCAATAATTGGTTATATGAAGGGAATGACCAGTGGACCATAACGCCTATAACTGGAAAATATATTTATAATTTAATGGGAATAGAAAAAGAAGGAGATATTTATTTAACAGGATCATTTAAAGGGATGAATGTTAAACCAACTTTATATTTAAAAGAAGAAGTAAAAATAACTAGTGGAACAGGAACAGAATCAGATCCATATTTACTTGAGATGTAATTAATTAACTAAAACACTTTTTAAAAGTGTTTTTTTGATGAATAAAAATTATAATTTATAAACATAATTAACATAGAATTAAATAGGGAGATAATATGTTTAATAATTTTGGATTACATGTAACAAATATTTTAAAGAAAATGGAAGAAGAAAGAAGTTTGCTTAATCATCCATTTGTTGGAAGTGAACATTTAATATTATCAGTATTAAAAAATGATGTTGAAATATCGAAAAAATTTGAGAACTTTAACATTAACTATGATTTATTTAAAGAAAAACTATTAAAAATCGTGGGTAAACCAAAAAAAAATGTAGACTTTAATTTGTATACACCTCTATTAAAAAGAGTTATAAATAATTCAGTAGAAGACGCTGTTGAAGATAATAATGGTGAAGTTACTACTAATCATTTAATGAGGGCACTTTTAGAAGAAGGAGAAGGAGTAGCAATAAGAATTTTAGTTGCAGAAGATATAGATTTAGATGAGTTATATGATGTATTTAAGGTGAAAAGCAAACAAAATAAAAATAAAGAAAGTGAATTTGGTAAAAACCTAAACGAAACAGTAGATATGTTTGAGTTAACAGTAGGTCGTGATAAGGAAATTAATTTCATCATAGAAACTCTTTTAAGAAAGAAAAAAAACAATCCACTTTTACTAGGAGAAGCTGGAGTAGGTAAAACTGCAATAGTAGAAGAACTTGCAAGAAAAATAAATTCAGGAAGAGTGCCTAAAGAACTTGAAAATTGTGAGGTTATAAGTTTAGAAATGTCTAGTTTAATTGCAGGTACAAAATATAGAGGAGAGTTTGAAGAAAAGCTTACTAAAATAATTGAAAAACTTGAAAAAGATAAAAAATATATTTTGTTTATTGATGAAGTTCACACGATGGTATCAGCTGGTGGTGCAGAAGGTGCGATAGGAGCAGGAGATATTTTTAAACCATATTTAGCAAGAGGCAATATAAAATGTATTGGAGCAACAACAAATGAAGAATATGATAAATATATTTCAAAGGATAAAGCTTTAGCTAGAAGATTTGAAATAATTAATATTAAAGAGCCTACTTTAGAAGAAACTATTAATATATTGTTTAAAGTAAAAAGTGAATATGAGAAACATCATCATGTAAGTATAAGTAAAAAGAATATTTCTTCAATAGTAGGTTATTGTGATAAATATATTTTTAATAAAAAAAATCCAGATAAAAGTTTAGATTTTTTAGATTCTGTATGTACAATGATACATGTAAAAAGTGATAATACAGATAAAGTAAATAAATATATAAATAAATTGTCGAAGTTAAAAAAACTTAAAGAAGAAGCAGTAGAAAAAAATAATTATAAAAAAGCTATTGAAATACATGATGAAGAGTTAAAATATGAAGAAAAATTAAAGTCACTTAATAAAGTAGAAAATAAAAATATAAAAGAAAATGATATACTTAAAGTGTTAGAAAGTAAATCATCAGTACCTATGCTTCATAATAAAAAAGAAATAATAAATAAACTTTATGACTCTTTGAAAAAAAATATTTTAGGGCAAGATAAAGTACTTGAAAAGATCAAAAGAGTATTTGAATATAAATTAACAGATATATGTAAGCCTCTTTTAGTATTGTTAGCAGGTAGCTCGGGTGTTGGTAAAACTGAAGTTACTAAAATTATTTCTGAAAATTTTGACAAAAGCATGAAATTTATAAAACTAAGTGGAGCAGAATATAATTCGGACATATCAATAAATAAATTAATAGGAACCCCAGGAGGATATGTTGGTTATAGTGATAATTATGTTTTAAATCAATTAAAATATAATCCATATGCAGTAATAGTAATAGATAATTTTGATAAATTAAGTCCTAATGTTAGAAATCTGATTTTTGAACTAAATGAAAATGGTTATATTTTAGATTCTAAAGGAGAAAAAATAAATTGCAATAACATAGTTATTTTAGCAACAGTAACAACAAAAAGTAAAACAAATGTAGGTTTTGAAAAAAACGAAAGTAATAATTTAGAAGAAATTTTATCAAAAGAAATATTAGAAAACTTTGATGACATAATTACCTTTGAAGACATAAGTGATGAATCATTTAAAAATTATCTAAGAAAACATAAGTTAAACGAAAATAAATATAAAGAATATAATTATAAATTGTATGGACTTAAGAACATGAAAAAAGAACTTAAAAAAAATATAGATAAAGTAACTATTTAGTAATAGTTATTTTTTATATTATGGTATAATAAACTGGTATAGAGGTTAACATGGAACTAACAATTAACAATATAGTGAATACATCTTCGAATGCTTCAAGTTTATATGAAAAAACAAATACAAGGTTAAAAATAGAATATTTGAAAAGAAACGTAAATAAAATACACGAGGTTTTTAAAAATTCAAAAGGGTATAAAGGGGCTTTTGCTACTGGTTATCCATTTGACGTACTAGATAGTGATTTTAAAGGTGAACTACCAGTAATTGAAGAACAATTGAGATATAATGAAGAATTAAAAAGTCATGCTGAAAATATTGGGAATCAATTATGGTGTTGTACAAAGTGTTTAGAGGCAAATTATGAAAATATGCCGGATTTAAAACAAATATGCAAGCCGTGTCCAAAAATAATTAGTGAACTTAAACCAAGAAAAATTATAAATAGACTACCTGATTTGGATATGTGGATTTTATGTAGTGAATATGATATAAATAGTGTAGCTAGGCAGTTATCTGAAATGTTTGAAGATGCAAATATGAGAACTTCTGACATAAATCCTTTATCAACAATTCGGGATGTTCAAATTATATCAAGTGATTTAGAAAAAAATATTATGCCCGAAATATACTTGCCTTTGGATGTACATATAATTAGTGAAGAAGTAGTAGGTAATTTACTGGCAAAAGTTAATGAGGAATTAATCAATTCATATAAAAACAAAACTTCTCCATATCTTCCAATACATCCACTATCATATAGAAAAACATGGCAAAAAGATGATGTGGCTTATAATTTTATTTTTGATTATCTTTCGAGTTTAACATTATTAGAAAGCAGTGATTTAATAAATTATGTCTTGGAAACATCACGTAAGATTACTGCAGAAAACTTTGATTATTATCAGTTATACGAACTTTTACTTCGTTCATGCGGGGATGCTCATAAGCGCAGATATGAAAACAAAGGACTTCAAAGTTCTTTCGAAAGGAAATTAACAAGATGGAAAAATTAATAGATTTACATATACATAGTAATACTTCTGATGGAGTATTAACAGGTTTTGAAATTATAGATGAAGCAATTAAAAATAATGTTTCTATTATTAGTATTACTGACCATGATGATGTTAGTGTTTACACAAAAAGTTTATTTGAATATGCTAAAAAAAGAAATATTACTCTTATTCCTGGTGTAGAAATTTCAAGTAAATATAATAAAAAAAGTATACATATATTAGGTTATAATGTGAATTTGAAGTGTGATGATTTAAATAAGACTTTATCAGATTTAAGGCATAGCCGCATGATATATTTAGAAGATGTCTCAAATGCATTAAAGAATTTCAATATTATAGTAAATGTAGAGGCACTTAATAAATTAGAAGTAGTAACAAAAAAAGACATTGCTGTAGATATTGTAACTAATAAATTGAATGAAAAAGTATTGATGGAAAAATACAGTTATATTCCAAGTATGGGAGAGTTTATTGAGACAATGATGAACCCTGGGTGTCCTGCTTTTGTCGAAAAGAAAAGTTTAACACCTAAAGAAGCTTCAAATTTAATAAAAAAAGCTGGTGGAAAAGTTGTAATAGCACATCCGGTTGTATATAACGAAAAAGATGAAATTAGTTTTGAAGAACTTAAAAACATGATAGTAGATATAAATGCAGATGGAATAGAAGCAAATTATATTTACATTAATGTAGAAGGCAGAGTAATTAATCAAATTGATAAATGGAATCAACTAGCAGAAAATCTAAATTTATTTGTTACTATAGGTTCTGATTTTCACGATTATGAAGCAAAACAACCACTAATAGGTTTAATAAATTACGATATATCAAATGTTGATAAAGAAAAGATAATAAATAATTTAACAAAGTAAATAATAAGTAATTTTGTATATGAGATAACTATTAAATAATAGTTATTTTTTATTGTAAAAAACAATATAATTTTTTAGGAGGTATTTGTGGGATTAAAAGAGGAAGAAGTAATAAAAAATAGGGAAAAATATGGTAGTAATTCACTTCAAAAAATAAAGAAAAATACATTTATAAGTCTATTATTAGATGCACTTGCAGATCCGATTATAAAAATATTGTTACTAGCACTTGTTATAAAAACAGTTCTAATGTTTAGCTCATTTGACTGGTTTGAAACGATAGGTATATTAGTAGCAGTATTACTTGCTACATTAATATCATCTTTATCTGAATATGGCTCAGAAAATGCCTTTTCAAAACTTCAAGAAAATAATTCTAAGATAAAAAGCAAAGTAATTAGAAGTAATAAACTAAGTGAAATATTCATAGATGATATAGTAGTAAATGATATAGTAGTTTTATCATCTGGAGATAAAGTTCCAGCTGATGGAATACTAATAGAAGGTTCATTATCAGTTGATGAATCACCACTTAATGGAGAATCTAAAGAAGTTTATAAAAAAAGAACATTAAATAAAAAAAATCCACTAAAAGAAAATATTGTATTAAGAGGTAGTGTAGTTTATAGTGGTGATGCAAAAGTTTTAATTACAAAAGTTGGAGATAATACACTTTATGGAAGTATTTCAAAAGAATTACAAGAAAAAACTCCAGATAGTCCGCTTAAACAAAGGTTAAAACTTTTAGCAAGTTCGATAAGTAAAATGGGATATGTTGGAGCATTACTAGTAGCTGTTACTTATTTATTTCAAAACATAGTGGTAAATAATAATTATGATATAGAGTTAATTATGAATACTCTTACAAATTTTAGTGAAATGGCAGATCATATAATGTTTGCACTTACAACAGCAGTTACAATTATAGTAGTAGCAGTGCCAGAAGGTCTTCCAATGATGATTACATTAGTTTTAGCAAGTAATATGAAAAAGATGCTAAAAGATAAAGTTTTAGTAAGAAAGATGGTAGGTGTAGAAACTGCCGGTAGTATGAATTTACTTTTAACTGATAAAACAGGAACACTTACCAAAGGAAAGTTAAAAGTTTTAGAATTTATAAATTCTGAAGGAATAAAATATAAAGATTTTAAAAATGTTTTAAATAGTACTTATAAAAAAACTATAAAAAATTTATTACTGTGTAATAATGAAAGTGTATTATCAGATGGAAAAATAATAGGGGGTAATTCAACTGATAAAGCAATTTTAGAATTTGTAAAAGAAGAAATATGTGATTATAAAATTTTAGAAAGAAAGTCTTTTAATAGTATTACAAAAATAAGTGAAGTAACAATAAATGATGAGTATAAGACAACATATATTAAAGGTGCATCAGAAGTAATATTACCTAAATGCACTACGTATATAAATATGAGTGGAAAAGTTATGAAACTTTTAAATAAAAAAAATATTCATAAAGATTTAAATAGTTTAACAGCTAAAGGTTCAAGAGTAATAGTGCTTGCAAAAAAAATAGGAGAAGAATATTCATACTTAGGAATGATTTCGATTAAGGATGATTTAAGAGAAGAAGCAATTGAAGGAATTAAAAAAATTAAAAATGCTGGAATTCATACAATTATGATAACTGGTGATGCAAAAGAAACTGCAGAGGTTATAGCAAAAGAAGTAGGTATTACATTATCAGTTAATGATAAAATATTAACTAGTGATGAATTTAATAATTTAAGCGATGAAGAAATAATGTTGGATTTACAAAATATTAAAGTAATAGCGAGGGCTCTTCCATCAGATAAAAGTAGATTAGTTAAAATAGGTCAAAAGAAAAATTTAATTGTCGGTATGACTGGAGATGGAGTAAATGATGCTCCAGCTTTGAAAAAAGCAAATGTAGGTTTTGCTATGGGCTCGGGCATGGAAGTTGCAAAAGAAGCAGCTGAAATAGTAATACTTGATAATAATATATTATCGATAAGTAAGGCAGTGTTATATGGAAGAACTGTTTTTAAAAGTATAAGAAAATTCATAGTCTATCAGTTATCAATAAATGTTTGTGCACTTATTATTTCTGTAGTTGGAACGCTTCTTGGTATTCACGAACCAATTACAATAATACAAATGTTGTGGCTTAATATGATAATGGATACATTTGCAGGATTAGCATTTTCATTTGAACCAGCATTAGATGAATACATGGAAGAAAAACCAAAAGAAAAAGATATACCTATTATGAATAAATATATGTTATCTGAAGTTATAGTGAGTGGTTTTTTTACATCAATTTTATGTTTATTATTTTTAAAAGTAGATATTGTTAAAGAATTTTTCAGATTAGGAGAAAACAATATGTATTTATATACAGCGTATTTTGCTTTATTTATATTTTTAGGAGTATTTAATGCATTTAACGCAAGAACCGAGAGGATAAATGTATTTGCTAATATAACAAAAAATAAAATATTTATAATCGTATTTAGTTTTATAATTATAGTGCAAATTTACATAATTTACTATGGAGGAACAGTTTTTAGAACGTATGGACTGTCTATTTATGAACTAATTACAGTAATAGCATTAGCGCTTTTAGTATTACCAGTAGATTTCATCAGAAAAATATTATTAAAGAAAAAAGGTAAAAAAACTGGATTTTAGTATTGATTTTGAAATAAAAATGTAATATAATGTAGGTGCACTTGGGAAAATGCTCCCATAGCTCAATTGGATAGAGCGTTAGACTACGGATCTAAAGGTTAGGGGTTCGACTCCCTTTGGGTGCACCATATTATTTCGAGAAGTAGCACAGCTTGGTAGTGCACTTGGTTTGGGACCAAGGGGTC
>CAYJFJ010000020.1:0-22477 GCA_964369845.1 uncultured Muribaculaceae bacterium | reverse complement strand
TATATTCTTCTTATAACTTCTTCAGCTACATTTTCAGGTAAAGTATCAAGGTATACAGAAAGATTTAAAGGCTCAAGTTCTGAACCTCTCCAGATACCTTTTTTCATATAGTAATTAACTAAAGCAACATCGGTAAAAATTATAGGTTTTTGCAAATCGCTAGCATATGAATAATTTAAAGTAAAATCCGAACAAGGGGTATTTAAAGATATTTTAGCTGCAAGTCTATCAGTAGCAAAAGTATAGTCGCTTATCATAGACGATTTATAAACTTGATTATTAAAATAATCTGCAGTTAATTGATTATATGCTTTTTTATATAATTCTTCATTACCTTTTAAAAAGTTATACAAACTTTCTTGCTTTCTACTTTTATCATTTACATTTCTATAGTTATAACTCATTAAATAGTTAATAGGCAATCCGAATAGATTGTAATCAAGAAGGTCGTGTTCACTTTTAATTTTAAATTCATCATCTGCATCAGTAATTAATATGGGTGTATAACCATCTGGATCTACACTATAATTTCTATCTACATCAACACGATTTAACTCTTTTAAAATTTCCAAAGCTTTTTGATATCTTTCTTTTTCAAACTTTATTACTTCTAAAACACTTACTTCATTTTCACTAATATTACCAGGTGTTATAAGTGGAAATAAAATAGCTTCTCTTATCTTTGCGTTCGCATTTATTATCATTTTATCATCTCCTAGTTTAAGTATACTCTTAATAATATAAATGTCAATCTTTTAATTTTCTATATAGTTTTCTACTTCTTTTATAGTTTCATCAAAATTTTCATAGTTTACTTCAAACCATTTTACATTCATTTTATTTTTAAACCAAGTAAATTGTCTTTTAGCATATCTTCTACTATTTTGTTTTATTTCTTCAGTAGCTTCTTTTAAAGTTTTTTTGTTATCCAAAAACTCTATTAACTCTTTATATCCTATAGCAGAATTTAACACTCTGCTATTCTCTTTATAGGAATATAGACTTTTAACTTCTTCTAATAAACCTTCTTCAAACATATTTTCTACTCTTAAATCAATTTTTTTATATAATACTTCTCTTGGAGCTTCTAAGCCGATTATTTTCACATCGTATAGTAGTTCATTTGCTTTAGTACTTATTTTTTCCTTGCTTAAAAAATTTATTAATCTAACTCTGTTGTTTTGATGGATATCACAGTTTGGATCTTTTTTTATAGCTAAAGAATATAACTTCTCATTAGTAAATGCTTCTAAAGATTCATCTTTTACTGTTTGACTAAATTCATAATTATATATTCCTGCTGATAGATATAATCCTGTTCCCCCTACTATTACTATGTTTTTATCTTTATTTTCATCAAGAATTTTTCTTATATCTTTTTGATAATCTGCTACTGAATAATCTTCTTTTATATCTTTAATGTCAAATAAGTAATGTTTTTTACTACTTTTTTCTTCGGCTTTTACTTTAGCACTTCCAATATCTAATTTTTTATAAACCTGCACTGCATCACAGTTTATTACTATTGCATCATATTTTTCTGATAAATACTCACTCATTCTTGTTTTTCCAACTCCGGTTGGTCCTACTACTGCTAAAATCATTTTAATCACCTTTAGGTTTATTATAATATAAAGTTACTTATTTGACAAATGTTTAACTGTAATGTATATTTAAATTGGTGATGAAATGAAAAAAGCTGTAGGAATTATATGTGAATTTAATCCATTTCACAATGGACATTTACATTTTATAAATGAAGTTAAAAGAAAATATGATGGATATACTGTAATTTTAATTTTAAATGGTTATTTTTTAGAAAGAGGAGAAGCCTCTGTTTTAACTAAAGAAGCAAAAACTAAATTATCTTTAATGTATGGAGTAGATATTGTAATAGATCACTTTGCTCTTTTTGGAACTCAAAGTGCTGATACCTTTGCTAACTCTGCATTAACACTTTTAAATCACTTGTGTGTAGATACTTTAGTTTTTGGTAGTGAAAAAAATAACAAAGATATACTTGTTAAAATTGCAAATACTCAGCTTTATGATGAGAGTTATGATAACAAAGTTCAAAGTTTTATGAAAACTGGTATTAATTATCCTTCTGCTTTAGCTAAAGCTCTTGAACTGGATGATTTTGAATTTACTCCGAATGATTTATTAGGTATTTCTTATACTAAAGCAATAATTAAAAATAAATTTAATATTAATATAGATACTGTACAAAGAACTAATAGTTTTCACGATAATCAATCTAATGATACTATTGTTAGTGCTTCTAATATAAGAATTAAACTTAAAAATAAAATAGCAATTGATACATTTGTACCTCCTTTTGTTAAAGAAGAAATAGTTACGATTAATAAAAGTAAACTATTTGAATTTTTGAAACTTAAAATCTTAACAGATGATAATTTAGATAAATACTTAGATGTAGATGAAGGTATTGAAAATAAATTAAGAAAAGAAATAATTCTTTCGCAGAGTTTAGAAGATTTTATTTTGAGCATTAAAACAAAAAGATATACTTATAATAAAATTAATCGAATGCTTACTCATATATTAATAGGTTTGACTAAGAAGGACGCTAAAAATGCTAAGTATGAATATATAAGAATTCTAGGATTTAACTCTAATGGTAAAGAATATTTAAATTCTATAAAAAAAGATTGTCTTCTTTCTTTTAATATAAATAGAGAGTCTAAAATGTATGAATATGAAAAAATATGCGCACTAATTTATGAAATGATTACTGATAAAGAAGTTTTCGGTTTTGAAAATAAAGGTAAACCACTACATTTTAAGTAGTGGTTTTTATATTATTTTCTTTATTATTTTAATTTCTTTATATAGATTTTTTTTAAGCATATTTTTTCTTACATAGCCTACTACTAAATCCGAAGCTTCTATTCCGGTACTCTCTTTTGAATTTATATACTTTACTTCCACTTTTAAATTACTAGTTAATATAGGTTTGAAATTAATATTATATTTTTTATTATATATACCTTTTTTTAGCTCTTTGTATATATCTTTTGAATAAATTCTATAAGCGTTACTTTTTATGTTTGATTCATCTATATAAATATTTATATGAGTTGTGTTTTCAGAATTTATTTTTTTATTAGTTATAAGATAAAGTACTATTTTTTTTATAATTATTCTTTGAGCATAATCTTTAAGTCTTCCTCTAGATTTTTTATCGTTTATTATTTTTTCATTTATATTTTTATTTTTTATTATTACAACAAATGTATTTTGCTTAATTAAGAAGTTCATTATATTTTTTATTTTGTATTTGTCTTTACTAAATTTAAGTTCTTTTTTATTATTTTTTTTAATATTTATGTAATTCTTTTTAAACGTTTCGTAAGATTCATCACTTTTAAAGAATACTCCACCATATAATACGTATTCATCATTTATATGCATTACACCTGAATCATCTATAAATATAATTATTTTTTGAGAGTAATATTTCATAAAAATCATTATACTAGAAAAATAATTATATTTATAAATTATTACAAAATATTACAAAAATTTCTGGATATAATATAACTGGTGATATAAATGAAAGTTAGACTTGGATATGCATGTAATACAGTTACTTTAGATATTACTTCATGTAAAACTACTACTTATACTAATTATGCTAGTAATCCTGATTTAAATAAACTTGATAATTTAATAGTTTCTAATTTGATAAATTTGAAAAAATTATTAATATATAATTTGAAAAATGATATTCATTTTTTTAGAATATCTTCTGGTTTAATACCTCTTGCAACTAAAAAAGAAGTTGAATTTGACTATATTAAAAAGTATCAAAAATATTATGATGAGATAAATTATTTTCTAAAAGATATTAGAGTTGATTTTCATCCGGATCAATACACTGTTTTAAATAGTGTGAAAAAAGAAGTTATTGAAAACTCTATTAATAATTTAGAATATCATTATAACTTATTAAAGGCTATGAATGTGCCTTATAAATTAATACTACTCCACGTTGGTAGTTCTGTTTTTGGTAAAGCTAAAAGTATAGAGCGTTTTATTAAAACTTTTAAAACATTACCTATTCATCTTCAAAAATGCATAGCTATTGAAAATGATGATAAAGTTTACAACATCGAAGATTGTCTATGTATTTCTAAAAAAATTGATATACCTGTTGTCTTAGATTATCATCATCATATTTGTAATAAATCAGATACTGATATAATGTATTTACTAGAAAGTGTTTTTAAATCTTGGAATGGTATTAATCCTAAAATGCATTTTTCTTCTCCTAAAAGTAAATTAAAAAAAGAATTCAGAACACATCATGACTATATTAATGTATTTGAATTCATAGATTTTTTAAAGATTTTAAAATCTTTTGACAAAAACGTAGATATAATGATAGAAGCTAAGAAAAAAGACGAAGCTTTATTTAAGTTAATACGTGAACTTAAATATTATACAACTTATAAAATAGATGGTACGACAATAACTTTATAAGTTTAATTTCTAACTCTATAGTAAGAAGTATTTAACTTTTCTTCTTTATCTATTTTTGGTGAATGATAACTCATTTTATTTTCTAAGTTTTTTTCGAATAAAGTGTGTCTTTTGACTATTGTATAATCTAGTAATTGATTATCTTTATTATTTATTAGATCGATCATTTCAGATGGATCTTTTTTTAATGGCTCTAATACTAATTTTTTATCTTTTTTTGCACTTACTATAGATGATACATACTCTTTAACTGCTACTGCCACACTTGGCGCCATACTTAGCATTAATAAAGAGCTTACTACTACATTTGTTTGAAATACAAGTAATGCACTTAACTGGAAAGCTAGTATTGTCACAGCTGTTGTTCCTATAAAAAATGACTTTAATGAGCTTTCTTGATATTTTCTTTTTCTTGCTCGTTTTTGCACTTCTGATTTTACTCCGCTTTTTGCAAGTTCAAATATTTCTCTTAATTCTTCTAATTCTTTTTCATCATATTCGTCCAAAGAATTAATATCTAAATCGGATATAATTTGATATGCTATATCAATTTCTGAGAAATATTCATCTCTATTATTTTTCTTCATAATTTTCCCCTTATTAATATATTGTACCTCATTTGTTACAACAAGTCAATAAAAAAAAGACTTTATAGTCTTTTATGATAATCTTATTATATCTTGAATTGCTATGTAAACAGTAAGTATCATCAGTAAAATAAATCCTACAAAGTGGAACATATTTTCTACTTTTGAGTTAACTGGGCTTCCCTTGATTTTTTCGATAAATACAAATATTACTCTTCCTCCATCAAATGCTGGGAATGGTAATATGTTTAAGAAACCTACATTTATTGATAATAAAGCAATTAATGAGAAAACTGATAGAAGTCCTGCTGATGCTGATGCATCTACTGCTTCGTACATTCCAATAGGTCCTGATAATGCTCCTAAACTTAATTTTCCGGTAAATAATCCTGATAAAGTTAAAATCATACTTTCAACAATTGTACCAAATCTTGTAACAGAGTATTTTAAACTGTCTACTATTCCTTCAGGTTCAACTGCATTTATATGAATACCAAACTGTCTTACTTCATTACCGTTTTCATCTTTAATTACTGATGGTGTAACGTTAAATGTTAAAACTTCTCCATCTCTATCTACTTTAAATTCATATACATTATCTTCATCTTCAAAAAATAACACTATTTGAGCTACATCCCATGATGATGTTTTATGCCCATTAATTTCTACTATTACATCGCCTTCTTTAATACCAGCTGCTTCCATTGGTAAACCTGGTGATACAGCTTTAATTTCTGTTGTTTGCGTTGGTGCTTTCCATAAAAACGATATAAAGAATAATATTATTATCGCAGAAATGAAGTTGTATGTTACACCTGCTACTAAGATGATTATTCTTTGCCACCATGGCTTATTACACATGTAACTACTTTTTTCTATTTTGTTTTCTTCACCGTCTTCATAAACTTCTCCAGCCATAGATACAAATCCACCAATTGGAACAGCTCTTATATTATAATCTACATTATCTTTTCCTTTTTTAGATAATAAAACTGGTCCCATACCTAAAGAAAATTCGTAAATGTGAACTTTAAATATTTTTGCCCACATGAAGTGACCTAATTCATGAATTAAAATTATAGCCCCTAATATTAATATTAATAATATTACTGATCCAAGACCTGTTAAAGTTATTAATATATATAACATATATGTAAACGATACTACTAAAACACTATCTAGTCTATCTAAAATACCACCATGGCCTGGAATTAAATTAGAAAAATCTTTTATATCATTTACTCTTTTTATTTTACTAAATAATAAATCTCCTAGTTGTGACATTATAGCTAAGATAACTGTACCTATAAATACCCAAATAGTTAAACTTTCTAAAATAAAATGTGAATATAATGACACTAACACTACTGATACTATTAATCCTCCAATAGAGCCTTCTATTGTTTTTTTAGGACTTATACTAGGACATAACTTATGTTTTCCTATAAGCATTCCTGTAATATAAGCAAATGTATCTGATAGTACACAAATTAATACAATATATAACAGCATCTTAATGTCTATTCTAAACATTATAAGACCATTAAATCCAAAACCTATTAAAAGTACAAGTAATAGTAAATACATTACTTCTTTAGTTGTATATTTTCTTGTTTTAAACATAATAGATACTAAATATGTAACTATAAATGGAACTAATAATACAATATAATCAATACCTTTTGTGAAGTAAACTCCACTTATCACAGTATTTATCATTGTAACAAAACCTAATAATTTTACTACAAGTGGTAACTCTTTAAACCACTTTAAGTTTAACATTTCTTTGTAAGCTAGCGCTGATAAAATGATTACACCTGCATTATATACATGTGAACCAAAATAAATTAATGGCACACATATAATTAACATCACAAGTGCACTTAATATTCTACTTTTCATATAAACCTCCTAATAATTTATATTTTTCTAAAAAAAATATGAGTAAAACTCACTTTTAAACCATATCATCAAATTTCTCAATTTCATCTAGTGAGTCTTCTACCATATTTCTAAATCGTTTTTTAAATACAAATACTTTTCTTCTTAAATTTTCAGCTTCTGATTCTATTTTCTCTGCTCTTAAAAGAGCATTATTAACGATTCTAGAAGCATTTTTCTTAGCGTCTTCAAGTAATAATTTTGATTCGTCAAATGTTGAACGTCTAATGTTATTTGCAGATTCTTCAGCTAAGAGAATTGCTCTATTTAATGTCCCTTCTAAATTTTTATACTTTTCAATTTCTTGTTCTAAAGCTAAACACCTTTGATCAGATAATTTTAGTTTATTTAAAAGTTCTTCATATTCTTTTATAACATCATCTACAAATTTATTGACTTCTTTTTTAGAGTATCCTGGAACGCTAGTATTAAACTTTTGCATAGCAATACTCCTTTACTTACCAATTAATATCTTCGTCTACTGTTCTTTTTCCACTTTTCTCAGCATCTTCAGTTATTTTACCTTGTACACTTACATTTTTAGGAGCACATATGTAAATACCTACACCTATTTTTTGCATTGAACCACCGATTGAGTATATACATCCGCTTAAAAAATCTATAATTCTTTTGGCTTGGTCAGATGTAACTCTTTTTAAATTTACAACCACACTATTTCTGTTTTTTAAATGATCTGCTATTTGCTGCGCTTCTGAAAATGCTCTTGGTTCTAGTAAAATCATTTTATTCCCAGTTTTATTCGCTTCTTCTATAGCAGCAGATTCACTCATATTATAAAACTCATCTTCAGTTCCAACAAAGTTTTCTTCTCCATCTTCTTTAAATAAGTTTTTCAATTTATTTAGAGCCATAATAAAATCTCCTATCTCTATACTATTTAATAATATCAAATAATAGTGAATTTTTCAACTTATTTTTGCAACTTATAAAAAAAAAGAGCCTTATGCTCTTCCTGAATAACTTCCGTCTTTTGTAGAAATTACAATTCTTTCTCCTGCTTCAATAAATAAAGGTACTTTAACAGTATAACCTGTTTCTATTTTTGCATCTTTAGTAACATTACCAGATGCAGTGTTTCCTTTAACTGCTGGATCAGCTTCAATAACGTCATATTCTACTTTTTCAGGTAAATTAACACCAATTATTTCACTTTCAAAATATTCTACTCCAAGATTTAAACCTTCTTTAATGTAAGGTAACTTATCTTTTAATATATCTTTTGAAATTTCAATTTGATCATACGTTTCATTATTCATGAATACAAGATTTTCTCCTGATTCATATAAAAACTGTACATCTAATTTTTCAATATGTGCTTTAGTTACTTTAATATTAGTATTGAATGTATCTTCAATTGTAGAGCCAGTTCTTAAATTTCTCAATTTAATTCTAACAAAAGCAGGTCCTTTACCAGGTTTAACATGTTGGAAATCTTGAATTTGATATAAATTTCCATCAATGATAACCGTCATACCATTTTTGATATCGTTAATATTTATGTTCATTAATATTTACTCCTATTTGTTATTTTTTTTCTTTTGCAACTACAGTTTTTTGACATCTTTTACAATATCTTTTAACTTCTAAACGTTCAGTTGTATTTCTTTTATTTTTACTTGTAGGTCTTAATTCAAAACCACATGTAGAACATTTCATTGTAATGTCGTTACGATTTTCATTTTTAGCCATTGTTTTCCTGCCTCCTTTAATAAATCTATCTAATTATATCAAAGTATTTAATAATTTTCAAATAAAAAATCAGTAATATCCCTAGAAATGTATCTACTAACACGATAAATGTAGTCATCATCACCTTCTTGATAGGCAATATGAGGTGAAATTATCGCGATGCTGTACTTCGGATTATCAAGTGGAGCATACCCTGCAAAGGATAATGATACTGTTTTTACATCTACGTTTCCGTCCATATCAGTATCTAAAAATGATTCGCTCGTCCCTGTTTTTCCAACTGGATCATATTTTGCATCAATATAACCATAACCTGTTCCACTTTCAACTACTTCATTTAACCCTGCAATAATTCTTTCATAATATTTGTCTTCTACACTTAACATACTTAGTACCTCATTTTGATTAACGTACAACAGTTCATCTTCACTTACTACTTTATCTAACAAACTTAAACTAAGTCTTTCTTTATTATTTGCAAGTGTATTTATATACTGAACTAACTGCAAAAGTGTATATGTATCATACTGACCTATTGCTAAATTTAAAAGTAAATCATCAGATACAAGCTCCCCTTTAGTTCCTGTATGTTCTACTGGTAAATCTATACCAGTAAGTTCACCTAATCCAAATTCTGCTAAAGTATCTCTATAAACTTTAAAATCTTCTAAACTTGAATTAAGCACCATATTAGGTGTATAAGTGTTACCTGTTAAACCTATTGCTATTAAGTATTGATAGTAATTTGACGAATCTTTTAGAGCTGTTATATCGTTGATATATCCAAGTGGCTCCCATGAACACTTAGAGGGCACAAATTCTAGTTTTACACATGAATCATAAATGTTTTTATCTATATCTATTAAACCATTGTTATATCCAACTGTAATAGTGGCACCTTTTACTGATGAACCTAATGTAAACGATGATGTTAGTATTTCATTTGTAATATCTTTAAATTCTATTTCATTTCTTACCTCAGTTATTTTCAGTCCACTAATTGCAAGAATACTACCTGTAAGAGGATTTGTTATTACCGAAAAAGTATCGCTAAAATATTGAGTGTTTGGCTTTGTTATTGCAATAGACATTTCTTCTTTCATAACTTTTTCTAGCTTGAGCTGTATATTTATATCAATTGATAAATATATATCTTTACCAGGTTCTTCATTTTTAACTAGTTTAAGTGATCCATCTGAGTTCACCTTGTATATAGAGTTACTTCCTTTTAAATAGTTTTCGTACTCTTTTTCTAAAAAACTTATACCTACTAGATCAGTTTTACTATAACCTAAAGCCTCATAATATTCTTCTTCTTCTTTAAATATTGGACCAACTGAGCCAAATATACTTTTAAGTGTATCTTCATATGGATAATATCTTTCCCAAGATACTTCTGCAGTAATACCTTTTATATTTGCTTCTGCCACAAGAGCAAATTCTTCATCTGTTGCACCAGTTTTTAAAACTTTAGTTTCATAGTCGTATCCTGATAACATCAAATCATATATATGTGCTGCTTCTTTATCTAATGAATTAAAATCACTTAAATCTATTCTACTTTTTTTCAAATTTAATATTTCTTCTGAAGTTATAAGTCTTTTTTCATATAACTCTTTTTCTTCTTCTGTAAGTAGAAAATCTGCTCCACTATTTAAAGCTAAATAAAAGTTTTCCTGCTCTTCTACTGAGGCAACTTCAAAAATCATGAGCGTTGCTAGTTTATAAGAAATTTCAAGTTCATCTTCTAATGTGAAATTATCTAGTTTATGATAGTAAACAGTATTTATAGCTTTATTATCCACTAATACTTCTCCATTTACATCTAATATTTTTCCTCTAGGAGCTGCTACTCCTTCTACATATAAATTAGTTTTTGAATAAAGACTTTCTAAAAAATAATCATGTTTAAAATACATTAAGTTAATTAACTGAATGATTATAATTATAAATAATATAGATATAACATAATATTTTTTCTTCATAATACTCATTTTTAGTATTGCTTTTTATTTATTTTTCATACAATTTATTGGGTGATAAATTATGTATAGAGTAATTGAAAAGTATATGAATAGTTTGGATATTATAAAATTAAATACTTTAGCAATAAAAAAAGAAATTTTTTTAAGCGAAGAAGAACTAGAATTTTCCTTTAATTTTATAAAAAAAAATTGGAATACTATTTTAAGTAATCCAAAATCTTTTGATATAACTAAATATAAAAATATTTATTCTGAAGAAAATTATATAAAAATTAAAAATCTGTATTTAGAATTTTATAATAAATATTCACACTATTTATAAAAGTTTATAATATCTTCTAAAAGGTTTTCGTTCATCTTCTTATTTTTAATCATTTCTATTTCAAACTTATATGGTGGGTATGTATCTTTTGAATCTGGCTTTGCCACATAAGGTGTTTCTAATATTTTAGGAACATCTTTTAATTTTTCATGATATATAACATTTATTAATGCATCAAAACCTATTGTACCTAGTCCAAAATTTTCATGTCTATCTTTTTTCATTCCAAGTTCATTTTTTGAATCATTAACATGAATACATCTTATTTTTTCAATTCCTATCATTTTATCAAACTGTTTAATATATGTATCAAATTCTTTTATATCAACGCCTGAATCATTTAAATGACAAGTATCTAAACATACACCTAATTTATCATGATTTACAATATCTAATATAAATTTAATTTCTTCTAAGCTAGAACACAGTTCAGTTCCTTTTCCTGCCATTGTTTCTATTAGTATTTCTACATCATCATTTACTATTTTTTTTAGAGCTCTTACTACATTATCTAACCCTTCACTTTTTTCAATTCCAACAGCGTTTCCTGGGTGAATTACTACTTTTGATACTCCTAACATTTTGCATCTTTTTATTTCTTGCATCAAAAATTCAATAGAAAAATTCCACTGTTCTTCTTTTGATGAAGCTAAATTAATGATGTATGGAGCATGACATATAACATTATTAATATCAATGTTGTTTTCTTCCATTAACTTTTTTGCTTCTAGAGCTAAATCTAAATCTAATTCTTTTCTAACTGTGTTTTGTGGAGCCCCTGTGTAAAACATAAAAGTATTTGCTCCATAACTAAGTGCAGATTCAACCGAAGTAACTAAAGCACCTTTTGAAAAGCTTACGTGTGATCCTAAAATCATAATTATCACCATCCTATAAAGGTATTTTAACAAATTAAATCTTATAATGCTACTAAAAAATGAAAAAAAGACGAAATATCGTCTTTAATTTTATGGAGCTAATACATCCGCTGGGCAAGATGTTAAAACTTCTTTAGTCTCATCGATGTCAGATGCTTCTACATTTCCATCTACAGTAACATTTTTAACTACTTTATAGTTATTAGCATAATCTACTAAATGTACTGTATATTCGTATCTTTCACCAACTTTTTCAAATAATACAATTCCTTCATATCCATTTGTTTTTTCAGCATCTGTAGGTAGTGATATCTTTTCTAAAAATCCACTATCTATTAAATTTTCAACTGTGTAACACTGATATCTATTACCGTTTATTTCATCAGATAACATTTTGTTTTTAGAAGCTTCTACTACTGTATTTGCTGTCGTTGCAAAACCACCCGTTCTAGCTTGATCAATCATTGGAAATACACCATTAACTGCTATAACCATTATTAAAGCAAGAACCACTATTACAGATAGTAATTCAATTAATGTAAAACCCTTTTTATTATTTATCAACTTCATAATTGCACCGTCCTATATTATAATAATACAATAAGTGAAAATTATAGTCAATTGGTTTTATAAAACTTTTTTATTTTTGATGTAAAAAATAAAGTTATCTTTTAAGACTAGCTTTAAAATTTTCATTTAAATATTTCGGCATATCTACAAACTCATCACTTTTTTTGTGAACTTCAGTTTCTGAATCTTTTAATACAAATGAATAATCATCGGTAGTTAAGTACGTGCCTTCATCACTTCTTGCAAGTACACACGAATTATTTATTTCAAGTTTATTGTTAGTAATTTCACTTCCTTCAAAAACGTTTGTAAATCTTCTTGCTATAGCTTGAATTTTTATCATTTTATAAAATATATTTTCGTCAAAGTTATGACTTAATTTTTCTTTTATAGAAATGTGATAACCATTTAATTCATTTAAATCAGTATAAATATCTAAATTATAATCTTCTTTATCTGTTTTGCAAATGAACCTAAATAAACAATAATTTTCACTTTTATTAATAAGCGTTACATTACTATCTATAATAATGTCTTTAACACTTAATAAATCTACTTTTTCATTTAGTAAAATTACTTTTAAATTACTTTTTTTGATATATTCATTAAACATTTCTTTTAGTTCTTCAACGTTTTTTTTAATTGGAAAAATTTTATTTAACATATTAAATGAATCTGCTAACTTTGATAATTTTATTTTTTCCTCAGTAATTTTTTCAATACTTATATTTAACATAACAACCTCTTTTTGTAACACTTATGATACTCTATTTTTCGTTTTGTGTCAATAAAAAAGAAATATTGACTATTTCTTAATTAATTTTAGTTATTATATTTACTGCACCTTTTGAATAAGTTATTTTTAATTTATCACCTTTTTTTAAGAATGCTAATGTATTTTCACTTACTTTAATGCTTGCTTTATAAATAACTTCTTCTTCATCCTTGATAAAATAATGTGTATTACCATCTATTATAACTTCAGTAATCTCTTCAACAGTTATTTCTGTTTCTAAAACGTCATCAGGAATTATATCTTCACTTATTATTTTACTTAAATATTCTTCTGATGCTTGCTCAATTCCAAGAGATGACTCTGTAACTGATACTATTTGATAATCAACTACATCTACAAATGCATACATTTTAACTAATCCTGCTTCATCTTTTAAACTCATTAAGTATGTTGGTCTACCATTTAAATTTATTAACAGTGGAAATGATGCATCGTATCCTTTTTCTTGTACTAAACCTTCTGCTGAGCTCATTGCGCTATACTCTTCTGCTCCTGCTACTGGATAGTAATTAGTTTCTTTTGTTCTTAGATTTACTAATATAAATCCTAAATTTGATTCATCTGCTGCAACTGATGTAATTCCTGTATATAAATAAACATCATTATTAATAGTTAAATAATTATATCCACTAGTAGTATTTACTACACCTTTTTGTCCGAATATAGAATTTATAAATCCATTAACATAATATCCCCAGTCATCTACTTGCTCAATTATTAAATCTGATGGATACACATGATCTATCCATTCTGGTGCATCTGCTAATTCATATTTTATAGACTCTCCACTTACAGCATCTAAAGTAATTACTCCATCTACCTCTGTTCTAAGCCCTATTCCTGCATATTTAAGTGTTGGAACTATCCAATATGGATTTCCTTCTTCATCTATTTCAAATGTTGCTTCACCAAAAATTTCAGTAGGATAAGCAAATCTTAGTTTACGCATTAAATCTTCACTAAAATAAGCACTAGGCATATATTTCATACCTTCATCAAGTGATATTAGTGATGCACTACCATCTACTGAGTTAACTGTAATATATCCTGTTACACCTTCTTCATTATTATTTAAATATTTAAAAAAACCATCATACTCTAAAGGAGTAACTCTCATTATTTCATTATTAAATGTAATTTGCGTATATAAATCACTTACGTAAAATTGACTTACTAAATCAGGTATTTCACCCATTTTACGGTCTCCAAGTTTTTGAGTAGAATACTTATCTAAAAGAGGTAATTTAGTAAAATCCACTTCTTCTATGTCTTCTAAAAATGTGTTACTCTCATCTATTTGTATTCTGTTTGCATATTTACTTGCATTAAACATAGCAGAGTTTATTACATTAATTAAAATTATTAATATTATAAATATTCCAATTATACTCAATATAAATGTAACTACTTTCATATCTTTTTTTTGCTCTTTAGTTTGTTCATAAGAAATGTATGTATTAGTTTTTGCATCATAACTAGCTAAAAAACTGAATACAGTTGAAATTGCTGTTAAAATAACAAAAAATACAAGTACTATTATTATAAAAAACCAAAACTGAATGCTACTTAGATTTATTGGTGGTAAATATAAATAATAAAATAAACTACCAAAAATCAAAGTTGCTAAAATTTTAAAAATATTTTTTTTCATTTTTTCATCTCCTAGTTTAAGTATATCACACAAAATATTTATTTTAAAGTTTCAATTACGCTACTTATAATATCTATGTTATCTATCATATTTGATATCTTATCACTAGTTCTTTCTTTATATTTTACTTTCATATCATTTACAAATGTTTTATAATCTATATTTCCTCTGTTAATTTCTTTTATATAATATGAATTTCTTTTTAAATATTCATAATACTTCAAATTATTTTTAAACATCATTTGTACATTTGCTTCCATTTAATCCTCAAAAAATTTATTAATTGGTCTTGGCTCTGATGGTCCTTTCGATATATTCGAACCTTTAGTGCTTGTTTTAGAAGTTAACTCTTGAACGAACCCAAGTGCTTTTTGTGCTGTTCCTATATGTTCTTGAATTGATGACATATTAACGTTTTTTAATAAATCATTAATTTTGCCCATTCCTTCACTAGCATTACTTTTTGCACTGTTATATTTATCCCATACACTTCTGTCTGATCCATATAAATCATAAATTTCATAAAATTTTTGCCATGTCATTTTTCCAGAATTAATATAATCTGTTAATTCTGGTTTATCTTTCACAAAATTTCTAAATTCTTCTTTTTTAGTCAAAATAAATCACCCATTAAAGTTTATGCTCTAATGAGTGATAATTTTCTATATTTTGAAATCTTCTGTAAATTCATCAAAAGATAATTGTTGTTGTGAATCAGCAGAAACTTCTAGAAATTCTACTTCTTCTGAAATTTTCTCTTCTACTGCTACTTTACTACTTTCTTTTGGTGTATAATCTTTTAAATTTACTAAATCTTTTTTCAAAACAACTATATCTATATTATGTTTTGCTATAACTGAGCCAGTACTTACTATATCCATAATTGATAGTTCACTATTTTTTATCTCTTTAATATCAGTTCCATCTACTAAAAGATTTATATCCTTTAAATTTGTTAAATAAGATGATATTAATAAATATTCTTTAGTTTTAACTTTTTTAAATAATGTTCCACCTTTTTTAGCTCTTGATGATATAGTTAAATCTGATAACTTAATACGTTTACCAGTATTTTGATTAGTGAATACATTTAAATATTCATTATCTTCATCTATACTAGATGCATATACAAGTTCATCTTCTTTTAAACCTATTCCTTTAACTCCTGATGCTCTTACCCCTACAACAGGTACATCACTTGCTGGAAATTTTAAATAACCACCAGTTTTACTTACTAATAGCAGTTCTTCTTTTTCTACACATACATTTAATAATTCATCGCCTTCTTTAAGTTTAAAGGCAATCATTGGTTTTGAGTATCTTGTAACTTCAAAATCACTTAATACAGTCTTTTTAACTAATCCATTTTTACTAAACATACATACATTTTTAGTTTTATCTTTAAGTATCAATGACGAAACTATTTTTTCATTTGCTGCTATCATTACAGTATTAGAAATATGTTTTCCTAAATCTTTCCATTTAACATCTGGAAGTTTATGTACTGGAACATATAAATAATTTCCTAAATTAGTAAATAATAAAAGCGTATCTTGAGTAGTTACTAAGTACTCACCAATTGTATAATCTCCTGGTTTAAGTGCTGTATCTTCATCACTTGATGAATATGATTTATAACTTACTCTTTTTACATATCCTTCATTTGTTACTACTACTACAACATTTTCTGTTGGAATCATTTCTTTTAAATCTACTTTTATTTCTTCAACATTTTCTTCTATGATAGTTTTTCTAGGTGTTGCATATTCTTTTTTTAGTGCTTTAAGTTCATTTTTTATAATTGATTTTAAAACTTCTTCACTTTCTAATATTTCTTCACATCTAGTAATATCTAATTTTAATTTATCAAATTCTTCTTTTAAAACTTCAATATCAGTATTTGTTAATTTATAAAGTTGCAACATTACTATTGCTTCAGCTTGTTCTTCTGTAAAATCCCAAGTTTTTACTAAATTAACTTTTGCATCACTTTTATTTTTAGAACCTCTGATCATAGCAATAACTTCATCTAAAATACTTATTGCTTTCATTAAACCTTCAACTAAATGAATTTTTTTCTTGTAAGCTGCTAAGTCAAAAGCAGTTTTTCTAGTTAAAACTTCTTTTTGATGATCAATGTATGCATCTAAAATTTCAAGTATTCCAAGTAATCTTGGAGTTCTGTTTTTTATTGCTACTACATTATAGTTATATGCTATTTGCATTTCTGTATTTTTAAGTAGATAAGCTAAAACAAATTCTTTATTTGCTGTTGTTTTCAAATCAATAGCAATTCTAAGTCCTGTTCTATCAGATTCATCTCTAACTTCAGATATACCTTCTATTTTTTTATCTATTCTAATTCCATCAATTTTAGCTACTAATGATGCTTTGTTAACTTCATAAGGAATTTCTGTAATTATAATTTGCTCTTTATTTTTTTCTTTTGCAAAATTATATTTACTTCTAATTATAACTTTTCCTTTTCCAGTTGTAAAAGCATCACGTATTCCAGCTAAACCTTGACACGTTCCTCCAGTTGGAAAGTCGGGACCTTTAACTATTTCTAAAATTGTATCTAAATAACAGTTAGGAGACTCTATTCTTTTTACTGTTGCATCTATTATTTCTCCTAAATTATGAGGAGGAATATTTGTTGCATAACCTGCAGATATTCCAGTAGATCCATTAACTAAAAGATTTGGATATTTACTAGGTAAAACAGTAGGCTCTAGCATTGTATCATCATAATTGTATGTAAAATCTACTGTGTCTTTTTGAATATCTTTTAAAAGTTCATTACTTATTTTAGATAATCTTGCCTCAGTATAACGCATTGCCGCTGCAGAATCGCCGTCCATTGACCCATTATTACCATGCATATCAATGTACATTGTATTTTGTTTCCACCACTGACTCATACGAACCATAGCTTCATATATTGAAGAGTCACCATGTGGATGATACCAACCCATAACATTTCCTACAGTTTTAGCACTTTTTTTATAAGCTTTATCGTAAGTATTTCTATCTTCATGCATTGCAAATAAAATTCTTCTTTGCACTGGTTTAAGTCCATCTCTTACATCTGGTATTGCTCTATCTTGAATAATTTCCTTAGCGTATTTACCAAATCTGTCCCCCATGATGTCTTCTAGGGCATAATCATGTATTTTCTTTAATATTTCATTCATTTATTTTCACCTAGTTTCTATAATCATCTTCAAGTGTGAAGATTACATTTTCATTAATCCATTCTTTTCTTGGTTCTACTTTATCACCCATAAGAACAGATACTCTTTTTTCTGCAAGTGCTGCATCGTCTATATTAATTTTAATCATACCTCTAGTATCAGGATTCATTGTTGTATCCCATAACTGATCTGCATTCATTTCCCCTAAACCTTTATATCTTTGTATAGTAAAGTTACTTCCAAAGTTATGTTTAGCCTCTACCAGCTCTTCATCTGAATATAAATATTCAAACTTTTTACCACTAGAGATTTTATATAAAGGTGGAAGAGCTATATAAAGTTTTCCAGCCTCAATTAATGGCTTCATATAACGGTAAAAAAACGTTAATAAAAGTATTTGAATATGTGATCCATCTACATCGGCATCTGTCATTATAATTACTTTGTCATAATTAGCTTCTTCAACTTCAAACGTTGCACCAATACCTGCTCCGATTGTATGAATTATTGTATTAATTTCTTCATTTTTTAAAATATCTGACATACTAGCTTTTTCAGAGTTAATTACTTTACCTCTAAGCGGAAGTATTGCTTGGAATTTTCTATCTCTTCCACCTTTAGCTGAACCGCCAGCAGAATCCCCTTCTACTAAGAAAAGCTCATTGATTTTAGGATTTTTACTTTGTGCTGGTGATAATTTACCAGATAAGTTTTTTTCAATTTTATTTTTATTTTTTCCGTTTCTTGCTTCTTCACGTGCTTTTCTAGCTGCTTCTCTAGCAAGTTTACTTTTCATTGCTTTATCTAATATATTAAGAGCAATTTCTTTGTTTTCTTCTAAAAAGAACTTTAAATTTTCATACGTAATAGATTCAGTAACACTTCTAGCCTCAGGTGTTCCAAGTTTACCTTTGGTCTGTCCTTCAAACTCCAATAAAGCCTCAGGTATTCTTAAATTTACTACTACAGATAAACCTTCACGAACATCATTACCATCTAAAGAACCATCTTTACCTTTTAAGATATTATTGGATTTAGCGTAGTCATTAAATGCTTTAGTAATACCTGTTTTAAATCCTACTTCATGAGAACCACCATCACTTGTTTTTACATTATTAACAAATGACATAATATTCTCAGAATACGAATCTGTATACTGCATTGCTATTTCGACTTCAATGCTGTTTTTATTACCTTTAAAATTAATTACATTATGAAGTGTAGTTTTATTTTCATTTATATATTCAACAAAACTTGTTAATCCATTTTCATAATGAAATTTTGCTGTTTTGCTATCTGCTTCATCAATTATTTCTACTGTTAAATCATTTAGCAAAAATGCTGTTTCTTGCATTCTTTCACATATTGTTGTATAAGAAAATTGACAATTTTTGAAAACATCTTTATCTGGCATAAATCTAACTATTGTACCAGTTTTTTTAGTTTCACCAATTACCTTTAAATCTTCTAATAAATGTCCTCCGTTATGGAATTTAATTTGACTTATTTTTCCTTCACGAAAAATTACAACTTCCATTTCAGTTGATAAAGCATTTACAACAGATGCACCTACTCCGTGTAATCCTCCTGAAACTTTATATCCAGCTTCTTGGAATTTACCACCAGCATGAAGCACTGTATAAATTACTTCTGGAGTTGATTTACCTGATGCATGCATACCAATAGGCACTCCACGACCATTATCTGCAACAGTTACACTTCCGTCTTTATTTAAAACAACTTTAATATGATTTCCATGACCATTGATCACTTCATCTACACTGTTGTCTACAATTTCCCATACTAGATGGTGCATACCACGCTTGTCAGTTGACCCGATATACATACCAGGTCTTTTACGTACCGCTTCTAATCCTTCTAAAATTTTTATACTTGATTCATCATATTTCATTGTCATTACCATTTCACCAAAGATATTATAGCAAAAAAAAGAGCCCTAAGGCAACTTTTATTTGTTAATATTGTAAGTTTCTCCTAAAATTGAGTCTAAAGAAAAGCCTTCAGAACTATTATTTGGAATATTTACAGTTTTATCTTCTTCAGTTTTAAGCTTTGGCAAATCTATTAAATCATCACCAATTCTAATTGGCTCAACTTCGTTTATTTTAATAGGTTCATTAGAAATTTCAACTTCGCTTGGCACTTCTACTTTAACTTCTTCTTTTGCAGGAGCATATACTGAGCTAAATACTGGAGAAGATGTGAATTTAACTGGTTCAAAGCTTTCAGTTTTAATGTCTTCTTTAACGCGTTCAGCAATTTTTACTTCTTCTACATTTGGTTTAAGCGTTTCTTCAAAATCGAATGTTGGAAGTTTAATATCATCAGAATAACTTACTTCAACTTCTTTTGAAAAATCTAAATTAACTTTTGGTTCTTCTTTTACTTCAGGAAGTTTAATTTCTTCAGTTAAAGCACTTGGACTAAAAATTAAAGTATCATCTAATTTTTCATCTAAAAGTGGTTTAACATCCATTTCATTAGTCTTAATAGAACCTGATAAATCAAATTCTTTTACTTCTGCAGGTTTAACATCTTCAAAAACTTCAGGCTCTGCCACCTTTGTAGACTCTATTAAAGACGCATCTTTAGTTGGATCATACACTTCAATTTCTGGAACAACTTCACTACTTGGCACTACTTTATTTTCTTCAGGAGCTTTTATAGTACTTGGCTGCAATAATATATCCACAGTCTCTGCTTTCTTAGTTTCAACTTTAACTGGAGCACTTTCTTCTTTAAATCCTTCTTTTGCTAACTTTTGTAATTTTTTTGTTTGTTCTAATTTTTGATCTTTTTTACCAATAAATAATATTATAAAGAATACTACTACTAATACACCAATAGCTATAGCTAAGTATAAAGTAAAGTTTTCTATGTTATATAAATTATTAAAAAATTCTTGCATTTAAAATACACCTCTTTATTCTATATATTCAGTTTACCATGATTTATTCTTACTATCAAGAAAAAAATTATAAAATGATAAATTTCTACAAAAATTTAAACACTTTATAATTTGTTATTCAGTCGCTACAAATGTAGCATTAGGTCTTAAGTATGTTACATCCCTATCATTAAGTTTATCTGCATCTGCTTGTGTTTTAGCATTTAGATTTCCTGTAAGATTATCACAATACCAAAACATTTCACTAGTATTATTTACGTTTGTTAAATCGAATGATCCAAAGTCTAAATTTATTAACGATCTCGCTCTTTTAAACATTTTTGACATATTAGTAACATTACTAGTATCAAAACTTGATAAATATATGTCAGTTAAATTATTTGTATTTTCAAACATATTTGACATATTAGTTACATTAGAAGTATCAAAATTTCTTAAATCTAATTTTATAAGTGAACTTGCATCAGCAAACATATATGACATCCTAGTCACACTACTCGTATCAAAATTTGTTATGTCTAAACTCATTAATGAACTAGCGTTTTCAAACATAAAATCCATATAAATGACATTATTAGTATAAAATGAACTTATATTTAAATTCATTAACGAACTTGTTCTACTAAACATAGAGCTCATATCTGTAACATTGCTTGTATCAAAATTTGTTAAATCTAAATTGATTAATGAACTTGTTCCACTAAACATATAGTTCATATTTCTAACATTGCTTGTATTAAAATTAGATAAATCTAAAATTGTTAAATTATTTGTATTACGAAACATATATGACATATTAGTTACTTTACTTGTATCAAAACTAGTAAGATCTATGCTTGTTAATGAACTAGCATCATTAAACATATGACTCATATTAATAACATTACTGGTACTAAAATTAGCAATATCTATATTTGTTAGTGAGCTAACACGACTAAACATACTTGACATACTAATAACATTACTAGTATCCAGGCTTGAAATATTTAATTCTACTAAATTGTTTAAACCACCAAACATACGGTTCATATATAAAACAGATGATGTATCTAATGAACTTAAATCCAATTTTATTAAATTATTTTCTTTTAAAGGGTACGAATACATATTAAACATATCTGTCATATCTTGCACAAATGATGTATTATACCAATTGTTAAATTCGATTTTATGAGTTTTTATAAAGAGTTCAAATGTACTATCTTGATTTACATTAGCCATTATTCTTCTGTTAGACTGGATATGAAGAATTTGTTCTTCTCCTACATTTTCTATGTATCCTACTATTTCTTCATTACCTGCTACTGATAAATCCCATTTATTTGTAGCTATTTCGTATCCTGCATCAATTTTTTTATCAAAAACTATTTGTGTTACTGTATCTCTAAATCCTGAAGTTTCCATTAAA
>CAYJFJ010000019.1:0-23430 GCA_964369845.1 uncultured Muribaculaceae bacterium | reverse complement strand
ATTCCTTGTTCAATTCCTTGTTCAATTCCTTGTTCAATTCCTTGTTCAATTCCTTGTTCGATTCCTTGTTCAATTCCTTGTTCGATTCCAAGTATTCTACCTTCCTCTATTCCTTTTACTAAGCCCGTTTTAAATCCCCTTTTTTCCCCTTTTCGCTCTCCTCTTTTAGTTGCTACTTCTAACCTGAAATGTTCTTGATTAGCTCTATCAGTTTCTTCTTTAAATCTAGTCCACTCATACTCTTTGTATTTTGGATCTGCTGTAATTGCCTGCACCGTTTCGTACGCTTCTGCTAAACTCTTATACCCTTTTACCATTTTACACATCTCCTCTTCAGTCTCACATAACATAAACTCTAAAAATTTATGCATATTTTCACTAAAAACGTTATCTTCTTTTATCTTTGTTAAGTTTATTACATTCTTCTCTCTTACTGAGTCTATCTGTTTCATATTCATCATATCACACTCACATATTTTTGTAAATAGTTTACTAAATGTAGAATTATAGTAATTTATAAAAAAAATTGCATAAACATTTTTAAGCTCTGCATAAAGATTTCCCTTTTCAAGCTGATCACTAATAAGTCTTGATGCGTATGACTCCATTCTTTTAATTAACTGAGTTTCTGTTGCATTTTGCATTTCAACAAAAATTATATCTCCACTATCCAGTTTTACTTTAATATCTAAAACTGATCTTTTTTCATTTTTATGATCTGTAAAAAGTTCATTATTAACAAATTCTATTTGCTCTTTTCTAATATTTAAACCAAGTACATTATTTATAATTAGTACTAAATACTCTTTTCTTTTTTTCATAAATATTTTAAATAACGAATCACTCGTTAAGCTTACTACATTTTTTTCTTCAATCATGATGATTCCTTTCATGCTTAGCTATTATAATGAAAAACTTTTTATCTTCAACACTTTCGACAAAACAAGCTAAAAGCTTACACAATAATTAAACTAACTGCCATTATAAGCATTCCAAAAAAAGTACCAGTAGTTACCAAGGCATTACTACCATATTCCCTAGCAGATGGTAAAAGTTCAGATAAACTAATAAAAACCATAATACCTGCAACAGATGCAAAAACAAAACCGAAAACCAAATCATTCATAATAGGCATTAAAATCAAATAACCGAGCAAAGCCCCAAGAGGCTCTACTATTCCAGATAAAAAAGAATATTTAAAGGCTTTGCCCCTACTGCCTGTTGCATAATATATAGGAATAGATACAGCGATTCCCTCAGGTATATTATGTATTGCAATAGCTATAGCTATTGCAATTCCAAGCGAAGGATCCTCAAGAGCTGAAATAAATGTAGCAAGACCTTCTGGAAAATTATGAATAGCAATAGCAACAGCAGCAAAAGTACCCATTCTAAGTAGTTTCTTTTTACTATTTTTCTTATAACTAGAATTCTTAGAATCATTAAATTTTTCAGACGGAATTAATTTATCAATTAAAGCAATTAAAATCATGCCTGAAAAAAAACCAGTTATTGTAATCCAGGCCCCTAAATAACTACCAGCAGCCAAGGTTAAAGATTCGTTTGCTTTAACAAAAATTTCTACGAGTGAAACATATATCATAACACCAGCAGAAAATCCAAGTGATATAGCTAAAAACTTTGTATTAGTTTTTTTAGCAAACAAACTAATAATACTACCAACTCCAGTTGCAAGACCTGCTGCCAAAGTTAACATAAATGCAAATAATACATTATTATCCATTTTTAAACTCCTTTTCCCTATAATAAATTATGACAAATAAAAAAAAGCGTAACGCTTTTTAAAATATTATAATAATTAATTTCTTGAATAATCATTTCTAACTGCTTCATGTAAAAGTGCAGCATAATCACCACTAATATTCATATTATACTTTAAATTATATTGCGAACACAATTTAACATAATCGGACATTAATTTTAATTTATTTTCAGGTCTATTTATATTCTTTCTCAAAATATTATCATCATTAGTTAATAACTGAGTCGGTAAAGTAACTTCTTGACCTTTTATGTAATTAACAAAATTTTCAGGTAAAAAAGTTGTCTCAATAACAAAAGATTCAGCATCATTATTATTAATTAAACCAAGAAAATAATAAGGACTAATCATCTCATCACTAGGAAAACATAATAAATTATTAGAATTGAAACTTACAGAAACATTATTTTCGTTTTTGAAAATTTCTTTATCAAAATTTATACAATGGAAATCCATTCTTTCAATATTAGAAAATTTACTAAAAATATCAGCTTTAACAGCAAGTTTATAATAATTAAGAGCTCTATAAGAATTAGTAGCGTCATATTCAACTACTCTTTCGAAATTCTCAAAAATTGTCATTAAAAATTCATAAGAAGGTAATGTTTCATTCGGATTTAAACCTAATACGTTAACTCTATACCATTTATAATAATCAGAATTCAAATTCTTATAATCAACACCCAACATATGACAAATATTTTTTTGCAATATTTCAAAATGTATTTCAGTATTATCACTTCTAGTTAAAGAAAACATTTTCCCTTCGTAGTTATCCATAAATAAATTAACACAGTGATGCAATTTATCTAAAGCTTCACTTGCATATGAAGTTCCAGGATATGGAACCTTATTAGGCCAAGCATTAACATATTCAAGTTCTTTCGTAGATATCATATAACAAACCCCCATTTGCTATAAAATTGTATCATATAAAATACAAAGAGTCAAATAAAAGAAAATATAACAAATAAAAAAAAGCGTAACACTTTTTATTCATCCTTAAAAAAATATAACATTATAGGTTTTAAAAGTTCATTAACAATAAATATTACAACTATATACATAAGTACATAACTGAACTCAAATAAATTAATAGATACAACTTCAAATAAGTTTTTAAGTGGAGTTAAAAATAATAAAAGCTGAAGAAAAATAAGTATTAACATAGAATAATTCATAACTTTATTAGAAAAGAAATTTTTATTAAATACATTTGAATACAAATTTCTACTAGTAAGAGCAAAAGTCATTTCTAAAAGTATTAAAGAAAGAAAAGCTATAGTAGTAGCTTTCTGGCTACCAAATAAATTAATAGATGTAAAATATAAAACCAAAACTACAATAGATTTAATTATAGAGCATATAGCAATTCTAGAAATTAAAAATTGAGTAAAAATACTAGTTTTATTTTTACGAGGTTTTCTTTTCATAATATCTTTATCATTTTTTTCAAAAGAAAGTGCAATTGCAGGAAGTGAATCAGTCACTAAATTTATATAAAGAAGATGTATTGGAAGAAATATTGTTACGTTAAAAAGCATACCTACAAAAACTATTATTACTTCTGCTATATTAGCAGTAAGTAGATAACTAATAGCTTTTCTAATATTCTCAAATATATTTCTGCCCTCTTCAACAGCAACTACAATAGTATTAAAAGAGTCATCAAGTAAAACAATATCAGATACACTTTTAGAGACATCAGTACCAGTAATACCCATACCAACACCTACATCACTTGCTTTAATAGCAGGAGCATCATTAACACCATCACCAGTCATAGCAACAACTTTGTTGTTTGCTCTCCAAGCTTTAACTATTCTAAGTTTATGTTCCGGAGTAACTCTAGCATAAACAGTATATTTATGAACCATTTTCTTAAGTTCTTTATCACTAAGTAAATCAAGTTCAGCACCTTCAATAGCAACATCACCATCTTTATAAATACCAACTTCAGTTGCTATTGCCCTTGCAGTATTAATGCTATCACCTGTGATCATGATAGGTTTAATACCTGCCACTAAACAGTTTTCAATAGAAGACTTAACACTTTCTCTAGGAGGATCAATCATACCAACAAGACCAGTAAAAATAATATCACTTTCTACTTCTTCTATAGAGTAACTTTTTTTCTTAGAAATTTCTTTAAATCCAAGAGCAAGAACTCTTAAAGCATCATCTGAAAGAGTTTTTTCAGCTTCTATAATTTTATCAATATGTTTCTTATTAATTTTAACTACTTTATTATTAATTAAAATATGTGTACATATTTTAATCATACTAGACAAACTACCTTTAATTAACACCGATGTAGTTTCTTTATCAGAAACTACTACACTCATAAGTTTTCTATCAGAGTCAAATGGAAACTCATAAATTCTTTTAGCATTATATATATTTTCTTCAGAATATTTATATAATGCAACCTCTGTAGGGTCTCCTATATATTTATTTTTATCTTTACTTACATCTGTGCACAGTTTCATAATCATGTTCATATATTTATTAGATACTTCGCCAGTAATTTCATTATTAAAGAAAAACTTTCTTACTGTCATTTCATTTTTAGTAATAGTGCCTGTTTTATCTGAAGCTATAATTTCTGTACTACCTAAAGTTTCAACTGAAGAAATTTTTCTAACTACAGCATTTTTTTTAGAAAGTTTTGTCATACCTAAAGATAAGATTACAGTAATTACTGCTTGAAGTCCTTCAGGAACTGCTGCAACAGCTAAACTAATAGCAATTATAAAAACATGTAAAATATCCATATCGTTAATAATACCTATTATAATTATTAAAATAGCCACTACTCCTATAATATAAGTAAGTACTTTACTAATATTATCTATTTTAAGTTGAAGTGGAGTTTTTACATTTACTTCATTATCTAAAGATAAAGCAATTTTACCAAGTTCAGTATTCATACCAGTCGAGGTAACTATTGCCTCACACTTACCATACACAGCGCTGCTCCCAGAGTAAATCATATTTGTGCGGTCACTTATAATAACATCTTCTTTAATAGCATCTATTTTCTTTTCAACAGAGCCTGATTCACCAGTTAAAGAAGCTTCTTCAACTTTTAAACTAGAAACATAAATAAGCCTAGCATCTGCTGGAATGTAGTCTCCTGCCTCTAAAACTAAAATGTCACCTGGAACAATTAATTCAATATTTATTTTTTTTATACTTCCATCCCTTTTAACTTTCACCGATGAAGTAGCCATTTTCTTAAGAGCATCAATTGCTTTGTCTGCTTTAGATTCCTGAAAATAACCTAAAGTAGCGTTTAAAAAAATTATAGCAAGAATTATAAAGCCTTCGGTTAAAGACTCTCCTTCAATAATAGCAATTATAAAACTCAGTACGGCAGCAATTATTAAAATAACAACCATCAAATTTTTAAATTGTTCTAAAAATTTTAAGAAAGCGCTTTTCTTTTTTTTCTCATTTAATTTATTTAAACCATATTCATCCAGTGAAATTTTTGCCTGTTTATTACTTAGACCATTTTCATCAGTTTTAAATTGCATTAATATTTCTTTAATATCTTTTTTATAAAATTCTTTATCCATTAGTAACCTCTTCTTTATTTTTCACTATCACAAAAAAAGCATACCATAAATTATAATAAATTTAAAGTATGCAAAACATATTTTACAAAAGTCGGGTGACGGACGGCCAAAAAGCCCGTCAAATTCGTCACCTTCCCAAATTACATTTCTACAATTAGCGGATCTGCTTCGCTTCCTGCACCATCCAAGTATTTAACTTCAGATTTTAAATATACGACAGGGCGTGCCACAACCCCGAAACTCGAATCAACGATACTCACATTACCGGAGTATATCAGAAACCACACGTCCTTAGAGTTGAAAGAAACAGGTGCTAATATGGATTCGAAACCTTCTCCATACATCCAGTTTGCGCCCGCGCATTCACTCGTAGGATAATTACCAAATTCAGTAGTTCTTGCACAACTACTTTCTAAACTTGAATACATATAATCACTTGGATACATTAACCCTATATATCCTGTTCCTATAGTAGGGTTGCCTGAGTTCACTGTTGTTCCTCTTTCTACACTATATGCTGATGATGCAGTTACATCAAAAGATGACCCCCCTAAATACCACGTTACATTTTCTATCATTGATTTGTACACATTTTTTATCCCTTTTTGCGTGTAATCACAACTATTTGGAGTTGTTGTGCTATAACCATAACAGTTTTCTGTTCCTGTTCCATTTTCACTATTTAAATAACTTGTATTAAGTAGTGATTTTAATGTCGATTCATTCCAGTTATTTACATCTCCAGAATCCCAAGCATAACTTCCTATTGAATCCGCTTTAATAATTTTAGTAAGTCTTTCAGTAGTTGTTCCATCTGCAAGTGTTGTATCAAATACACCAATTACTCTCCACAGCTCTTCATTGAACCATATATAGTTATTTGGGTTTTTTCCCTCATATCTATATCCATTTTCATTTACTACTTCCCCTGTTCCTTGAGTAGTTCCTGATAAGGATACTATGTAATCATCTAACATAACAATCTCTGTTTGTGTATAAAAATCTACACTACAAGTTACATCCCCAGTAATGCTATCAACTTCCATCTTCCAAGTATTATAATGCCATATACCAATTGCATTAGAACAAGACACATCTACTCTATAGTTGCCTTTTGCTGGGAAATCATTCACTGGAGTATCATCTAAATTTACTGCAAACTTAATTCCATCAACATAAAATGTGTTATCTTTAGGTAAGTTAATCAAAACAATTGTAGTTACAGTAAGTACTATTCCTGTTAAAATCAGAAAAATCTTCTTATTCATATTTTATTTTCTCCTCTTTTTTCTGTATATTTATTAAATTAATAATAAAATAAAAAATTTAATAATCATCAAAATTTTTAAAGCTAATTTTGTCTCATTAATAATTTTGTAAGATAATTAGCTGCCTCTAGCTTTATTATAAGCTTATCAAGCATATTATTTAGAAAAGCATATTTTAATCTACTATTTTCAAATTCGACAGAAAATAACTATAATCACATCTTCATTATATACACTAATAAATTTACTCATATTTTTATGTAAAGTGAATACAACCGCCAGAGTTTAATTTTATTTTCACTTTACTTGTTTCATTTTCTCCTTTATTCCAAATTCTGGTGGTAGACAGCCGGAAACTCGTCAAATTAATCACCATCACAAATTATATTTCTAGAGTAAGAGGATTTGCTTCACTTCCCACTCCGTCTAGGTACTTCACCTCAGAGTTTAGATATAAGACTGGGCGCACCACCAATCCATTATCCGAAGACATTGAAACCCCACCGCCAGAGTTATTCAAGATCCATGCATTCGAAGAATTGGAAGAGGACGGAGTTAATATCCATTCATTTCCTGCTCCATAGATCCAGTTTGCTCCTCCACACGTACTTTTACCATAATAACTAATTGTTGTATTTCTAGCACAACTACTTTCTAAACTAGAATAGAAATAATCACTTGGATACATTAATCCAATATATCCTGTTCCTGTAGTAGGGTTGCCTGAGTACACTGTAGTACCTCTTTCTGCTGCAAATGCTGCTGATGCTGTTATGTTATTTAATGAAAAGCCTCCAAGATTCCACGTTACGTTTTCTATCATTGATTTATATTCATTTTTTATTCCACTTTGTGTATAATCACAATTAGTTGGAACTGTTGTACTATAACCATAACAGTTTTCAGTTCCTGTTCCATTTTCACTATTTAAATAACTTGTATTAAGTAGTGATTTTAATGTCGATTCATTCCAGTTATTTACACGTCCAGAATCCCAAGCAATTCCTCCTATTGAATCTGCTTTAATAATTTTAGTAAGCCTTTCTGTTGTTGTTCCATCAGCAAGTGTTGTATCAAATACACCAATTACTCTCCACATCTCTTCATTAAACCATATAAAGTTATTTGGATTTTTTCCTTCATATCTATATCCATTTTCATTTACTACTTCTCCAGTTCCTTGCGTAGTACCAGCAAGTGATACTATATAATCATCTAAAGGAGTTACGCTAGCTGATTCATTTTGAGTAAGTGTACATTTGCTTTCACTTTTAAGTGAAGTTATTTCTACACTGTTTCTATAAGAATTCCATGTAGCATTTGCTCCATTACAATTTATAGATACACTTTTACCAACATAATATGGCTCAGGCGTACTAATAAATAAATCTGGTCTAACTGGTTCAATATTTTTTTGCATATTAAATTCAGCTGATAAGCTTTTCGCTTCATTTAAACCTTGATTAGTTTCTAGATTTACAAAAGTAATAGTTGCAGCCCATGTCTGATTAGTAGTGCCAGTTGTAGATATAGAATAGTTTTCTGCAAGTCTTAAAAGACCACTTTTTTCTGTAATATCAAAACCACTTATTGAGTCACCAGTTGCAGCATCTGTAACAGTTACATATTCTGCTTCATTACTCATAGTAATTTTATTTCCAGCCGGATCAGTTATACTTAAAATAATCTCTGGCTTTTTATCACTAGTAGTATAAACATAACTATTATTTAAAATATCAAAATATACTTGATATGTTTCACTAGCGCTTGACTCTGTTGACGCTTTTTTTAAAGTTGCTGTCATTGTCGTAGACTGTGATAAACTCCCATCACCTTCTCCAAAGTTATCTTGGTTAACTGAAAGAGTAAGTGCATCACCCTTTTCAAATGTTAATTTTCTAGTTGTGCCAGTTGTAACATTTACATCAGTATTTGCAGCATCACCAATGAAACCTGCAAAATACGCAAAAGAAAGCGAAAGTGTAAAAATTAATAATACACCAACACATATTAATAATACTGTCCTCTTTTTAATAATAAAATCTCTGAGTTTCTTCATTTTAATCTCCTATCTTCTCCAATTATACAACATAAAAAAAGATAATTCTAGAATAATCGCAAATTTTTTTTAGAATAATTACCAAAAAAAGGTAAATAATAAAAATGGTGAAATATATGAATATTACAAACAGAATTTTAAAAGAATTTAATAACAGCCCAGATATAAAAGTCAAAAGTTACTCGGCAGCTTTTTTTAGAAAAATAGATGTAGTTTATATGGAAACAACCACATCAAGTGACAAAGTAAATGAGCTTATTTTAAAAAATTTAGTAAATATAATAAACCTTAAAAAAAATATAGGTGAACTTGTTAATTTAATAGCAGGCGCTAACACTTTAAAAGTAGATAACCTAGATAAACTCGAATTTTATTTAACTAATGGTTTTGCTCTTGTAATTGAAAAAGATGAAGTATATGCCGTTGAAGCTAGATTAAATGTATTTAGAAGTGTCTCATCACCTCAAGTTCAAGCATCAGTAAATGGACCAAAAGATGCATTTGTTGAAAATAGTTTAATGAATATCGGTTTAATTAAAAGAAGAATCAAATCAAGTAAATTAATGACCAAAACATTATTTTTAGGAAGAAAAACAAATACAGCAGTATCAATATTATACCTTGAAGATATAACAGACCCACGTCTTGTAAAAAGAGTATACTCAAAAATAAAAGACATAGACATAGATGGAATAATAGACTCATCAGAACTTGCTCACTTAATTGACGGAGAATCAAGAAGTATATTTCCAACAATCAAATATGATGAAAGACCTGACACTGTTTCAAAAGCAATACTCCAAGGAAAAATTGCTATAGTTGTAGATAACTCAACATTTGTTTTAGTAACTCCTTGTTTTTTTATCGACTTTTTTCACCCCGCTACTGATATGTATACAAAAAGTATAAATGTTAATTTCGTCAAAATATTAAGAATGATAGCTTTCTTTTTAACTATTATGGGTCCAGGCTTATACATAGCAATAGTAAACTATAATCAAGAGGCAATTCCAACTAACTTACTACTAAACTTTGCAGCGCAAAGAGAGGGCCTCCCCTTTCCTGCATTTATCGAAGCACTTATTATACTTATTATAAGTGAAATACTAAGAGAAAGTGATTTAAGATTTCCTTCAGCTTACGGCTCTTCTATTTCTATTTTAGGTGCTTTAGTACTCGGTGAGGCCGCGGTATCTGCTGGAATTGTATCACCTATTATGATTATAGTAATAGCTTTAACATTTGTATCAAGTTTAATATTTACTGATATAGATATGATAAATGCTACAAGGTATTATCGTTTTATTTTTTTACTAGCGGCAGCTTTCTTAGGCTTATATGGTTGGGTATTAATTTTATTTTTACTTTTAATTAAAGTTACAAGTACATATTCACTTGGAAAAGTATATACAACTCCTCTTGCTCCATTTGATTTAAATTATTTCAAATCAGTATTTTTTAAAGCAGATGAAGCAAAAAACAAAAAAAGAAGCAGCGCATTAGTCCAAGAAAATTATACAAGGGAGAGTTAAATGAAAAAAATAATTATAATAAGTTTATTTTTAATACTAGTAACTGGATGTGCTGATTATAAAGAGTTAAATGCACTGTCATATGTTACAGGTATAGGCATTGATTATCAAGAAGATGAGTTTATTGTAACTTTTGAAATAATGGATAACAAAAAAGAAAACAATACAATCTCTACTGAAACTTTTACAGTAAATGCAAAGTCAGAAAACATTTATGAAGCTTTTATTAAAGTAAGTGAAAAATTAAGTGCAACTCCTTATTTTTCACATACTCAAGTTTTAATCTTAAGTGAAAAAGTAGTAAATAAAAAATTAGATGATGTAACAGATTTTGTAATAAGAAATCCCAAACTTAATGAAGAATTTCAATTTGTCATAACTAAAGAAAACACTCCTGAAGAAATATTTAACACAACTAGTAAAGAATACCCAGCAGCATCGTTTTACATATATAGTCTAGTTAATGACAATACATATAGTGAAAACTATTATATTCATTTGCCTTTTGCTATATTTATTCAGCAGTTAAATGAACATAAGATGGACCCAGTAGTATCAATTATAAAAAGTGAAGATGATTTAATTCTTTTAGATGATTCTGCAGCATTTTCAAATGGGAAATTAACAAGTGAAATAAGTACTTATGATGCCAATTTATATAATGCTTTAATTAAAGATCAAACTGAAATTGTTATATCAGAAAATTATTTAGGAGAATCAGTAGAGTCTAGTATAAATTTTGAAAATACAACGCTAACAGTAGACAACGATTTAATAACTATAAAAGTAAATGCAGTAGCAGAAATAAAAAAATCACCAACGACACTAAACATAGATGATAACGATTCATTTGAAATAGTTGAAAAAATATATGAAGAGTCTTTAACTAGTGACATTGAAAGCTTTATAAAAACTTGTCAAAAAAACAATACAGATTTATTAGGTTTAGAAAATATATATTACATAAATAGCCGAAAAGAAAACAAAGATCTATGGTTAAGCGCAAATATAAAAATAGAAGTAAATGTAAGTGTTTCAAGGAAAGGACTTGTATACAATGTTTATAACTAAAAAAGAATTTTTTGCAACATCATACTTTTTAAGTAGAGCAATGTTTTTAGGAGTAGGATTTTCTTATATATTCCGTTTTAGTGGTAAAGATGCATGGATAAGTATTATACTAGGTTATTTACTTGGTAATATGTTTATATATATATTTGATAAAGTATCAAAAAATATAAATTATAATTTGAATTATTTTTTAAACAAAGGCACTTTAATTACAAAACTTTATAAATTTCTATTTTTCATCACTTATACTTATTTATTATTTTATGTAAGTGTAATATTTACCAACTTTGTTAAAGTATATTATTTATTTGATACTCCTACACTAGCAACTATGCTATTATTATTTACAGTATGTATTTACGGAGCTCTTAAAAGTGAAAATACAATATTAAGAATAAGTATAATATTACTTCCATTTAGTATATTAATAAATTTATCTAATAGTACACTTCTAACAAGTTTTTTAGATTATACAAACTTTGCACCAATATTAACTACTAATATATCAAATATTTTTATAAGTGCATTAATATATGGAATATTATCTTCTATACCAAATATATTATTGCTTGAATATAAAGTACCACTTAAAACAAAATTAATAAGTTATGCAGTAGCATCTGGAATAATTTTCTTAATAAATTTTTATGTAATAGGAGTTTTAGGAGAATTTTTAATTAAATCATATTCATATCCAGAATACATGGTACTCAGAAGAATTAGATTATTAGATTTTATTGAAAATATAGAAAACTTTGCTTCTATAATATGGTATTTTGATGCATTTATCTTAATAACATTAGCTATATCAAAAATAAGGAAAATGTTTACTAATAAAAGTAAAAATATATTAATTCCTTTATTACTAATAATTATGAGTTTAACAGCATACAATATTTTTGCAAGTGATTTTGTAGCAATAATAAACTTTTTTGGAACTGGAATAATAGTATTTGGTATATTATTAATTATTACAGGACCTGTACTTTATTTAATTACAAAAAAAAGAAAAACTTAAGAGTCAAAACTACATTTTTGACATAAAAGTTCTTCTTTTTTATTGTTTTCAAATCCTTTTTTCATTTTTAAAAATTTATCACTAGAAATAATAGATTCTAAATCAGTATCAAAAATATTACCCAAATTAATAATACCTTTACTATCCAAGCAGCAAGGAACTACTTTTCCACTTACTAAAATAGCTATATGAGTTCTAGTTCCAAAGCATGTTCCTTTTTTTTCTAAATAATCATTAGTTAAGTCTGGCCATATAAATTCTTTATCTATATCTAAAAAAACATTACTAGAAAGATTTTTAGATATAGAATTATATTTATTATTAATTTTTTCTAAAATTTCTTTTTCAAAATTATTCTTAGCCCATAATCTATAAGAAATAAATGTGTTTTGTGAAAGAATATCTACAGCTTCAAAAATATCATCAAGCACACTTATATCTGTAATACTTTGAAGTGATATATTAATTTGTCTAACGTTTTTTAACTTAGAAACATTTTTCAAGAGTAAAACTCCATTAGTAGTAAGATTAACTTTCTTATTATATTTACTACATAAAGAAATAATTTTTTCAATATCAGGATGTAAAAGAGGTTCCCCTTTTACGTGTAAATAAACATAATCAGTATATTTATCTATTTTTTTCAAAATAATTTCAAACTCTTTTAATGTTATAAACTTATTAGGTAAATTATCTTGCGAGCAAAAAGAGCATCTTAAGTTACAAACATTAGTTATTTCAATATAAATTTTTTTAAACTTCTTCATAAACGTATTTTAACATAAAAAAAGAAAAATTAAAATTTAATTTTTCCATAGACCATGTAAATTACAATAAGCGTAAACGTTTAATATATCTTCAGTAACATTAAATGTAACTTCAGGGTTTTCACCAGGATTTAAATATTTTATTTCAAAACCAGTTTCTTTTTCCAATACTATAAATTCAATATAATGTTCATTTACCATAGGATGTAAAACATCACCTACTTTAACTATAGCTAAATTATCACTTGGTTTTGTTATAACTGGAACATGTTTTTCAAAAGCTGCATCTACATTATTTGCTAAAAGTGATTCCATAACCTCACCACAACATAATAAAGGCACTCCTTTATCAGATATTTTAATTACTACATTCTTGCAGTGTGCACAATAATAAAATTTCATACTTCCTCCTAAATTAATTATACACTATATTTTTTTATAGTAAACACTTTTAATTAATTTCAAAATTTGATATTATATTAATGGAGGTAAAGAAATGGGAATTAAAAGAAGAGATATTGTTACTGCAATTATTTTATCAATTGTAACTTGTGGTATTTATGGAATTTATTGGTTTATTGTTTTAGTTGATGATGTAAGAGTTTCAACTAATGATAATTCACTACCTACTGGTGGAACTGCGTTCTTACTTAGTATCATTACTTGTGGAATTTATATGTATTATATTTTCTACAAAATGGGAAAAGCAATGTATGAAGCTAAATTAGGAACTAGTGATAATTCAATTATTTATTTAGTACTTGCTTTATTCGGTTTAGGAATAGTAAATTATTGTTTAATCCAAAGTGAATTAAATAACTATGCTGATAACAACAGATAAAAACACAAAAAAAAGATTATATATAAGTTTACTTATATGTATTGGTATGATAGGACTAGGAATTTTTTATGCTTTATTTTTAGTCGATTACTTTAGTGTACCTTGTCTATTTGAAACTGTTACAGGGCTATATTGCCCAGGATGTGGAATTACAAGAGCTATGATAAGTATTTTAAATTTTAAATTTATTGAAGCTTTAGAATATAATAAACTAGCATATTTAATTATAATAGTTATCGGTATAGGTTTTTATCGTATGTTTTATAGTTATATATTTCAAAAAGATTTAAAACCTATTCCAAAAGTAATAATTTATAGCTTATTAACAATATTTTTAGCTTATGGAATTTTAAGAAACATACCAGGAATCAATATTTAAGTAACTGAAAATTCAGTTGCTTTTTTTTTGTAAAAAAAAACTGATTACTCAGTTTCTAAAATTTCATTATAATATTTTTTTAAATCACTATATGAAAAAGTATGTTCTTTATGATATTTATTTTTACCTTTAGACTCTTCAAATTTAGCACTAATAACTACTTTAAAACTAACAACGGGTTTAAGTTTATTAATTTTAAAAAATTTGTTTTCTAAAAAATTAAACGTTTTAAGTTTCATATTAGTAATACTTATAACATCACCAGGAGTAACATCATCTATTGCATTATATTTTTTTGAATAAACTTCAAATTTCCCTTCATTTTCAGTTATATATTCTAAGTTAAGTTTTATATTTTGAGTATTATCAGAAATCAACTGAATAATAAGTTCACTAAAATTAACTTTAGAAAGCTCTGTTTTGCTCATAACATAATGATCAATTGTTATTTTCTTTTTAACGTTTTCATTAAAACTATATGATGAATTAAGTTTCTTTAGTTTAATTAGTTTAACACTATTTTCCTTTACTAAACTTTCATATTTTTTATATTTAAAAAATAAAAATAAAAAACAAACTCCAACAACAACTAATAAAATAATATAAAACTGCATATTTAATCCCTCGCTCTTTATTACATTTTACTTTAAAATTCAAAAAAAGTAAATTACTTTCTAGTAATCTACTTAGTTTTTATCGAATGTGAAATTAACAACTTCATCGATATCTTTACCATTTTGTCTAATATAACCATGATGTTTTTTTAAAGTATCTAAACATAATTTTTCTAAAGCATCATTTTTTTTCTTAGTTAATTTAAGTACATCTAAAATAAGATTATATCTATCTATTTTATTTTGAACTCTCATATCAAATGGAGTTGTGATAGTACCTTCTTCATTATAACCTCTTACAGTAAGATTTTTATTTTCACGATCATACGTAAGTTCATGTATTAAACCAGCATATCCATGAAAAGCAAATAATATAGGTTTATTTTTAGTGAATAACTCATTATATTCTTTATCACTTAATCCATTTGGATTTCTATCACTTGGTGCAAGTTTAAATAATTCAAGTACATTTATTACTCTTACCTTTAAAGTAGGCATATGTTCTTTTAAAATATTAGACGCAGCTAAAACTTCTAACGTTGGAGTATCTCCGGCACACGCAAGAACAATATCACAAGTTTTTTCTGTATCTGTTGACGCCCATTCAAATTTACTAATTCCATTTTTTAAATGTTTACTAGCTTCAGTCATTGAAAGCCACTGAAGTGATGGATGTTTACTAGCAACACATACATTTATTTTGTTTTTTGACTTTAGCATTTTATCTACAGAGCAAATTAAAGTATTTGCATCAATTGGTAAGAAAATATTTGTAGCCTCAGGTTTTTTAGTAGCAATATGATTTAAAAAACCAGGATCTTGATGAGTATATCCATTATGATCTTGTTGCCAACAATGACTAGTAAGTAAATAATTTAGTGATGCAATATCTTTTCTCCATGGAAGCTCATTAGAAACTTTAAGCCATTTAGCATGCTGAGTAGCCATCGAATCGACTACTCTTATAAAAGCTTCATATGAATGCATTATTCCATGACGACCAGTTAATAAATAAGCTTCTAAAGCACCATGACATAAATGTTCAGAAAGCATTACATCAAACATTCTTCCATCTTTACTTAAAAGTTCTTCATTTTTATTAATAGGTAAATTAAAAGTTTTATTTTCTGTTTCAAAAACATGATTAAATCTATTACTCATGGCTTCATCTGGACCAAATATTCTAAAGTTTTGGTTTTTGTCATTTAAAATAAACACTTCTTTCAAATACTTTCCAAGCATCATCATATCAGAATTTTTTTCAAGACCATGATTTTTAACTTCTACACCGCAAGTTTTTACATCTGGAAGTATTAAATCTTTTAAAAGTAGTCCTCCATTTGTAACGGGATTAAGACCCATTTTCTTTTTAGGAGTTGGATTAATATCTTTAAGATCCAATCTAAGTCTTCCTTTTTCATCAAATAATTTTTCAGGCTTGTAAGATTTTAACCAAACATCTAGTTTTTGTAAATCTTCTTCATTTTCAACTTGAAAAGGAACTTGGTGAGCTTTATATGAACCCACTATTTCTTTAGGACCAGTCATACCTTTAGGTGTTTCAAAAACTATCATAGGCCACATAATACGCTTTATTTTAGAACTATTTTCTTTTATGAATTTAATATCTTCAATACATTTATCCATTGCACTGGCAAGTTGTTTGTGTAAACTCATAGGTTTAGAGCCATGAACATAATAAGGCTTATAACCAAGACCAATAAAGTAATCATATAGATCGTCTTTATCAATTCTAGCAAGTACTGCTGGATTATTTATTTTAAAACCGTTTAAATGAAGAATAGGTAAAACTACACCATCTTTTTCGGGATTTAAAAATTTATTATAATGCCAACTAGTAGCAAGAGGTCCAGTTTCTGCTTCACCATCTCCAACCACAGCACACGCAATTAAATCTTTATTATCAAGAACTGCACCAAACGCATGAGCTAAACTATAACCAAGTTCTCCACCTTCATGAATTGATCCAGGAGTTTCTGGCGCTGCATGTGATGAAATTCCACCAGGAAACGAAAATCTTTTAAATAATTTTTGCATTCCTTCTTCATTCAAAGATACTTCTGGATAAATTTCAGAATAACTACCTTCTAAATAAGTTCCTGAAACAGGAGCATTTCCTCCATGACCGGGACCAGACAAATATATCATATTTAAATCGTATTTATTTATAATTCTATTAAGATGAGTATAAATCATGGTTTGACCAGGAACTGTCCCCCAGTGACCTATAATTTTATGTTTAACATCTTTAAGTTCTAATTTTCTTTTTAAAAGAGGATTATCGAGTAAATATAATTGTCCTACAGCAAGATAATTTAAAGCATTCCAATACTCATTTAATTTTTTTAATTCTTCTTTTTTTACCATTTATCATTCTCCTTAGCATAAACATTATATCATAGCAAATAAAAAAAAGCAGTAAATACTTTTCTCTATTTTAAGATTTTGAAATTTTAACAATTTCTTCTTTTGAAAGATTAGTCACTGAAGAAATTACATCGACACTTATTTCTTCTTTCAACATATTAGTTATAACTTGATTTATTGATTTTCTCTCTCCTTGTACAATTCCTTGTTCAATTCCTTGTTCAATTCCTTGTTCAATTCCTTGTTCAATTCCTTGTTCGATTCCAAGTATTCTACCTTCCTCTATTCCTTTTACTAAGCCCGTTTTAAATCCCCTTTTTTCCCCTTTTCGCTCTCCTCTTTTAGTTGCTACTTCTAACCTGAAATGTTCTTGATTAGCTCTATCAGTTTCTTCTTTAAATCTAGTCCACTCATACTCTTTGTATTTTGGATCTGCTGTAATTGCCTGCACCGTTTCGTACGCTTCTGCTAAACTCTTATACCCTTTTACCATTTTACACATCTCCTCTTCAGTCTCACATAACATAAACTCTAAAAATTTATGCATATTTTCACTAAAAACGTTATCTTCTTTTATCTTTGTTAAGTTTATTACATTCTTCTCTCTTACTGAGTCTATCTGTTTCATATTCATCATATCACACTCACATATTTTTGTAAATAGTTTACTAAATGTAGAATTATAGTAATTTATAAAAAAAATTGCATAAACATTTTTAAGCTCTGCATAAAGATTTCCCTTTTCAAGCTGATCACTAATAAGTCTTGATGCGTATGACTCCATTCTTTTAATTAACTGAGTTTCTGTTGCATTTTGCATTTCAACAAAAATTATATCTCCACTATCCAGTTTTACTTTAATATCTAAAACTGATCTTTTTTCATTTTTATGATCTGTAAAAAGTTCATTATTAACAAATTCTATTTGCTCTTTTCTAATATTTAAACCAAGTACATTATTTATAATTAGTACTAAATACTCTTTTCTTTTTTTCATAAATATTTTAAATAACGAATCACTCGTTAAGCTTACTACATTTTTTTCTTCAATCATGATGATTCCTTTCATGCTTAGCTATTATAATGAAAAACTTTTTATCTTCAACACTTTCGACAAAACAAGTCAAAAAAAAAGAAAATGATAATTTTCTAAATTTTAAATTTAAGTTCTCCCATTTGACTAGTTGGAATGAATCCAGCCTCAGCACTTATACAATCATCTATTCTATTAACCATAGTCGCACAAGTAAGCTCAACTGTATTAGGTCTATCTATTACTAGTGTTGTAGTAGGCTCACCTTCAACAGTCCAAACATTCGAATCGAAGTCAGCACTTGAGTAAACTTTACCAACACATTCAGTTTCAAAAGTAATTCCCTCTTCAGTTTCTGTAGTAACAACTGCTCTCATACCAGTACAATTCCCTGCTTTAATAATCATATTTAAAGTACTAGAATTAATATCTTCTTCGCAAAATGTAGGAATACACTTTTGACTTTGTTTTTTTACAGTTAATCCCACTTTATCACAAAGCCACCCATTAACATTCCACATATAACTAGGTAAAAATTCACCTTTATTAATCAATTCTAATCTAGCCTCTTCTGTAATATCATCTGCACTTGCAATTTCCTTAGCAAACTCTTCTTTGGTAAGTCCAGCCCCGTGAGCTTTAGCAAGAGCAATGCCATAATCTTCTACGTTATAAGAACTACTGCCTTTAACTTTTACAATTTTTTGAGTCGCCCCCATCAATGTAGTAACTAGATTTCCCCAGAATGCATCTTGATAACCAGTACCCGATATCGTGCACCCATTTTCTTTTGCTAAAGTATCTATTTTATTAGCAAGAACTGGATTTGAATTGTACGCATATAAAGCTTCTTCACATATAGTAAGAGCATTTACCCCGCATCTAGCACAAAGCATTAAAGCATCTTCACAATCAGCAAGTAAACTCATAGTAGTAATAAGAACCATATCAGGTTTCATTTTTTTTAATAAAGCCTCAGCTTCACTTACATGAGTAACTAAAACTCCTTCATGAAGTTTTCCTACTAAATCATCACTTATATCAACTGCCCCTACTACATCATAACCTTTTTCTTTTGCGTATCTTATAGTATATTCAGACATTTTTCCGCATCCATATTGTATTATTTTTTTCATATTATTATCTCCTATAATAACAATATAACAAAAAAAAGCCTAAAACTTAAGTAAAAACTCTCATTTTAGACAATTATTTTACATTTTTTATTTATCTCTTAAAATAACATTACATTTTTTAGTAGTTTCTTCAATAATTTTATTAAATACTTCCATAACTTCTTCTTCTGTTAAAGTTTTAGATGAATCAGCAAATGTTAAAGAGTATGCAATAGATTTCTCATCAGCAGAAACATTTTCTCCTACATAAACATCAAAAACAGAAATATTAGTTAACAGTTTACCACCAGCTTTTTTGATAACTGCCTCAACGCTTCCAGATTCCATATCCTTTTTCATAACAAAAGCTAAATCTTTAGATACACTTGGAAATTTAGATATTTCTTTAAAACTCATTTTAGAAGCTTTATTAACTAGTAATTTATCTAAATTCATTTCAAATACAAATACATCACCTTTAATTTCTTTTGGATGTATTTTACCAATAAAACCAACATTTTTACCTTGCATAACTATAGAAGCGCTTTGTCCCGGATGCATTTCTTTTGGTAAGTTATTATCTTTACAAATAGAATATCTACCAGCAAAACCTAAATAATTTAACAACTCTTCTACAATCCCTTTAATTGTATAAAAGTCAGCATTAGTTTTATGAATACCTTCTCCATATACACCAGTCATTAAAGCAGCAAGTTTCATTTCTTCATTATAAGTTTCTTTTTTAAAAAAACCTTTTCCTAGTTCGAAAATCGAAATATCTTTTAAATTTCTAGCTTTATTATACAAGTAAACTTCTTTTAAGGAATGAACTAAACTATATCTTAGAGTATCTTTTTGATCACTCATAGGATCAGCTAAGCGAACTGGAGTAAATTCATCAGTAGTATATTTATGAACTTCACTTAATGGAATTAATGTATGAGACAATATTTCATTAAGACCAAATGAAATCATTTTGTTCCTAATTTCTCTTTTAGTTTTGTCAAAATTACCAACACTAGCAACTAAGTTAGGAAGCTTACTTTCAATATTATCAATACCATAAATTCTTCCTATTTCTTCAATCATATCTTCTTCGATTTTTAAATCAAGTCTTCTAGACGGAATAGTAACTTCAACATAATTTTCATGAACTTCAGTAATAAAACCTAAATCATTTAAAATTGAAACTACATTATCATTATCTATTTTCATTCCTAAAACTTTATATACTTTATCAAAATTAACTATAATTTTATTTTCTACATCTACTGTTTTATCGTAAACACATCCACTATCTAAAATAGATGCTCCAGCATATTTTTCAAGTAAATGACAAGCTCTTCTAATAGCAAGACAGCATCTTTTAGGATCAAGTCCTTTTTCGAATCTATTACTTGCTTCACTTCTTAAAATTTTCTTAGAAGTTTTTCTAACTTTAACACTATCAAATATAGCAGCTTCTATAATTACATTTTTGGTATCAAGTTCAACTTCTGTTGAAAGTCCACCCATTACACCAGCAAGACCAATAGCGTTATCTTTATCAGCAATCACAATATCATTTACATCTAAGATTCTTTCAATTCCATCTAAAGTAGTAAGTTTTTCATCTTCTAAAGCATTTCTTACAATTAAAGTATCTCCAAGTCTATCAGCATCATAAAAGTGAAGCGGTTGACCAGTTTCAAGCATAACATAATTTGATATATCTACCACATTATTAATAGGTCTAATTCCTGATGCAATAAGTCTGTTTTTAATAAAATCAGGACTTTCCTTGATTTCTACATTAATTACTTTTTTAGCTAAAAATAAAGAGCAGTCTTCAGTTTTAACATCAATATTAAATTCATCATCAGTTTTTCTATCTATTACATTAAAACTTAAATCGACTTCTTTTACTTCTTTTTTATAAATAGCACCAAGTTCATAAGCCATACCCATAATAGATAATAAATCACCTCTGTTAGAAGTAAGTTCAAAATCAATAACTTCATCATCTAAATTTAGATATTTAATTGGATCTTCGCCAACTGGAGCATCACTATCAAGTTCACAAATACCATCTCCAGCTCCTTCTTTTAAAAATTTAGTATCAAGACCTAGTTCCACTAAAGAGCAAAGCATACCGTTAGATGCAACTCCTCTTATAGTAGATGCTTTAATAGTTATTTCAGGTAAAACAGCGCCTACTTTAGCAACAATTACTTTAAGTCCTTTTTTGCAGTTCGGAGCACCACAAACAATATCTAAAATTTCACTGCCTATATTAACTTTAGTAACATTTAGTTTATCAGCTTCCGGGTGCTTATGACACTCAGTAACTTCACCAATAACTAAATTAGTAACATTTACAAGTTTTCCAGCTTCATCATATTCATTACCAACTTTCATCATCGCATCAGCAAGTTCTTTAACGCTTACTTCAGGTAAATCTATATAATCGCTTACAAATTTTCTACTAAGTTTCATATTAATCTACATCCTTTCTATTAAATTGCTCTAAAAATCTTAAATCGTTTCCATAAATAGTTCTAATATCGTTTATTCCATATCTAAACATAGCAAATCTATCCATACCAGTACCAAAAGCAAATCCTTGATATTTTTTAGAATCATAACCACACATTTCAAGTACATTTGGATGAACCATTCCTGCACCTAAAACTTCAATAAAGCCAGTACCTTTACATAAAGAACAACCTTTACCCATACATTTAAAGCAAGAAACATCAACTTCTACGCTTGGCTCAGTAAATGGAAAGAAACTTGGTCTAAATCTAACAGTAGTTTTTTCTCCTAAGAATTCTTTTAAGAAAAGTTCCAAAGTTCCCTTTAAATCTGCCATTGAAACATTTTCATCAATAACTAAACCTTCAATTTGCATAAATTGATGAGCATGAGTTGCATCTTCTTCTCTTCTATAAACTTTCCCTGGGCATACTATTTTCAAAGGTCCTTTTTCAGTATTAGCTTCCATAGCTCTTACCTGTGCAGTTGAAGTTTGAGTTCTAAGTAAAAAGTTTTCAAATTCATTTTCTAAATAAAATGTATCTTGAGCATCTCTTGCAGGATGACCTTTAGCAATATTAAGTTTTTGAAAACAATTTTCATCACTTTCAAGTTCAGGACCAGAGTACACTGTATAACCTAAACTAGTAAACAAATCTTCAAATTTTTCTTCAATTCTACTCATTGGATGTTTAGAACCAGTTCTCACTTTTTTACTAGGAAGTGTTATATCTATAGACTCACTTTCAAGTTTTTTATTAAGTTCTTCAATTTCAAATTTTTCTTTCAAAGAGTCAAACATTTCATTAACATTTATTCTAAGTTCATTTAAAAGCATCCCAACTTCTTTTTTCTCATCAACAGATAAATCTCTCATACCAGAAGATAATTCTGTAATAGGTCCTTTCTTACCCATATACTCTTGTTTTAATTCAGCAAGAGTTTTTAAATCTTTAACATCATTTACTTTTTCTTTTATTTCTAAAAGTAAACTATCAATTTTTTCTTTCATAAAATTCCTTTCTTAAATAAAAAAATCACATCCTATATATAAGGACGTGATTACGTGGTACCACCTTAATTCGTGTACAAAAGTTTTATACACCTTAAAAGCTATAACGCGCTACCCATAAGCTCCTAGGGTGAATTCTTAAGTTATTTGTTATCTAATTTCCATCAACATAGACTTTCTATAAACCTTTTACTTAGTACTATTTCCTAATCTTCGCTTTTTTCTTATAAATTATTATATCATAAATAATAAATTTTTGTAATTTTTTTATATACAAATTCACAAAACAAAAAAAATACAATTACAAATTAAATAACAATTAATAGTTATAACACATATTTTTAAATAAACCCTTGATTTTATTAATTCATTATGTTAAAATTTATAGTGTTATGGCGGCCTTGGTGAAGTGGTTAACACGCCAGATTGTGGCTCTGGTATTCGCGGGTTCGATT
>CAYJFJ010000018.1:0-26176 GCA_964369845.1 uncultured Muribaculaceae bacterium | reverse complement strand
CAGAAAATATAGAAAGTGAAAAATTTCCTAATATGGTTATTTGTTTAAATGGAGATTTAGGTTCAGGAAAAACTTTATTTACAAAAGGTTTCGCATTAGCATTAGGTTTAGATGAAAACATAACTAGTCCTACTTTTACTATTGTAAAAGAATATGATCTAGGAGAATTACCTTTATACCATATGGATGTTTATCGCTTGGAAGAAACAGATAATGAATTTGGCATCGAAGATTATTATAATTTAGGTGGAGTTTGTATTATAGAATGGGCGGAATTAGTTCAAGATAGATTACCAGAAGAAAGACTAGAAATAGAACTTAAAACAACAGATGAAGACACAAGAATAATTGTATTAAAGCCATATGGTAAAAAATATGAAGATTTATGTGAAACGGTGATATAGTGAAAAATTTATATATAAATACATGCGATAAAAAAATTGTTATTAAGTATTTTGATGACCTTAGAATAATAAGTGAAGAAACAATTATTGCTGAAAAAAATGGAAGTCAGTATATAATGCCCACAATAAAAAAAGTTTTAAAGGAAGAAAAACCTGAAGGAATTATTGTAGTTAATGGTCCAGGATCTTTTACTGGAGTTAGATTAGGAGTTACTATAGCAAAAACATTTGCATATGTGCTAAATATTCCAATAAGAACTGTTACAGTATTGGAGGAAATGGCTTATTCAGTTGAAGAAGAAAGAGAAGTTTTAGCAGTTGAGGAAAGTAACGGTTATTACGTAGGTATATTTGATGATAATAATAATGTAGTTGGAGAATATAAATACCTTAAAAAAAGTGAATTTGAAGAATTTTCAAAAAAATACAAAGTTATAGTAAATCAAAATGTAAATTACGATAAAGTTATTAAAGAAGTACTAAAAAAGAATCCAGAAAACTCTCACTTTGTTAAACCAGTTTATGTAAAATTAATTGAGGTTGAAAAGTGATAAAAGAAGCAAGTTTAGAAAATATAGAAGACATATATGAACTTGGAAAAAAAATAGAAATTAATTTTAAAAATTTGTATAACTTAAAAGAAGAGCTTGAGAATGTTAATAAAAAATATTACCTATTTTTTGAAAACGAAAAAGTAGTAGGATTTATCAACATTTCAATAACAGAAGAAGATGTGGAAGTTATTAACATAATAGTTACAGAAAGATATAGAAAAAAAAATATTGGAAACAAACTTTTAAATTATGTTATTAGTAATTATAAACAAAAAATATTTTTAGAAGTAAATGTTAATAATTATGGTGCAATAGCATTATATAAAAAAAATAACTTTGAAGTTATTAACACTAGGAAAGGATATTACAAAGGTGTAGATGCTTTAGTAATGGTAAGAAAATAATGAAAGATGTAATAATTTTAGCAGTAGAAACTACATGTGATGAAACAAGTATTGCAATTGTAAAAAATGGTAAAGAAATAATTTCTGATACTATTTTAACTCAAATGGAGAAGCATACTGAATTTGGTGGCGTAGTTCCTGAAATAGCATCAAGAATGCATTCTGAAAATATAACAATGGTTTTAGAACAAACCCTTAGACTAGGGAAAATTAGTTTAGAAGATATAGATGCAGTAGCAGTTGCTTATGCGCCAGGATTAATGGGGTCATTATTAGTAGGTATAGAGTTTGCCAAGACACTAGCATTCCTACTTGATAAACCATTAATAAAAGTAAATCATTTAATAGGTCATATATATGCATCAAAACTGGAAAATGATTTTGAATTTCCAATTTTATCATTAATTGTCAGCGGTGGACATACCGAATTAGTTATAATGAAAGATGATTATGAATTTGAATTGTTAGGTACTACATTAGATGATGCAATAGGAGAGGCATATGACAAGGTAGCAAGAGTTTTAGGTATTCCGTATCCTGGAGGACCTGGAGTTGAAAAAGCTGCAGTAAATGGTCAAATAACATATGATTTACCTAAGATGATAGAAGATGATACATATAACTTTAGTTATAGTGGTTTAAAAAGTAGTGTAATAAATTTAGTAAATAAAGAAAAAATGAAAGGTAATCAAATAAGATTACATGATTTAGCTACTAGTTTTCAGTTTAGAGCAGTAGAACAGTTAACTAGAAAATTAGATAAAGCTATGAAAGAAAAAAATATAAATAATGTTATTGTTGCAGGGGGAGTATCTGCAAACAAATATTTAAGAAGTGAAGTAGAAAAAGTTGTTAACAATAATAATGGGAGGTTATTAGTGCCAAGTTTTGTGTATTGTACTGACAACGCAGCAATGATTGGAGCAGCAGCATACCCATTATATTTAAAAAAAGAATTTACTACACTAGCATTAAATGGCGTAAGTCATACTAACATTGTATAAACTAATTTTACAAAAGTGAAAATTTATGTTAAAATTAATTTACGGGGTAGCTCGGTTTCGACATATATGAGCAAGCATGATTGCAAGTAGTGGGCGCACTATAAACGCACCAAATAAATTAAATAACGAAACTAATTTTGGTTTCGCTCCTGCAGCTGCCTAATAATTGGCGCGGAGCTCTTCTAACTAAATTTTTTGTAGCTTAGATTAGAGGATCATATTATACAAAATATAAGTAGTAACTTGTCTATGGTTAGTGCTCGAATCTATAATAGACTCACTTTTTATCAGGTCGGAGTCGAGCCAATTAAAAAGGAAATTTAAAGTTGACCTAAACTTGTAGATATTATGCACTTGCAGTATACTGGACAGGGGTTCAAGTCCCCTCTACTCCACCAATTTAATAGAAAACTCGTATGATCATTTCGAGAAAAATAAAAGACTACATTTATGTTAGTTTTTTTTTATGAAAAAAAATTATAATAATATAAAAGTAGACACTTGATGTAATTGTAATTATAAAATTAGAATATATTATTCTGAAGGAGGAAATTATGAATTATTTAACATACCCACTAAAAAAAATAAGCATAACACAAAGTTATGATGGAAGTTATTCACATTCAGGAAATTATACAGGTAATCCACAAGACTTTCCATTTGATGATAACGGGGCTTCAACTGCTAAAGACAATTATTTTTATTGTCCATGTGATTCAATGATAGTTAAAAGAATATACGGAGTAAACACAAGTGGAACAAACACAATATGGTTAGAATCAACAAGTAAAGTAAAAACTCCAACTTTTGAAGACTATGTAACAATATTAATTATGCACCCAGAGGATATAGATTTACAAAATATAAAAGTAAATCAAATATTTACAAGAGGTGAGAAAGTTACAATCGAAGGAAAAGATGGAAATGCAACTGGATATCATTTTCATTTATCTGTTGGGAAAGGCAAATTTGTTGGGAATGGATGGACAAAAAATAGTAAAGGATCATGGGTAATAAATACAACTGAATATGCAGTTAAGCCAGAAGAAGCTTTTTATATTGACGAATCATTTACAAGTATAATAAATACAAAAGGAATAGTATTCGAAAAACTACCAACTTCAATAGTTAAAAACATAGCATACGTTACGGCTTTTAGTTTAAATGTAAGAAAAGGACCAGGATTAAATTACGAAAAATTTAATACATTACCCGAAAAAACACAAGTTACTATAGAAAAAACAGTTAATAACTGGCATGAAATAGCGAGTGGTCAGTGGATAAGTGGAGATTATGTTACTCAAACAAAACCTGAAAGTTATTATATAACAAAAGAAGTAAATGCAACTTGGTTAAATGTAAGAAAAACAGAGAACGGAACTGTATTAAGTACTAATGCTCCATTACCTAAAGGTACATTAGTAGCAGTAATGGAAGAAACTGATTATTGGACAAAAATAAATACTAATAGGTGGGTATATACATATTATCTTAAATAATATTGATTAAAACTAAAAAACATTATACAATATAAGTGGGTGAAGAAATGAAAGTAATAGATTATGTAAACGATTATAAATCAAAAAATCCAGGAGGAATAGCTTGGAGAGTAAAAAGTCACTGTAATGTGATAGAAAAACATTTAAATATAGATGAAAAAGTAATATTTGCCTTTGTAGGGCAAAAAAATGATAGATTTTATGATATTTTTACTTCTTGTGTTGTAGTATTAACAAATAAAAGATTGTTAGTTGCACAAAAAAGAGTAGTATGGGGATATTTTTTAAAATCAATAACGCCAGACTTATTCAATGATTTAGGTGTATATAGAGGTCTTATTTGGGGTAAAATTACAATAGATACACTTAAAGAAGTGGTAACAGTATCTAATGTATCAAAATATGGAGTTGATGATATAGAAACAAATATTTCAACATATATGATGAAACAAAAAAGACAAATGGGAAAAATAGCTACTGATGGGGCGACTAAATAAAAAAAAGTTGATTAAAGTTCTACTTATATTAATTTTCGTAATAGTATTTATAAATTTACTAGTAAATATTTTATTTAGAAGTAAAAGTTATGAAGAAATGTATGAGATAGAAAATTTTGAAATAACAGAAAAATATGATTCTGAAAAAGAATTGTATTTTTATACTGTCATAGATGAAAACAATAAATATGACTTTATAATTGAAGATGACTTTGTTGATAACAAAAAGTTGATAGAGGAAATTAAATATATAAATGAATCATGCATCGAAGTAAAAGGAAAAATAAATTTTTATGATATTTGCTTAGATGATAACACAAATTACTTCTATATTGAGGTAGATAATTCTAAAGAGTTAAAAGAAGAAGAAAATATTATTATATATAATTCAAGCTCTTACAATTTTTTATTTTGGAACTATAACGGATTTATAAATGTAGAAAAAGAAAATATAGAAAAAATTAAAATTTACAATAAAGATATATATTTTCCTGAAAGTATTTATCAATTAGATAATTATATATATATACCTAATTATGATAATGAAGTATATTATAATAGTTATTATTTAATTAACACAGATAATTTGAACTATAAAGAATATAAACTAAGTGAAAATATAAAATACAATTTAGAATTTATTGATTATACTGGTGACATACTAAAGTTATACGATAAAACTAATTCACAGCAGCTTGAAATTAACATTTTTAAAGAAACAATTAAAACTAAAAATAAAATTATCTATTCAGAAAGTGAAATAAATTTACTAAATCAAAATGAAGCAGATAGATATGAAATAAAAGAAGATAGTATAATTTACACATTAGGTGAGAAAGAAACAATTTTAAAAATAGATGCTGAAAAAATATTATACCAAAAGGAAGATACAGTAATATATATTGAAGAAAATATAATTTATGAATTTAATCACTTAGAAGGTATAAAAAAATTAGTAACAAATACTAACTGGGAATTTGATACTCAGTATTTAGTATATATTTATTAACACAAAGTAGGCTAATGCATATTTTATATTAGGATGTGAAAAAAATGTTCGAAAGATATAAAGTAAAAAGTGAAGATACAATTAGTCTAATAGCAAAAAAATTTAATACTAACATAGAAATGTTAAAAAACATAAACGATATATATTTTTTAGATAATATTAGAGAAGGAATGGATTTAATAGTTCCAAAAGTTAATGAACAATATTACGAGGTAGTAAAGATAAAAAAAGATGGTAAAATTATAGATGTTAGTAAAATGTTAAATGTTAACCCGAATTTATTTGCAAAAATGAATGGATTTGATTTAGATGATTATATATATTTAAATCAAGAAGTAATAGTTCCAAAACCTCAGTATAGTTATTATATAACTTCTGAAGGAGATACTATTAAAACTGCATGTGATATACTTAACATATCTAAAGATAGATTATTATCTCAAAATCAAACTATATACTTATTACCTGATCAAATATTAGTAAATAAAAAAATAAAATAATACATCCAAAAGATGTATTTTTTTTTAAGATAATTTACATACAATGTTATACATGATACAATATAGAAGATAGGAAGAGGATGAAATGATACTAAGAAAGCCATATGCTTTAATGATTAAGTATTTTAAGGTAATACATTTTTTAATAGTTATATTAGCATTATATATAAACACAAAATTAAGTGATATTTTTAGTTTTTTCAGTGATTATGTAAATAACAATTATTCAACTTCAATAGTAGGAGATTTATCTTCAAAATATATAAGCTTGTTAATGTATATAGTAATATTTGTAGTAGTTTTTGTATTAATAGCATTAATTGCACTATTAAGAAATAAAGGGAAAAAACATAAAATATATTCCATAGCACTACTAAATTACATAGCATTAATAATAATATTAATACTATTTAATGGTATATTTAATCAATTAGAAACAGGTGTTATTAACGCTGATTCTGCAAGGCTTTACAGAGATATATCTGTAATTTGTTATATATTACAAATAGTTACTATTGTTTTATATATTTACGGAGCTTTAACATTTAATACAAAAAATGCATTAAATGAAGAAGATAATTTAAGTATTACAACCGAAGATAATGAAGAAGTAGAAATAAATATTGAATTTGACACTTACAAAGCACATCGAAATTTCAGAAGATTTGTAAGAGAAACAAAATATTATATCAAAGAAAATAAAGCTATTATAACAATAATAATGCTAGCTTTAACAGGATATATTATCTACAGTGTAACAACAGCTTTATCAACGTTTCAAGACTATGAATATAATGAACAAGAGTATATCTACCATGATGGATTACAATTTTCTGTTACTAACAGTGTTATTACAAATACTGATTTAGGTGGTAATATAATTGAAGAAGGTAAATATTTTGTAGTAGTTCAGATTAATATTCAAAATAATTCATATTATGATGTAGTACTTGATACTAATGAACTCTTATTAAAATACAGTAACTATGAGCAACAACCAAATATTTCATTATCCGAGTATTTTTATGACTATGGAAATATATTATTAAATGAAAATATTAAAGCAAATCACAATGATAATTACGTTATTGCATATGAAATAGATGAAAAATTTATAGAATATAAGTTTCAAATAAGTATTTCTAATGGAATTGTTATAAGTGATAATATAGCATCTCCTACATATAAAATTATTAATTTAAAAACTCCAATTTTAGAAAATGACATAGAAGTAACAACTTTAAATTTAGGAGAAAAAGTAAGTTTTAGTAATACTAATATAGGAAATAGTTCAATCCAAATAAATAGTTATGTGTTAACAGATGCATTTAATTACACATACGATAAATGTAGTTCAGATAGTTGTAAAACATATAATGGTGTAGTTACTATTGGAGCTACAGGAAATAGTTCAGGTAAAACTTTATTAGTGGTAGATGGATTATTGGAATTAGATAAATCTACTGAATACTATAATAAGTATAATACTAGCGAAGAATTTTTCGATAACTTTGCCACAATAGAATATACTCATGATGGAAATTTAAAAGAAAGTAAAGTATATGGTGTAGAAACAGATACAATAGAAAATAAATTATTTATGAAAGTTCCAAAAGAAGTAGCAAGTTCAGAAAGTATCACACTTAAATTAACAATAAGAAATAAAATCTATAGAATTGTAATAAAAAATTGACTTTTAGAATAAAATATATTAAAATAATATTGCGAAAGCGATATTATATGGAACCGTAGCCAAGTGGTAAGGCTCTGGTCTGCAACACCATCATCACCGGTTCAAATCCGGTCGGTTCCTCCATTAAGTAATTTAGTCGAACTTTAATAGTTCGATTTTTTTATGCAAAAATTTATATTAAATTATAAAAATAAAAATATTTTATGTAAATAACTTATATATATGTCAAATCTATTGTTATTTTATGAATTATCTTGTATAATTTATAAAGAATAGGAAGGGCTTATGGATAGTATATTTCAAAATATAGATGATATTAAAATGCAAATAAAAAATTCTAAAATAGGCGTTTTTTATAATACAAAACTAAAGAAACCGTTTAGAATTTTAAGTTCAATTTTAAGTTGGACTGTATTTGTTTTACTACTTTTATGTGCAGCATTTTTAATTTATTATTATATCGCATCACAAGTATACGCAAGAAAAGGTGCAGGATATGAACCACAAATATCTCTTTTTACTATAATAAGTCCTAGTATGGTACCTAACATTGACGTTTATGATGTAGTAGTTGTTGGAAAAGAAAAAAATCCAGCAGAAATAAAAGTGGGAGATATAATCTCATTTAACTCATCTGATTTTATCATAGGTGAAACTATATCAGTAACGCATAGAGTAGTAGAAGTTTTAATAGATGAAAATGGTAATTATAGTTACTATACAAAAGGAGACTTTAATGAAGTAAGAGATCCAAAACCAGTTCCATATGAATCAATAACTGGAGAAGTAATGTTCAGATTGCCACAGTTAGGAAGAGTACAATTTTTCCTAGCAAGTAGTTTAGGTTGGATGTTAGTAGTAGTCTTACCAGCATTATATGTAATAATTAAAATGATTTTTAAAGCTCTGAAAATTAATAGATTAGGATTAAAGATACCTAATACTAGCAAATTTTATTCATTATTTAATAAACAGTTGTTGCTTACATACAAACATAAAAATTACTACGTTAATTTAGATGAAGAAGAATACAAAGTAAAAACATATTATGAAGATGGTTTACCATCACTAGAAAAGATATATGAAGATTTAAAAGAAATGTCAAAGTAGTTAGACATTTCTTTTTCTATAAAAAAAAACTCGAAACTCGAGTTTATTTAGACAATCGCACTAATTCTAAATTAGTAATATTTTTTCCACTTTTTAAATCAATAATATCGATTTTGTAATTACAAATTTCTAATACTAATAAAAAAGTATTGTATGGAACCATTCTAGTTCCATTTTCGTAATGAGATAAAGTACAAGGTGCGATGAATAATTTTTTTGCAAGCTCACGTTGAGTATAGTATCTACTTTTTCTCATGTATTTAATATAACTTCCTAACATACAACCACCAAAGTTATTATCTCAAAATTACCAAATATTGGAATTAAATATTGCATAATGTATACTTTTTTTCAATTTATTTCTAAAATTATACGTAAAAGATAAAAAAATAATAAAATATTAATAATTATTTAAGTTTATTAAATATTATGGTATAATCTATCAGGAGTATTTTTGAGGGAGGATTATGGAATTAATAGATATAGAACGTAGTATTATAAAAAAATATCGTAAAAACATATGGAGAAAATTTACAAAAGCTGTAACTGACTATGATTTAATCCAAGATGGAGATAAAATTGCAGTATGTATTTCAGGTGGTAAAGACTCATTTTTACTTTCAAAATGCTTACAAGAAATTAAAAAGCATGGAAAAATAAATTTTGAAATAGTATTTATAAGTATGAATCCCGGTTATGATGAGGCTTCTAGCAATAGAAATGAAGAAAATGCAAGAAAATTAGGAATTGATTTAATAACATTTACTTCTGATATATTTAACGTAGTTAGTAAGCTAGATGAGAAATCACCATGTTATTTGTGTGCAAGAATGAGAAGAGGGTATTTATACGATCAAGCAAAAAAACTTGGTTGTAATAAAATTGCATTAGGTCATCACTATGATGACGTAATTGAAACAATCCTTCTATCAATATTTTATAGTGGACAAATTCAAACTATGCTTCCAAAACTTCATAGTTCAAACTTTGAAGGTATGCAGCTTATAAGGCCACTGTATTTAGTTAGAGAAGCAGATATTATATCGTGGACAAAATATAATGATTTAGATTTTATCGGATGCGCTTGTAATCTAAAAAAGGAAAATTCAAGAAGAGCAGATACAAAAAAGATTATTAAAGAGCTCAGTGAGCTAAATCCCTTTATAGAAGGAAATATATTTAAATCAGTAGAAAATATAAATTTAAATCAAGTTATGGGATATCATAAAGACGATGAAATTTATAACTATATAGACTCGTATAAAAATAAATAATTTACAAATTTTTCTATAATTGATATAATAGTAACATGAGTTACTATAAAAGGAGGGATAATATGCCAGCGGTTTTAGAAATAACAAAAAATAATGTAGTAAAGAGTGCAGTCAAACTTATTAGTACAAAAGGATGGGAAGAATTAAATGCTAGAAGTCTAGCAAAAGCGATGGGGATATCAACAAAACCTTTGTATAGAATTTTTAGTGGAATGGAAGAAATTAAAGAGGAAGTATACAAAGAAATATACAAGCAATATGATGAATATATTACTAGTAGAATTGATAGTAAAAAGGCCTTGCTAACATTATGCATAGCATATGTGGAATTTGCCCAAAAGTATAAAAATTTATTCATAAGTTTATTTTTGTCAAATAATTTAAAATGGAAAAATATAAATGATGTATTTGACGAAAAATGGAATCAATCAACAATTGTAAATTTAGTTAATAAACAAGGACTAACATTTACAGCAGCTAAAGAATTATTTCAACAAATGTGGCTTTATTCAAATGGTTTAGCTACATTGGTAGCAACTAATGATATAATAATAGAAGAAAAAGAAATAATGGTTAAAATAGTTAAGACATATAAATGTGTTATTAAATAACCAAGAGGAGTAGAAATGAAAAAAATATTAACAATATTAACATTTGCGTTTGCACTTACAATAACTAATGTAAATGCAGCAGAAGTACCTGATGTAGATAGTGGAGAAAAAATAACAATATACATGTTTAGAAGTAATACATGTAGTGCATGTAAAGAAGCAGTAGAAACGTTTAATGATTACGAAGATAAATATTCAGAGTATTTTGACATTATGACATTTGAAACTTCAGATGAAGCAAATCATGAATTGTATGAAGATTTTATAGAATATTTTGATCAATCAAGTTATGTACCACTTTTTGTAATAGGTGATAGTTTTGGTCAAACAGGTTATAATGAAGAAGAAATTTTAGAAGAAGCTTTTAAAGCATATCAAGATGAAAATTATTTTGACTTAGTAGCAGATACTATTGAGGGAAAAGAAGAAAATTATGATATCACGAATTTAGAAGAAGCTTGTGAAGAAAAAGGAATCATTTACTGGGAAAATGAGTCTAGTCTTATGAACTTCATAATAATAGGAATATTTGCAGTAGTAATAATAGGTTTAGCATTTTTAATCTTTACACCAATAAAAAGAAGATAAAATATCTTAAGCAATCATGTGTTGCTTTTTTTTATATAATAATGTATAATTTTAGTGGAGGAAAAAATGAAAAAAATATTAACAATATTAACAATATTAACAATTTTTACAACAAGTAATGTAGCTGCAATAACAGTTCCTGAAGTTACAGATGCAGAAAAAGTAAATGTATATATATTTAGAGGAGATGGCTGTGGATACTGTGAAGAGCTTGTAAGTTATATAAATGACCAAGGAGATACCTATGATGATTACATGAATGTAATATTATTAGAAACTTGGTATAATCAAACAAATAGTGCAATAAAAGAACAAATAACAGAAGATTTAGGTATTGGAAGTGTAGGAGTTCCATTTGTAGTTATTGGAGATGAATATATCGTAGGATATAATGGAGAAGGAACAATTCAAAAAGCATTAGATTTATATAGTGCAAAAGATAATACTGACATAGTAAACCCTTTAATAAACAAAGATAACATTGACAACGTAGAATCTTTAGAAGAAGCTACAGAAGAAGAAGGTTTAGTGTATAATGGAGGATTCGAGTTAGATAAAACATTTTTACTATCTAGTGGATCATCTGAAACACCTAAAGAAAATTCTAATACACTTATAATAGTATTGATAGCTGTTGCAAGCGTATGCGTAATTGCAGGTGGAATGTATTATTACATGATGCCAAAGAAAAAAATAACAAAAAAATAAAAAACACATCACACTAGTGATATGTTTTTTTTTGAATGAATAAATTATTTTAAGTTATGAGGGTTTTCACTGAAAACTCTTTCACCATCTAAGTTAAGATAGTATTTAACAATAGTTTCGCCATTACCTTCAAATGCTTCAATATAAAGTGAATATCCTACAAAACCTACACCATCATTATTAAGTATAGGTGTAACAGTTCTGTTAATTTTAATATTTCCAACTAAATCATTTAAAACATCTATATCCTTTTTAATTTTTTCAGTTTCAGTATCAATTATAGAGTTAATGCCTACTAATACATCATCATTTTCATAATTATCTAAATCAACAGCACAGTTATTAACACCAACAATTATTGCAAGTATAGCTTCATTATTATATTCTAAATTACCATGAGGACAATAAACAGGTTCAGTATCTTCTACTTCTCCAATAATTAATTTAGTAGTTTTTGTAGAAACGTTTCCAGAAGAATCTTTAGCATCAATTTTGATATCATAAGAACCTTCAATAGAATAAGAAGTATAATCAATTTGGTTTCCGTTTGAATCTAAAGATGTTTTAGAAAAATCTAAAGTACATTCTTCTTTTGAGTTATCTGAGCATTTACTAATAAAATCTTCTAAACTATAAGTACCACCAACGGCAATATTAACTTCTTTTAATTCAAGACTAGGTTTAGTTTCATCAATTATATTTACAATAATATCGTGTTTATTACCTGCTATTTTCACCTCTGCTGTGTACTCTCCTAAAGTAGTAATATCTACATCATCGTAATTAACATCTATATCACTTTCTTTAACTCCAGTTAAATCAGTAAATAATACTTCACTATTTGGATAATCACCATTAATTTCAACATTAATTTCTTCTCTAATTTTATAACTTATATCTTTGTTTTTTGATAGGAATGTTACGAATAAAAAACAACCTATAATACCAATAACACATATTATAATTATAATAAGAGTAATTCTATTTCTTTTTCTGTTATAAACTTTATCTTTAAAATATTTTTTTGCCATATAACGCTCTCCTTATTCAATATAATATCATAATGTTAAAAAAAATTAAAGTAATATAGAATATAATAGTTATGATTTTAGTAAAAAATCATCAAATAAGTGGTGCAAAAAAAAAAAATATGTTATAATTTCAATGAGTGGAGATAATAATGAAAAAAATAATAAGTTTAGCGAGTTTTGCTTTATTACTAAATTTAGTTTTTATAAATGTATCTGCTGATGGAGCAGAAAAAGTTTATTTATGTCAATCAGAAGCACTATATGCTTTTAGAATAGTTGGATATACAATAACTGTTGCTAAAATAGTAGTACCTTTAATTATAGTGATTTTAGCATCTCTTGAATTTGGTAAAGCTGTTATGAGTGGTGATCAAAAAGATATGGATACATCACTAAAAAAACTTGTTTATAGATTTATATTTGGAGTAATCATTTTTATAATTCCTACGTTACTAAACACTGTTATTGATTTATTTAGTAACAACATTTCTGAAGATAATTTAAATGACTTCACGGTATGTACAAGTTGTGTTTTGGATCCTACTTCGGGAAAATGCACAAATGAAATAAACGATATAAATATGAAAAGTGATTTATTTCAATAAAAATAAAAAGTAAAGGAGGTATAATATATGGACATAATAGGAGATTCATTAGTAGGTTTGTTAGCAGAAATATCATTTACGATAGATGCAATAATATTTCCTATGATTTCGGGAATGTACGCACTATTTTTTGAGTTTGCTCAAGCAGAATTTTTAAATAGCAGTATAATATCTGATATAACTGGATCTATTTTTGCTATAGTAGGTATTATAGCTCTATTTATGATAACTTATACCTTACTTTTAAATGTAATTAATCCAGACAGTAAAAATAAAGCAGGTGGATTTGAAATTTTTAAAAGAATAATTATAGCATTCGTTGCTATTTTAGTTCTTCCTTTTGTATTTGATGTATTATATGGAATACAAGGAGCAGTTCTAGGTCAAAATGTTATAGGTAACCTTATATTAGGTGAAGAAGTACAAACTGAAGAGTTTCACCAAGCACTTGAAGACAGTGGTATAACGGTAAATGAATATGCTGGAAGAGAATTTTCACTAACAGTTTATAACTCTTTTTTAAGACCTAAGGACTATGTTAATCCTGAAATGGTAGTGGCAGACTCTGAAGCTGCTTGGATATGTGAAGTTTTTGATTTAAATAGTGGGACAGGTTTAATTTTAAATGCAGTAACAGCAGCAACAGGCTTCATTGTTTCTGGTCCATTAGGATTGGTAATTTTACCGACATTTATACAAGGTGCTTGTAGTTTATTAAGTGAAACAACTGAATTTACTTGGTCAGATGCAAATGCTATGGTAATAGCAACGGGTGATTATAATTTATTAAGACCATTCTTAGAAAATTATACTGCAGGTGAAATGGATTACATGATGTTCATTTCGTTTATAGCTGGAGCATTTGTACTATATATGTTAGCATTATTTACATTTGATATGGCAGTAAGAGCAATTAAATTATCACTGATTCAAATGATAGCACCACTACCAATATTTATGAGTATATTACCTCAAAATAAAGATATGTTAAGTAATTATATTAAAAAAACATTGGCTATTTATTTTGAAATATTCATAAGAGTAGCAACAATGGCAATAGCGGTATTTATTATTGATAAAATACCTAGTATTATATCAACATTTGGAAGTTTAAGTTTCATAGCGAATATAATATTAATATTTGCTGTACTTTATTTCGTTAAAGAAATGCCAAAATTCATAGAAGAATTAACTGGTATTAAATCTGGAAATATGAATTTAGGTTTAAAAGGTTTAAGCGACAGATTTACACCAGGATCGAAAATAGGTTCTATTGCAAAAGGTGGACTTATCGCTGGAGCTAAGAACTGGAACACTAAAGAAGGTAACTGGTGGGATAAGACAAAAAGTGCAGTAGCTGGAGGGACTTCAGCTGGAGCTAGAACCGCTAAGAAAAATTGGAGTGCTAAAAGTTTTGGTGATTTAAAAAAAGGCCGCTTAAGTGCAATGAGTGATGCTTATGCAGCAAAAGCAAGTAGAGCGAACAAGAAAGCAAGATATTTATCCAAGTATGGAGAAAATAAAAATGCTTTTCAGCGAGGTACCTTAGGACGTTTCGAGGATGCAATGTATGATTTTAATAATGCTATAGGTCGAGATGTTTCTTATGAAAGTCTTGAAAAAGAACAAGAATTTTTAAAAAATTCACAAGCTTTCATAAAGGGGTACGAAGATAAGGTTGATAGTGCTGTTGCAAGAGGGACATTTTCAGCAAATGAAAATATTTTTGAAGAAGCAACAGGTGTTAAAAATGTTTCACTATCCGGAATGAAGCTTCATTTTTCAAATTTAAAAGAAGAAAAATGGGAAACTAAATTAGCAGCAGTTAGAGAAGAAAGTGGAGATCCTACGCTTAACGAAATTCAATTAAAAGATGCATCAGGAACAATGCAAACAATAAAATCTGCTGAAGAATTAGCACAGTTCAAAGCTGTTTACGAGGATCAAATAGGTCACTATGAGAGAACATTGAAAAAATTCATTAAGACTCAGTATGCAGAGAAAGATGGTTACGACAGAATAGTCGCATCTCTTGAAGGTATGGACTACGCAACATTTTTAACATTAAGTGATAATGAAAAAATTAAGATGAGAGAGCAGTTAAAAGATAAAGGGGCAATAAGAATTTTAGAAGAAGGAAAACAAAATTTAGTTGATTTAGAAAGTTACACAAAAGAAAATTCAGCAGCGTATAAAAATGCTAGAGAAAAAATTGAAAATTTAGTAAGTAGTGGCCAAAGTAACATGGGTGAGAAAGAAATTGTACCTATCGGTGAAGTAGCTGGTCCGAACTCTACTCTATACGATAATATAGACCAAGTTAAAATTGGTTTCGAATCATTAACAAACAGTAACATGGCAGAATTAGCTAGAAAAAAACGTGAAGTTGAAAGTAGAAAAAAAGAGGAATAAAAGTAATAAAGGGAAAGTGATAAATAGTGGATAGATACTTAATACCAGCAAATAGTAAAAAATCTCAATTGATTTTGGGATTCTTTACTCCAATAGATTTGATATTATTTGGATCTGGATGCGCAGTAACATTGATTGTACTGTTGATATTCCAAAATCCAAGTTTTGGTCAAATGATTATGATGTTAATACCTGTAATGATTACTGGTTTTCTGGTGCTACCGGTACCGTATTACCATAATATGCTACAGTTATTAACAAATATATTTTCTTTCTTCTTTACTCAAAGAAGATACTTATGGAAAGGTTGGTGTATACATGAAGAATAAAAATGATAATGTTCAAAAGCAAGTATTTGCGGAAGATTGGTTACCAGTTAAGCAAATAATGAATGGAATGATACAGCTTGATAGTGGCGAAATAGTTACTGGAGTTAAAGTTGTTCCTAAAAATATATTTATACTAGAAGAAGCTGCTCAAAATAGTGTTATAAATAGATTACAAACTTTTTATAACTCAATTGATTATGAATTTTGGCTTTTAATAGCAGATAGACCAGTAGATATAAGTGTATACTTATCAAGATTACAAATAATGTATTCTAAAGAAACTGATCCGATGAGAAAAAAGTTAATAGTTCAAGACATAAACAAAGGAAATATGTTTATGAGCTCTGAGTATAATGTAGTAGATACTGAATACTTCTTATTATTTAAAGAAAAAAGAATGGAACTTATTCAAAAGAAACTACATAACATGATATCTGGTTTAGCTAACAGTGGACTTCACTCTAGTCAAACTAGTAATGATGATTTAAGAATGATTTTAGATAACTTCTTAAATGATGGAGAAAATACTACAGTTGGGACGGTGATGTAATATGCCAAGATTTAAAAGTGAAGTAGCCCCAAAAGGGATAGAATTTAAACCTACCGAGTTTAATTTTGGATCTAAATATTCAACTATACTTACTATAGTTACTTTTCCTAAAAATATTTATCCTGGATATTTAAGTGATTTGATAAATTTACCTGGAGTTAAAGTAGCAATTAAACATATTCCTATTCCATTTGAAATGTTAAGAAAAATGCTTAATAAAGAAATTGCTGATTTAAAAAGAAGATATCAAACAGAAAAAGACCAAACTATTCAAGAAAGAATCAGACTTGATTATGAATCACAAGAACAATTTGTATCTATGCTTGCAGCAACGCAAACTAGAATATTTGATTTTCAGCTTCATATAATGGTTACTGGTTCAAGTAAAGAAGAGTTGGAACTTAGAAAAATGGAACTAAGAGGATATCTTGAAGGAATGGGCCTAAGAGGTGTTGCTTTAATGTTTGAACAAGAAAAAGCATTAAAATCTATACTACCTATTTTCCCTGCACAAGATATAGAAAAAAGAATAGGAACGCCTATACCATCAATTACAGTAGCTGCAATGTATCCGTTTGTATTTGATAGTATTAAAGATCCAGGGAATTCTACACTTTTAGGAGTAGATTATTCTGGTGGAGTTGTATTATTTAATCAATTTTTATATCAAGAAAGAAAAGAAAGCAATAGAAATAATGCGAATGTTATTTTATTAGGAACTTCTGGTTCAGGTAAATCAACAGCAGCTAAATTACTGCTTAGAACACATATAAGAAATGGGCTTAAAATTGTAGCAATTGACCCAGAGGGTGAACTTGAAGAAATGACTAATGCCATGGGAGGAGATTTTCTAGACCTTGGTAAAGGTGGAGATTTCGGTATGATAAATCCACTAGAAATAGTTATTGATACAGATGATGAAGAAATAGCTCAAGGTCTTGGTTATACGGTTTTGACTAGAACTATTCAGCAGTTAAAAGCATTTATGAAATACTATTCTCCATCAATTGAAGAAGATGTGTTAACAATGTTTAGTGAAGTAGTTCAAGATACTTATAAAAGATTTAAAATTGACTTTCAAACGAATTTTCTAGAACTTACTAGTAGAGACTTTCCAACATTTGATGATGTGTATGCAACTATTAAAGGAAGATTATTATCAATCACAGATGCAACTCATGAAAGAGATGTAATGGAAAGATTAGAACTTAAAGTAAGACCTTTAGTAAAAGAACTTAGATACTATTTTACAGGTCATACAACTTTGAGGATAGAAACTGATTTTATTGTATTTAACATAAGAGAACTAATGAATAGTGATGTAAATATTAAAAATGCATTATTTTTCAACATATTAAAATATGCATGGGGCCTATGTTTAGATAAAGATATTAACACAGTTATGATGGTAGATGAAGCTCATATATTACTTTCAGGAAAAAATGAACTAGGAGCAGAGTTCTTAGCACAAATTCAAAGAAGAAGTAGAAAATATAATACAGGAACTATTATAATAACTCAGCAACCAACAGATTTTGCAGATCCATCAGTACTTATGCATGGTAAAGCAATATTTGATAATGCTGCATATTATTTAGTAATGAATCTAAAAAAACAAGCAGTAGATGACTTATCGAAATTAATAGATTTAAACGAATCTGAAAAAGAAAGTGTTAAATACTATGATCAAGGAAGAGCATTATTTGTTTGTGGTAATAGAAGAATGCAAATCAATGTGGTAGTTACTCCCGAAGAACTAGATTCTTTTGGTTCAGGTGGAGGCTTATAAAGGCGAATTAATATAATTTGCTTTTTTTTATGAAAAACTTTTTAAGTCAATCAAAATATGTTATAATTTTAGCAGTAAGCAGGTGATGAAATGGGAAACGAAGAAGAATACTTAGATCCATCAGAAGAAGACAAAGAACAAAATGAAGAAGAAGTATTAGACAATGATTTAGTAGAAGATAACGAATCAGAAAATCTGATTGAATCACAAGGAAAAGAATTTGTAAAAAATAAAGCAAAAAGATATTTGAAAGAAAAAACAGATCCGGTAAAAGATAAGGTAAAAAACAAATTCGGAAATAAATTCAAACCTAATAGTACTGGTGCAAATTCTCCTTTAGGAAATAAAATACCAAAGTCACCAATGACATCACCAGCAGGAGTTTCTGGAGCAGGTGGAGCAACAGCAGGAACAGGAGGAGCAGCAGCCGGAGCCACGGCAACAGCAGGAACAGGAGCGACAGCAACAACTGCCGGAGCGGCAGCAACAACAGCGGGGGCAGCAGCAACAACAGCCGGAGCAGCAGCAACAACAGCAGGTGCAGCAGCAACAACTGCAACAGGAAGTGCAATTGGAAGTGCAGTTGTAGCACTTCTTGCTAACCCAGTAACGTGGATAGTTTTAGGGATTATATTACTTCTAATCATTATAATTGTAGTTGTAGCGAATTTATCGACTCAAGTAGGACAATACCCATATTTTGAACTTGAAAAAACGTGTGATACTTACGAGGTAGTAGAAAACGGTATAACAATTGATGAAGGGGTAGATTTAGAAGATTTAGTAGCAATCTCACTTTATTCAGAAGCTAGTGTATTTTCTGATGCTCCAGAATTTTTAAAAGCCCAAGCAATAGCAATAAGGTCAGTTATTGTTCAAAGAGTAAATGAAACATGTGTTTTAGATACAAGAACAGTAGCATACGACGAAGCAGAAAAAGAGATAGCTCTAGAAAGCGATAGTATTTATCAGGAAACAGTAAGAGCTACTAAAGGATTAATTTTAGTAAAAGACGAAGAAGTTCACTATGGTGAATTTTCTGCTCTTTGTTACCAGGGAATATCTGGAATAAATTATGTAGTGGGTTATGGTTCGAAAACACACGCAACAATGCAAGAACAGCTTATTCCTCAAACTTTTGTGCATAGATATGGAACTGATCCAGATTGGTTCAACGACGATAAACTATGTAATCAAAATAATCATGGAGGAATGAGTCAATTTGGAGGAGCACACTTAGCCATTAATGAAACATACCTTTTTGATCAAATATTAACATATTATTATAATGGCACTGAAATAATGACTATTAATAAATCAAGTAGTTCAAATTATGATTTGTCAATGCCAACAAATAGTGAAGGAATTTTAAATGTTCCATTATATTTATTATTAGAAAAAGAAGGAAGTAATTTAGAAGATTTTAACGAATTGATATACGACGAAGTAACCGATTATGATTTAGGCTCAAGAGATGCTGTAGTTGAAGCTGGAGTAACGTTAGTTAACACATTATGGTTAGATTACGGGGTTAAAATACCTTATACTTATTCAGGAGGACATAGTTCTACTTCAATACAGGGAATTCAAACATCAAATATATTCTCATTTTATGGAGCAGATAAAAACTGGGGATCAGCTTTTAGTGGTGGATATTTTTACGGAGGTTATGGCCCATATACTGGATACGGACCAGACTGTTCGTCGTTTGTATCATGGACTTTTAGAAATGCAGGATTCAAAAATTCAGCAGGAACATCTGCAACGCAAGGTAATTATGGAGAAAAATATAAATTATTTAGTGGTGGAACTAGTTTTGAAGCAATGCCAGGAGATTTAGTTTGGCAAGAAGGTCATATTATGTTAATAGTTGGAACAGATTATGACAATGAGCAAATAACAATAGCGCATGCAACTGGTGGAGGAATAGATAGTTTAGTAATACAAACAATATCAACAACAAATTCTAAAGGTAGATATGCAGTTGACATGTCAGATTATTATGAATCAACGCCATATTACACTGAAACAGAATTTGAAGATGTATATTTTTCAGGGACAATGAAAGTAGGATAAAATGAAAAAAATAATTTTAATAGTTTGCTTATTGATTATAACTGGATGTGAAGTTGAATATACAATAAATTTGGACACGAAAATTAATGAAAGTTTAGAACTTACATATGATCCGTTAATTGAATATACACCATGGTATTATCCAGCTCATAATGATGATTTTGGGTCGAGTGATATCAATGCTAAAATAGAAGGTGTAGAATATTATGATATATATCAAACACCTGGTTATGTAAAATATAGTTATGACTTCGATGTATTGAATTATTACAAGTCTAATTTTATCAATTATTGTTACAATGTAGTTGATGTAAAAGAAAATTATGGTAATATAGAAATACAAACTAATAATAAATTTATGTGTTTTGATAAATATCAAGATTTGAGTTATGTAACAATAAATGTTGAAGGAAATAATATATTAGAAAGTAACGCAGATATTAAAGAAGCTAACGTACATACGTGGATAATAACAGAAAATTCAAAATATGATGCAGATATCTATGTAAAAATAGAATATGAAAATCCAGAAAAAGAAGACCCTTCTGAGCCAGAAGAAGACGATAAAACTGATGAAGATAACAAGGAAACAAACGTTACTAGTCCAGAAACAAATTCAAGTAGTAACCTAATTTTTGTGATTATTCCACTTTCGACAATATTAATTATTGTCATTGTAATTATTGTTAAAAAAAAGTATAGTTAAAATAAAAAAAGTATAGTATAATACTTTTGTTGGAGGCAAAAAAATGAAATTTAAAATAGAACCAAAAGATTTTTTTATATTTGCAGGTTATGCATTGGGATTACTTTACTTGTGTGCAATATTAATACTTAATATTACTTCATTTGCAAATGAAGGAGAATTTTATGGATTACTTCCATTCAAAGCATTTACTCCTGACTATTTAGCAGCTACTTTAGGATTATTTTTCGGAGTATTAATTTTAATATTTACAAGTGTATCATCTTATATATTTAATAAAGAAAAAGGTTATGGACTGGGTATAAAGTTAGAAGAAAAAAAAGTTGAAGGATATTCTAGATGGTCAAAAGAAAAAGAAATTATGGCTAGCAAAGATGTTGAACAAGTTAATATAAGTAATAAAAATATAGAAGCAGCAGGAATACCTCTTATAAACAATGAAAAAGGTACATTTGTTGATAATGGAGAATATCATAACTTAATTATAGGTTCGACAGGTTCAGGTAAAACGGAATGTTTAGTTAAACCAATGGTAAACATTTTATCTCGTAAGGGAGAAAGTATGATAATTACTGACCCAAAAGGAGAATTATATAAATATACTGCAGAAAATTTAAAAGCAAAAGGATATAACGTTGTATTATTAAACTTTAGAGAACCTCAAAAAGGTAACTCTTGGAATCCTTTGTCACTTCCTTATAGATATTATAAAGGTAATGATAGGGATAAAGCAGTAGAATTACTAAACGATGTAGCACTAAACATCTTATACGAACAAGGAAGTAAAGATCCATTCTGGGAAAAAACTTCTGCAGATTATTTTGCAGGACTTAGTTTAGGGTTATTTAATGATGCTGAAGAAAAAGAAATAAATTTAAATAGTATAAATTTCATGAGTACAATTGGGGAAGAAAGATATGCTGCATCAAGTACATACATAAAAGAATATTTTTTATTAAAAGGTGAACATTCAAAACCTTACATTTTTGCATCATCTACAATTACTGCACCAAATGAAACAAAAGGAAGTATTTTATCAACATTTAGACAAAAAATAGCAATGTTTTCAACAAAAGAGAACTTGAGTGAAATGCTTTCATATAGTGATTTTGATATGAGAGATATTGGTAGAAAAAAAACTGCAGTATTTTTAGTAATACATGATGAGAAAAAAACATATCATAGTTTAATGACAATTTTTATTAAACAATGCTATGAAACATTAATCGATGTTGCTCAGGAAAATGGTGGGAGATTACCATTTAGAACGAATTTCATTTTAGATGAATTTGCTAACATGCCACCTTTAAAAGATGTAGATGCAATGGTATCTGCAGCAAGAAGTAGAGCTATAAGATTTACATTTATAATACAAAATTATGCTCAGTTAGTAGAAGTATATAAAGAACATATAGCAGAGATTATAAAAGGTAACTGTGGTAATCTAATATATTTAATATCTACAGAGTTAAAAGCATTAGAAGAAATTAGTAAAATGTGTGGTGAGGTTAAATCTAAAGACAAAGATAAAACAGCATCAACACCACTTATTACTGTTTCTGATTTGCAAAAGTTAAAATTATTTCAAGCTATTATTATTAGATTAAGAACTAATCCGTTTAAAACACAGTTCAAACCTAATTATAAAATTGAGTGGGGAGAAGAATTTCCGCTTGCAGATTATCCAATCAGACCTTTTAATGAAGTTGCCATGTTTGATGTTAAAAAATATGTAACTGAAGAAAAAAAGAAAAAAATGATGGAAGAAGGAAAAAACTTTGATGGAGGAATGAATAATCCATTTGGTGGAGGAAATCCGTTTGGCGGAGGAAATCCATTTGGTGGAGGAAATCCGTTTGGTGGAGGAAATCCGTTTGGTGGAGGAAATCCATTTGGTGGAGGTAATCCATTTGGTGGAGGTAATCCTACTTCAAATCCTCAAAGTATAGGTAATGTAGATAATAACAAACTACAAAATCCAAATCCTCAACAGCCAAAGTCATTGCTTGATTTAGATATTGATGCAATGATGAAAGATATAGATAAAAAACTTAAAGAACTGGATGAAGAAGAAAAAAGATTGATTGAAGAATCAAAAAAAGCAGAACAACCTGTTATAGCAGAAAGTACTTTTTCAAATGCTCCAGTTCAAGCAGTAGAAAAAGTTGTTTCTACAGAAGAAACTGAAAAACCAAAAATATCAGTAGATACTGATAGTAAAATTATTGATGACAAATTAGTAAGTGATGATGAATTTTTCGATGATTTTTTTGATGAATAACAAAAAGTATTTATAATAGATAAAAAGCTCATAATGAGCTTTTCAGACTGTTGACAAATAGGTAAAATTAAAACCTGTTTGTCTTTTTTTGATGAATTTTTCCAAAAATAAGTAAAAAATCAATGATTCAGAGTATTTTTTCTCTGTAGTTTGGATATGTTTTGCATATTTTTCAAATTCATTGATGCAAAAACCAGACCAATTTCTGATGAAACTCGTCTTTTACCTTTGAAAAGAGTATTTCGCAAACCATGTTTCATTTTTGCATCAGCAAATACTCTCTCTACATGCTGAGATCTACTTTTATAAACATCTACAACATCTAGTTCATGCCTATATTCATTTACTACTAACTCTTTATAAGACTCCCATATATGTCTTAATATTACTATGTTTTTTGTTTTACAACATTGTTCTTTGAATGGACATTTACTACAATCTTTTGAATTTGATGTATATTTTATATATCCATTTTTATCTACTCCAACAGGTGTTAAGTCAAACTTAAAGTCTCCAGTTTCAAATATGTTACCATTTGGTGTTTTAATAAGTAATGAAAATGAATCTGGAATAGAGTGAGTAGTAGGTATAAAACTTATATCGAAATATTTAGTTTTTACATTACTATGTTCACTTATTTGTTCAAAGTTTTTATAAGCTATATTTTTTTCATCTAGTTTTTTTCTCATTAAATCAATTGCTATTCTAGGTGAGTGTATTACTGGTACATTTACAGCACTTAGTAAATATGCTATACCACCTATATGATCTTCATGACCATGAGTTATAACTAAAGCCTTTATTTTTTCTTCATTTTTCTTTAAATATGTAATATCTTGGATTACATAGTCTATACCTAGTAAGTCATCTTCTGGGAACATAACCCCGGCATCTATTATTATTATTATTATTATTATTATTATTTCGTCTTCGTGGTTTAAAACATACATGTTTTTACCAACTTCGCCTAATCCTCCTAGGCCCACAATAGACGTTACGCTATTATTTTTCATTATTTATCCTTCTTTCTTCTTTTAAATAAAGTTGTTTTAACAAAATGGTTATAGCATAGATTAAATATTTTGTCTATTCTATTTGTACTCTATATTTTGATAAATGCTTGATTTTTAATCTATTTAGTGGTATAAATATACATATGAAAGAAGGGAAAATATGAAAAAATATTTATTTATGTTAGCTATTGCAGTTACTTCCTTATTTATTGGAATTAGTAACGTAAGAGCTAATGATTCAATTGTTTTTAAAACAATAAATGCTGTACCAATTACAGTATTTGATTTAGGAAGTGTTACTTATGATACAAGTAAATGGGAAAGTTTTAGAATTTATAATAATGCTGGAGAAGAATTGACAATTTCTAGTGCTGTATTTGAATCAGATCAATTTGAAGTTACTCTTAATAATGGGAATACAATTCCTAAAGATGGTTTTGTTAGTATACAGGTCAATAATGTTAAAGGTATTGATGTTACTGGTTTATATATTACATCAAATTTAGTTGTTACTTTAAGTGATGGCTCTGAATATAAGTTGCCTGTTAAATTTATAGTTGAAAAGGCTTCTTATACAGGTCCTAGTTTTTTAGATCATGGTTATGCTGGCGATGAAATTTCATCAATTAATCTTACTAGAGGTTGGGTATGGAATAATCCTGCTCAGCTAATTACAGAAGGTAAAAATAATTATGAAATAAAATATGTTGATCAAACTGGTAATTATAATGATGAAATTAGAAATGTAGAAATTGAAGGTATTATTGGTCATGATGTAGTATTTAATTTAGACGAACATTCATGGACACTTTCACAAAGACAATTTAGAATATTGTCAGGTTATTCAACCACTTTTACAATTTATGCGAAAAGCGGATGTTATCTAACATCTGTTAAATTTAATGATGTTGAGCAGTTAACTGATAATGTTAAAGAATTTGAAATGACTATTGATTCTGTAGATTCTGATATTACAATTGATGTTGAATCTGAAAGAACAGTAATAGAGTCAGTTAAAGATCCTGAAACTAATGAAGTGATAGTGCCTAAATTTGAAATTGATTCTAGTGATGATGTTAAAATAAAGTTTGACTATGATTTTAGTGAAGTTGATGGTCGAGTTAATGATGTATATATTAATGGTAAATATATTGAATATTCTTTAATTAATAAATATTTTAAATTTACTGAAGGTAGTGTAATTGTTTCAGTAACTAATGAATATTTAAAATCTTTAGATGCTGGTACATACGATATAGATGTTGAACTTTTATCTGGTGAAATTCTTCGTGGCTCATTTGTAGTAGAAGAAGCAAATGTAGAAACAACACCTGAAGAAACAACACCTGAAGAAACAACACCTGAAGAAACAGTGCCTGAGGATGATAATGTAAATCCTGATACTGGTGATAATATTATAATTTATATTGGAATTGCTATTATTTCATTAATTGGAATTATTGGTATTATTTATAATAAGAATAAACAAAGCGTTTAATATTTGAACTATACTTTAATTAGTATAGTTT
>CAYJFJ010000017.1:0-27480 GCA_964369845.1 uncultured Muribaculaceae bacterium | reverse complement strand
AAGAATATATTCTTAAAGAAGTTCAAAACGTTTATAAACTTCAAGGTGTTGATATCAATGATAAACATATTGAAATTATAGTTAAACGTATGATTAATAAAATGAGAATTACAGATGCAGGAGATTCAAGCTTTGTTGATGGTCTTACTGTATCACTTAAAGAATTTGCTGCAGGAAATAAACCAGTTATTCTTGAAGGTAAAGTACCAGCTAAAGGTAACCCTATAATGCTTGGTATTACTAAATCTTCTCTAGAAACTGATTCATTCTTATCTGCTGCGTCTTTCCAAGAGACTACTAGAGTACTTACTGATGCTGCTATACGTGGTAAAGTAGATTACTTAAGAGGACTTAAAGAAAACGTTATCATTGGTAAACTTATACCAGCTGGTACAGGTTCTAAAGAGTATAGTAATATTGGAATTGAACTTGAAAATGATATCTTAAATGATGATCCAAGTGAAATTTTAGAAGAGAAATTCTTAGACGATAATAACGACTTTGATTCTTTAGAAGATATGACTATTGAAGAAAATCAAGATTAATTTCTTGATTTTTTTTTATTTAATATGATATATTAATTACTAGAGGTAATGTATGAAAAATGTAAGTAATATTGAAAAAATTAGTCAAATGTTTTTGATTGCTGTTCAAAATAAAAAAGATATTGAAGGTACAATCGAGTTAATAAAAAAATACCCGATTGGCGGAATTGTTTTATACAAAAGATTATATTCAACATATGAAGAAATGATAAATCTTGTTAATAAGTTTAAAAAAGCTAATAAAAATAATAAGTTTCCTTTGTTTATTTCAATAGACCAAGAAGGTGGAAGAGTAGATAGATTTACTAGAGAAATAGAAGGTATATTACCTGCTTATGAAATTGGTAAACTTAGTTCAAAAGATATATTTATATCTGGAGATATTACTGGTCAAATGCTCAGTGAAACAGGCATTAATTTGAATTTTGCGCCAGTTTTAGATTTGAAAAAGTTTGATGGAAAACATGTAATAGGAAATCGTGCTTTTTCTAGTGATCCTAAAAAAGTTTATAAACTTGCAAAAAATGTAGCTCTTGGAAGTGTGAAAAATAATGTAATACCTACTTATAAACATTTACCAGGGCAAGGCACTATATATATGAATTCTCATTTTTTTCTTCCTGTTATTAAAAATTATGATAAACATCTAAAAAAAGATATGGTTCCATTTATTGATGCCATGACTGATAATGCCGATGCAGTTATGGTAGGACATGTACTTATTGCAGGTTTTGATAAATATCCAACTAGTTTATCAAAAAAATTTGTTACGGGAGAATTAAGAAATAAATATAACTTTAATAATTTAATTATATCTGATGATTATGATATGTTTAGTATTAAGCTTTTCTTTAGAAAAAAAGCTGTTGTTAAGCTTTCAATTAATGCTGGCATTGATATTATGATGATGGATTATAAAAATTATATAGGTAAATTAATTGAAAAAAGTTTGAAAAACAATAAAATATCACAAGATAATATTGATAAGTCTTTTGAGAAAATACTTAAATATAAAGAAAAGTTTAAATGTACAGATAATTTAGTTAATGGTTTTGATATTTTAGATATTAATAATAAAATAAAGAATTTAAATAGTAAAGTTAATAACTAAATTTTCTTTATTTTATGTAAATTTTAAAGTATAATAATAACTTAGGTGGTGATAGTATGTCTAATTATAACTCTTATAGTAATTTAACAGTAGAAGAAATTGTTGATAAAATGACTGGTGAATTATTTAGAAAATATGGTGCTGACTGTACAAAAAGAATTTTTGATAAATTTTTATTTGAAGATATATTTTTGTTTGATATAGAAGACACTATGTTAATAAGTGCTTTTAGAGAAAAAGTAACAGCAGGTATTTTATACGATATGTGGTTTGATAACAACTATAATGTAGTAAGATAAAGGTAAGACAGAATTAAAAATTTTGTCTTTTTTCTTTGTAATAATCATTATATTTGGTATAATTAAGTTGTAGGATTTCGGAGGATATATGAACTTATTAGATACACTTAATATAAATCAAAGAAAGGCAGCGGAGCATATTGATGGTCCTTGTTTAGTAGTTGCTGGAGCAGGTTCTGGAAAAACTAAAGTTTTAACAACTAGAATAGCTAATTTAATTGATAATGGAATTTATTCTAGTAACATACTTGCGATAACTTTTACGAATAAAGCTGCTAAAGAAATGAAAGAGCGTCTTAGTAATATAATTGAAAATAATTGGGCGTTTGTAGGTACTTTTCACTCTTTTGGTGTTAAAATCGTTAGAGAAAATTATGAAAGACTTGGTATGGAGCGTAACTTTACAATACTAGATGCAGATGATGTTACTAGTGTTGTGAAAAAAATTATGAAAGATTTAGAAATTGACCCTAAGGAGATAGCTCCAGCTTACGTTAAAAGTAAGATTAGTTTTATTAAAAATGAAATGCTTACTGAATCTGGCGTTGATAAATATTTCAATACATATGTAGAAAAAAAAGTTGTTGAAATTTATCGTAAGTACGAAGCTACTTTGAAAAAAAATAACGCTATTGACTTTGATGATTTACTTAAAAAACCTGTGGAGCTTTTTATTCATAACTCTGATGTACTTGAAGCATATCAAGATAAGTTTAAATATATTTTAGTAGATGAGTATCAAGATACAAATGAAGTTCAATATAAACTTATTAAAATGCTTTCAGCTAAAAACAAGAATATATTTGTCGTAGGTGATGTAAATCAAAGTATTTATGCTTTTAGAGGTTCTAATTATAAAAATATCATGAACTTTGAAAAAGACTTTAGTAATTGTAAAGTTATTTCTTTAAATCAAAATTATAGAAGTACTACTAATATACTTAATGCAGCAAACTGTGTAATTAAAAATAATTCAGAACGTAAAGATGTCGATTTATTTAGTAATTTAGGTGAAGGTGCTCAAATACAGTATCATAGATATTTTAATGATTTAAGTGAAGCTAAAGGTGTAGTTGGAGAAATAAAAGATTTAGTTTCTAGTGGAATAAACAGAAAAGATATAGCTATATTTTATAGAACTAATGCACAGTCTCGTGGAATTGAAGAAGCTATGATGAAAGCTAATATTCCTTACAAAGTAGTAGGTAGTTTTTTCTTCTATAAAAGAAAAGAAATTAAAGATTTATTATCATACCTTAAACTTATTTCTAATAATAAAGATGATATAAGTTTAGAGCGTGTTATAAACGTTCCTAAAAGAGGAATAGGTCCAACAAGTGTTAATAATTTAAGATCACATGCAGAAGAGATGAATCTTAGTATGTTTGATGCTATTAATAGTGGTAAAGAGCTTAAATTTAAAGAAATTGTACTTGATATAATAAAAGCTAAAGAAGATTTAAGTTTAACAGAGCTTATTGATTATGTTTTAGATAAATCTGGAATGATTAGTGAACTTGAAGCTGAAAAAACTTTAGAAGCTGATATTAGAATTGATAACTTAATGGAATTTAAAAGTATTACTGAGAATTATCAAAAAGAAACTGGAAATGTTAATTTAGAAGACTTTTTAGAAGATATTTCGTTAGTTGCTGATATTAACGAACATAAAGATTTTGATGATGTTGTTACTTTAATGACAATTCATGCATCAAAAGGTCTTGAATATAAAGTAGTATTTTTAATGGGAGCTGAGGAAAGTATTTTACCTCACCAAAATTCTTTATTTGATAAAGCTGGACTTGAGGAAGAAAGACGACTATGTTATGTTGCTATTACTAGAGCAAAAGAAAAATTATTTATTTCTAATGCAGAAAGAAGAATGTTATTTGGTAAAACAACAGCAAATATTCCTAGTAGATTTATTGATGAAATAAATGATGTTTATTTAAATAAAAAAACAGAAAAGCAAAGCTCTACTATAGATATTGTTAAATCTAATAATTTATATAGTGATGCAAATGCTGAGTATAGTGTTGGTGATAATGTATACCATTCTATGTTTGCTCTTGGAAAAGTTATATCAGTAGATGATAGATTTGTTACAGTTGCATTTTCTGCTAGATTTGGAACAAAGAAAGTTCTTAAAACATTTAAAGGTTTAACAAAAAAATAGAAGTTTTAGGAGGATTTATGAAGTATAATATTCTTATTACTATATCAATTATTCTTTCTATATTACTTATGAGTATTGGATATTCTGCACTTAATACTGATTTGAGTATTAGTGGAGAAGCTTTAGTTGCTCCCAATAGGACTATCAAAGTTTCTTCTGTTACACTTAAATCTTTTAGTTATGGATCTTACGAAATATATTCTCCTACGTTTACAAATGATCAAACTAATTTAAGTGTTTTTTTGCCTTATGGAACTTCAAATATAGTTTATGAAATAGAAATAACAAACGAAACAGATTATTATTATCATTTAGATACAATAAATGAATTACTTTATTCTAATCCTAATATTAAATATGAATTTGTTGATGAGGAAATACTTCACTTTAATCCTAATAGTGTTACTACTATCGAAGTTAAATTTAGTTATAATACTGCTTTTAGTGAAGATACTTCTTTATATGTTAATCTTGAGTATGACTTTGTAAGGGTTAATTATGAAGTTCTTGATTATATTACAAGTACTGGTTCTCAGTATATTGATACTGGTGTTCTTAATGATGGTGATTATGCTTTTGAAAGTGAATTTTTGCCATCTTTCAGTGCTAAAAATGAAGGTTTTTGGTTATTTAGTGGTCGTAAAGAAACAAGTTACACCTTAGGTCTGTATTTTTATGTTTCTTCTACCTATAATTATACAATTAATACTTATGGAGGTAATACTACTCCTTACACTAATTATAGACTCGAAAAAAATATTTGGTATGATATGTATTTTTCTAGAAGTAGTTTTACTATTAATGACTTAAGCATACCTGTTGCTACTAAAAGTTTGATTCCAGAATCAAATGCTACAACTATTTTACTAGGTGGTAATATATTAAACTGGGATGGAACAATAGATACTAGACATTTCGAAGGAAACATCAAATACTTTAAAATTACTGATGTAACAACTGATGAGTTACTCAGATATTTTATTCCGGTAAAACTTTTAGATACTGGTGAAATTTGTTATATAGATATTATAGAACATAAATTTTATTATAACTTAGGTACAGGAGATTTTATTGCTCCGTAATGTCAACGAAGACAGTAAAATAGTAATTTGAAAGGAAATGATTATGAAAAAAACTTTAGTAATTATGGCTGCAGGAATGGGGTCGAGATTTGGGGGAATTAAACAAATAGAACCCGTTGGTCCGAATAAGGAAATAATAAGTGATTATAATATATATAATGCAGTGCAAAATGGATTTAAAAAATTAGTGTTTGTTATTAGAAAAAAACATTTAGATATTTTTAAAGAAGATGTTGTAGCAAAATATAAAGATAAAATTGAAATTTGTTTTGCTTTTCAAGAATTTGATACTGTAAAAATTTTAGGTGATGTTCCTAAGGAAAGAGAAAAAGCACTTGGAACTGCTCATGCACTTTTATGTGCTAGAGAGTTTGTAAAAGATCCTTTTGTTGTTATTAATGCAGATGACTTTTATGGAAGTGTACCTTTTAAAGTTGCGTCTAATTTTATGGATGAAAATACTATAAGTAATGAACATCTTACAATTAACTTTTCAATTAATAATGTAGTTAATTTAGATATGCCTGTTAAAAGAGGAATATGCTATTCTAAAAATGGTATAGTAGAAAAAATCAGTGAATCTGAAATAACTGTAATAAATGACGAGTACCATGCTGTTGATTTAACGAATGGAGATAAATTTATAGCTAGTGAAAAAGTAGGATGTTCTGTTAATATGTTAGTTTTGAAACCCAGTATTTTTGAATGTTTAGAAGAGTATTTTAATGAATTTTCTATTGATATTACTATGGATAATGAGTGTTATTTACCTACGTGTTTATCAACGTATATAGATAAAGGGAAAATCATTTTAAAAGAAGAAATATGTAATAGTGTTTGGATTTCAATTACTTATAAAGAAGATGCAATAGAATTTAAAAATGATTTAAATAAAATGATAGAAAAAGGAGAGTATCCTAGAGATTTATGGAAAATATAAAAAACGAAATAAATAGTTTAACTCTGAAAATTAATAAAGCTAATTATGATTACTATGTACTTGCAAATCCTGTTTATACTGATAATGAATACGATAGTATGATGAGATTGTTAATATCTATGGAAGAGCAGTATCCTGAGCTTGCTGACCCTAATAGTCCTACTAAAAGAGTCGGTGGAGAAAAAATCGATAAATTTGATAAAGTTGTTCATAACATTCCTATGATGAGTATTCAAGATGCTTTTAATTATGAAGAACTTTATGATTTTGATAAAAAAATCAAAGAACTTTATGATGATGTTAATTATGTTTGTGAACTTAAAATAGATGGAGTTAGTTTATCTATTCGATATGAAAAAGGTAAACTTATAACAGGAGCTACTAGAGGTAATGGTGCTGTAGGAGAAAATATCACTGAAAATGTTAAAACTATTAAAAATATTCCATTAGTTTTAAATGAAGAAATTGATATAGAGGTTCGTGGCGAGATTTATATGAATAAAGCTACTTTAGACATTTTGAATCAAGAAAGAGGAAAAAATGGTGAACCACTTCTGCAAAACGTTAGAAATGCTGCGGCTGGGTCTATAAGGCAGCTTGATTCTAAAATTTGTGCTAAGAGAAACTTAGATAATTATATATATCATTTGCCTGCAAGTGAGGATTATGGTGTAACAACTCACGAAGAGGCTCTTAATTTCATGAGTAAACTCGGCTTTAAAGTAAATGATCAAAGAAAAGTTGTGACAAGTATTGAGGAAGCAATCGAATTTATTGAATATATTAATTCTATAAGGGAAGATTTGCCTTATGAAATAGATGGTATAGTTATAAAAGTTAATGAAATAAGTAAACAAAAAAGTCTTGGTATGACAAGTAAGTTTCCTAGATGGTGCAGAGCTTATAAATTTCCTGCTAAAGAAGTATTAACTAAGCTTGAAGATATTATATTTACAGTTGGAAGAACAGGGCAGATAACTCCAAATGCTGTTTTAACTCCTACACTAATTATGGGGTCTACTATTTCAAGAGCAACACTTCATAATGAGGATTATATTAAATCGAAGAATTTAAAAATTGGTGATATAGTATCAATAAGAAAAGCAGGAGATGTTATTCCTGAGGTTGTTGAAGCTAAGTTTGAACGCAGAGATGGTACTGAAAAAGATTTTGAAATGATTGATAAGTGTCCTATGTGCGACTCTAAGTTAGTTAAATTTCCAGATAAGATTGATTATTTTTGTGAAAATGAAAGATGTGCTGCGCGCAATATAAACTCTCTTATACATTATGCATCTAGGGATGCAGTTTATATTGAAGGTATGGGAGATGAAGTTATAGAAGATTTTTATAACTTAGGTTTTTTAACTAAAATAGAAGACTTTTATACTCTTTTTAATCATAAAGAAGAAATTAAAATGCTAGATGGTTATGGTGAAAAAAGTATTAATAAAATAATTGATAATATTGAAAGTTCTAAAGACTATAGTTTAGAAAGATTACTTTTTGGTTTAGGTATAAGTGGAATTGGTAAGAAGAAAGCTACTGTTTTAGCAGAAAAGTTTCACTCTCTGGATAATTTATTAGATGCAACTTTTGAGGAAATAGTAAATATTCCAGACTTTGGTGATGTTTTAGCTTTAAATATTGTAGATTATCTTAAAGATAATTTAGAGCTATTTGATAATTTAAAAAAGTTTAATGTTAATATGAATTACTTAGGAGAAAAGAAGAAGTTTAACGAATATATTTCTGGTAAGAGATATGTCATTACTGGTTCTTTTGATAATTTAACTAGAGATGAAATTAAAATGTTTTTAGAATCTTTTGATGCTAAGGTAAGTGATTCTGTTAGTAAAAATACTGATTATCTAATAGTAGGTTCTAATGCTGGCACTAAACTAGATAAAGCTCTGAAATTAAACACTGAAATTATTAATGAAGAAAAAATAAAAGAAATTATGAATATATAAAAACTTGCTTCCTAGTTGGAAACAAGTTTTTTTAATTTGACATAGTAACGTTTTCAAGTTCATCTTCAAACTTAGTTATTTCGTCTTGTATTTTACTTTCCTTTGCATCTTCAAGTTGATACCAATTATTATCAAATGCAAATGCGAATAAATCTTTTTGTATTTCAGTAAGAGAAGTTAGTATTTTGAAATATTTATTATGTATATTATCACAACTAGCTTCATTAAGTGCTATTGCTGTATTAGCAACAAGTTGTTTTTCATTTGCTAAAATGTCAAATAAATAATATTTTTCTTCCATTATTTCTTATACTCCTTTAATGTATTGATTAATTCATTGCTATTTTTCATATGTATTTCATTTATATTTTTAAGCATTGTGCTTAAATTTTCATCTGAAATATCAGTTAGAAAATAATTGATTTTATTAATTAATATCATGTTCCAATTTAACATATCACTTATATATGATAAATCTTTTGTTGAGAGCATTTTCGGTACTTTTGCCACTATAACCATCCTTTCAATTTTATTATGATAATAGTTAGCAAGTTTTATACTATTTTGTTTCAAAAACGTAATAATTTATTTCTGGAGTATTAAAGTATCTGTAATAATAGTTTTCTGTTCCTAGTCCTGATGATATATATAGTTTTGAATTTTTTAAGTCATAATTTCCTTTAGTGTATTCTTTTGCTCCATCAATTTTTATAAGTGGACCTATAAATGGTAAATTTATATATCCTCCTTGTGAGTGGCCTGCAAAAATTATTGTATTTACATTTTCGCTGTCTATTTCTTTTGCTGTATCTGGTTTGTGTGTTAAAGTAATATTTATTTCGGCTTCTACATCAGATGTGTAAGATAACTCTAAATCGTTTGTGTTAGTTAGTCCTGTTATAGTAATAGGTGTATTACCTTCGTAAAATAAAGGCACGGTTTCGTTATCTAAAATTATAAAATTACTACTATCCATTATTTCTTTGTATTTATCTGTTTGTGCTAAATCATTATCACCATATACTGCGTATTTATAAAGGGTAGTTTCGATAGATGATAGTAATGAAATTATTTCATCTTTTTCTACTTCATCAATATTGTGAGTATCATCTAATAGATCTCCCGTAAAAAATACTAAATCTGGTTTAAGTTCATTTATTTTATTTATTGTACTTTTTAAGTTTTCTATAGTATATATATCATTTATTAGTGTATCTGAAAACTGAACTACCTTTAAATTATAGAATGATTCTGGTAGATTTTCTACTGTAATTACGTCACTTGACACTTTAAAGTCATTAATTGTTATATACCTTATGTATATGTATAAACTAACTATTAAAAGTACTATAATTATTATTGTTTTTTTCATAAAAAACTCCTTATCTTTGTATTTAAATAATATCACAAAATTAAATCTAAATACAAGTTGAAATTAATGTAGTACTATGTTAAAATATTGAATAGAGAGGGAGATTGAAAAATGAAAAAATTAATTTTTATTGTTAGTTTATTTTTGGTTCCAACGATGGTTACTGCTGCAGAGTGTTCTGATGAACGATTTGTAGAACTAAAAAATGAAGCTGCTGAAATTAAATTAAATTACGAGACTGCTCAAGAATTTTATGATCCGAGTGAAATAATTTATCCTGAAGATGTAGATACACCTGAAGAGAAAGAAGCTTTTAATAAACTTGCATATGAAAACTACTTAAAGTTAAATTTCATTAATATAAGTGAAAACTTTTATGTGGAACTTACTAATAATATAAATGATGATGTAATTTCTATTAGTTATGATGATACTACTGATGGTAGTTATTCTATTGATCATCACACTGTACTTGATATATACACTTACACAATGACAATATATATATCTGATGAAGCTGATTGTGGTGATGATGCAATAGTGATTAAGTATTTGGAAACACCAATAGTTAATCAATTCTTTTCTAGACCTGAGTGTGAAGGTCATGAAGAAGAAGCTGTGTGTCAACAATATATTACAAATGAAAATTTAACAGAATCATCTTTTCTAAGTACAATTAGAGAACTTGATGCTGAAAAAGAGGGGAATACAGTAAATGAAACAGATAATGATGATTCATTTATTGAAAAATATAGTGTGTTTCTAGTTGTTGTGCTTTGTATATTATTAGCAGGTACTGCTGTGTTTGTTTATAATATCTACACAAGAAGGAGAAAAAAATGAAAAAATTAAATTTATTTGCTATCTTTGTTTTATCTTTTTTTGTTTTTACTGTTAATGTAAATGCAATTACTAAAAATGATAATGCTAGCATTGCAAAGGCTGCTGATCAACAGTCGATTCCTGGATTATCTATCAAAAATAGTGTTGATGATGATTTTTCTAGTTCTTTCGAAATGGGATATGACGCTAACCAATATGTAACTGACATTAATGGTAGTTCTTATTCTGCTTACTGTTTAGATCCTAATAAGACTGCGACTGGTTCTCGTTATATTGGTGATGCTGCTTTATCATCTGCTAGAAGTGATGACAGAACTGAAGCGTATGATGCTGCTATTCTTGCTGTTGCAGATCTTGGATATCAAAATGGTAATGTTCCTAGTGATTTTTTACCTGGAGACTCTAATAGAGATTTTTACTATTATGTTTCTACTTTAATAGCAATAAGAGCTTTATCGTATTCGATGTCTGAATCTATGACTGCTAATACAGTTTGGTCTGGCAGTGATGTATCAGCTTCTGCTTACATGAATTTAGCACTTGAGTGGATGAGAAATACTTCTGCAACTTCTGTTGTAAATCAAATGAATTCAAGTGGAACTGAATATTTTCATCTTACTGGTTCATATTTAGGGACTAACTATAAATCTGCTACGCATTTCGTTGCTGAAACAGGTACTGTAGGTGAAGTTATATTAAATAAGGCAAGAGATTTATATATTGCTGGTGTTAATAGTGCATATGCTTATTCTACTGGTAATTATGAAATAGTTTCTCTTGATTTATTTCAAAATACTGTAAACTCTAATGATGTTTCTAAAACTACATTTACAATTAGACCTAAAGGTATTGAAAACGAAACTAAATTGATTGATATTGATTTAAGTTTAGGTACTTCTAGTGGTTTATCTTTTAGTAGTATCGAAGTTTTAGTTAATGGAGTAAGAAAAGGTTATTCAACAAGTTTATCTGCTGTTGAAAGCACACTTGCTTCTGTAAATGATGTTACTTTAACTAATAGTAGTACAATTCAAGTTATTGTTTCGTATAATGTTAACAAAGAAATTTGTGAGCCCCTTCGTTACGATTTGAATGTAGTATATGGTACTAAAGGTGCAACTAGTGATGGGACTCCTGGAACTCCTGGAACTCCTGGAACGGATGCGTATTATACTTGGTCAACGAATCCTACTACTAGTCAAAGATTTTTGATTTTTGTACCGGCTACTCCTGGAACACCAGGAACACCCGGAAGTGGTAACGGAGATGATAATACTGGTGGTTATGGTGGTTATAACATCGAAAATGAACAATTAAATGGTTACATCGAAGGGTGTTCAGGAAATAATTCTTGTCCAACTGAAATGAATATTCCAAGTGATTGTACTAACTTAGGTGATTCTGCAAATAATGATACTTTAAGTTTTTATATAGATGCTCCTGATGATATTTTATCTTGTATTATAAATAATACTGATGATATCGGAAATTCTTATAAAGCAAATTCTTGTAACTATACTGGTGCAAATCTTGATAATAACGCTTACTGTACTGTATCTTGTAAAGAAGATTATTCTGATTTGAGATTTCCTGGTATTCAAGATACTAATGCTGGAGGGTATTTTAAAATTGGAGCTACTGTAACTGGTGTTAAAACTTGTTATACTAGTAACATTGATGAAGAAGCATTTTACGATGATATGTATGAAGCTCAACAAGATATTATTGATGCATATAATGAAATTCAAAGATTAGAAGCAGAAAGTCAAATGATTGTTTCTAAAACCGGAACTGAAGAAACTACCGAATATTCTTGTGAGGGTAGCATAGTGGCTGGTCCCCATGTGGATTGTGATGTTGAAATTTATCCTTACGATAAATATTGTGACGTTTATACTTATTCTTCTGTAGAATATAACGCTTATTCTAGCGGTTCTAAAGGTCAATTCGGGTCTTATAATTTAGGTTTATTAAATACGGTGTATACTAGTGTACCAGAAACAAATAAATACGGAGGTTCTCAAGGTAATGGGAATTGTTATAGTACACCAACAAATAATGATCCAGCAGGTATAGCAGCAGCAGCTAATGCAGCATTACCGGCTGCTATTGCTAAACTAAACGAAAAAATAGCTGTATTAGATTCTATTATTAATAGTTATGATTCATGTAACGATTGGACTATGAAATTTGATTCATCTCCATCTATAAATTATGAATATGCAGAAGGTATTGATCATAATTCAGGACAGATGCAACAAATATCTTCTACCACTACTGGTTTAAATACTTGGTATTGTAATGGAGATGTTAATGATGAATATAATTATTGTGATGGCGTAAATTCTAATACTACTACTACTGCACAATATTTAACATGTTCTGCAAATACTGATGGGACTTATAGTTGTGGTTATGTTTCGAAAACTATCCCTACAGTAGATTATATAAAACAATCTATTAATAAAACTTCTGTATATGATACTCCTAGAATCTATTATAGTGATAGCTTAAGTGGAGAAATTAGATACGATGATAATGATGGACAAGCTGCTATTGTTGATGGTCTTCCAGTTAAACTTGATACTGATGAAGGGTTACACAATTTCAATTTTACTATTGATAATTTAGGTGAATATTATAGTAGTTGTAGTGCTGGTAGATTAATCGATGCTGATACTTCTAAAACTAACTCAGTTGAAGATTTTTTAGGAACTATGAATTTCCAAGGTGTTTATAATTGTTACTATGAAATATGCCCTGACTGCGATTTTGTAATTGATCAATGTACAGATGATCCTACTACTCCTGAAAATGATTGTTGTGAAGATGATCCTAATACGCCAGAAGATGAATGTGCAGAACCTTGCCCGGCTTGTATTTTCTTAATGGGTAACATAAATGTTCATTATAGAAATGTAAGTACTAATGGTGGTTATGATACATTTAATCCTAATGATAGACCTTTAGGTTATAACTGGAATTATTTATATGATATTACTGAAGTTGATTATGAAAAATATGCTTATATTATTGGAAAAGCTAATTTAACTTTAAACGATCCAGAAGATGGAATATTTGCTTTAGGTGATACTGTTTATGCTGAAACTCCTGTATTAAGTATTACATTAACTCCAAACTTAGCAAGCTTTATTATTGATTATAATTCATCTGAAGCTGTAGCTAATAATGGTGGTTACTTAAATGATTCGATGACATGTTATGATTATTCTAACTCTAATGGTATTCACGAAAATGTATTCTGTTATAGTGATTTCTTCGATGATTTATTAAGTGATGGTAGATTTAATGATTTAATTGAATTTGATAATAGACCTGCTGAAGGTAATAGAAATACTTATACTCCTGGATACTGGGAAGTGTATAGTGGATTTGATACATATGTGTTTACCGAAACTACTATCGGTGGACCATCATGGAGATAGGAGTTAATATATGAAATATACTTACTGGGGTTATTGGTTAGTAATTTTAGGTGTATTTATTGTAGTTGTTATGCTTTTGATACAAAATGTAACAACTGCAAATACACAAACTGATGCACTTATCAATGAAGTTGCAGAATCTGCAATGATAGATGCAATTGATTATGCTTATTATAGACAATATGGTGAGCTTAAAATTAATAAAGAAAAATTTATGGAATCTTTCGTAAGAAGACTTGCTGAATCTACAAGAGGAGCTACTACTTACGAAATAGAATTTTATGATATTTATGAAGCTCCTCCAAAAGTTAGTATTCAAGTATCTAGTAGCTCAAATACATTTAATGTAATGGGTGATTCAACGTCTTTTGATATAGTTGATAGAGTTACTTCGATTCTTGAAGGTGGAGCTAACTAATATGAAGGAGGAATAAAATGGGGAATTTAATTGGTGGTTTTAAAAGATTTTTAACTAATAAAAACACTGTTACTATTTTGGCTATTCTTGCTGGTATTCTTGTGTTATGGTTTTTCTATAACATGAGGGTATCTAGCGCTGTTAAGCCAGTGCTTGTACCAATTGCTAGTGAAGAAATTGGTGCAACTGATCAAATAACTTTAGATAAGTTAAAGTTCGTGGAAGTTAGTGCTGATTTTTTGGCAGATAACGATATAATTACTTCTAGTCAGCTTCTTGATGGTAAATATGTAACTACTGGGACGTCTGTTCCAAAAGGTGGTTTATTTCATCAAAGTCAAGTAGTTGAAAAAAGTGAGTTACCTAATGCAGTATTTGATGATATTCCTGAAGGAGATGGTTTAGTTTACTTAAGGGTTGATAATAACTCAACTTACGGTAACTCAATTTATCCAGGTGATAAAATCGATTTATATGCACAGTACACTGATGATACTGGCATACTTGTTTTTGGTAAGTTTATAGAAAAAATTGAGGTTTTAGCTGTTCGTGACTCATCTCAAAACGATGTTTTTGAAAGTACTGAAACTGGTGAATCTGCTCTTTTACTATTTACTGTACCGGAGGAGTTATTTAACTTAATTAGTACTGCTCAAGGACTTGGAGATATAGAAATTATCCCGGTTCCTAGAAATAAAGATTATACAACTAGTGAAGGTACTACTAAAGTTACAAGTGCAACTATTCAAAATTATATAGAAGCGAGATCAAATATAGCAACAGATCAATAAAATAAAAGGCGGTGATTAGTGTGAATGATAGTGTTTTTGAACAACTTGATTTTGGACCAATAAGAGAATTTTTAGATGATGAAAACGTGACCGACGTTTCCTACGGAAATGGAGGTCAAATTCATTTAAAAACTTTAGACAAAGGTGTATATAGAATTGAAAGACCAAATATCAATAATGCGTTATTTGAAAAGTTGGCATTTCAATGTTCTAATGTAATGGGTACTACATTCAATATGGCGCACCCTTTTTTAGATGCTGAAAGTGCTGAACTTCGTCTAAACTTTGTTCATGATTCTATTGCAACTAATGGTATAGCTTGTGTTATTCGTAAAACACCAGCTAAAATAAGACTTAATAAAGATAAATTAATATCAGAAAAATATGTTGATGAAGCTTTACATAACTTTTTAATGGATTGTGTTAAAGGACACTGTAATATCATAGTTAGTGGGGAAACTGGTTCAGGTAAAACAGAGCTTGTTAAATATTTAGCTGCTCATACTGGAATTACAGAAAAACTTATTACTATAGAAGATACTTTGGAACTTCACTTAGATGCAATATTTCCTCATCGAGATATTGTTGCTATGAAAACTAATAACATTGCTTCTTACTCTGATGTTTTAGTAACTTGTATGAGACAGAATCCAAGATGGATTTTACTTTCTGAGGTTCGTACAGCAGAAGCTGTAACTGCAGTTCGTAACTCAATATCTTCTGGACATAACATCATTTCTACTATCCACTCGGATAGAGCAAGAAATGTTCCGATGCGTTTATACAGTTTGCTTGAATCAAATATAGATATTGATCAATTTTTAAAGTCAATTCATAGATATGTTCAACTTTCAATACATGTTAAAGGTTATATGAGTAAAGAACTTGGAAGATTTCAACGTGAAATTGTTGAAGTATGTGAGTTTTATGTATCTGATGACAATGTAGCCGAAGCAAACGTTATTTATAAAAAAAGTTTAGATGGAAACTTTAAATTTAATAATCCATCACGCTATTTACAAGATTATTTAGCAGCTCAGGGTGTTTCTATAGAAAAGAATTTATTTGTCGAAGAAGCTTCGATAGAATCATTATAGAAAGGGGAATATATGACTACTGTTTTCGAACTATTAATATTAGTTGCCATATTTGTATTTGTTGTAATATACCGAATAAACCCTGGAGGTGGAGGATATAAATTCTTAGTTGGAAAAGTATCTGGTGTTTATGATAAATATGCTCCTTATTCATTTAAGGTAGTAAGAGAAAAAACAAAAGAATTAGGTCAAGAATATTCTGCAAGACAATATACTACTCAAGTTGTTATATTTGCAGGGCTTGCTGGTGGTATTTCTTATTTTTACTTTTATAGTATTTTGTGGGCTATTGTATATGCATCAGCTGCTGTTGCTTTCATACCTTATTTAGCATATCTTAGAAGTCAAAGAATTTATAGTGAGTATATATTTGAACAAATTCAAATATATACTACAAATGTAATTATGGAATTTAATACTACTCAATCTTTTGTTAAATCTTTAGAAGGAGTTAGAGATTCTGGTATTTTAGAAGATCCAGTTTTATCAGATTTAAGACATATGATTGATTTATCATATAAAAATGGTACGATTGATGAATCTATAATATATTTTAATCAAAAATATCCTTATTATATGGTTAAAAATATGAATCAATTATTTTTACAAATTACTAAAGAAGGTGCTAGAGATTCTGGTCAAGTACTTGAAAATATGTCACTTGATATAGATGCTTTAGTAGAAGGTGTTTACAGAGATCAAATGGATAGAAAAGCGTTTCATAGTAAGTTTATTAGGTTCGGTTTAATTCTATTTTTCTTAGTTTTAGCCCTTCAATATATGTTTGGTGTAGAAAATTACTTGAATTTAATTAATGATTGGTACGTTCAGCTAATTCTTCACTTTATAATTATAATTAATTCTTACTTTCTAATTACTGGTGAGAAGTATTATAATGAGGATGTAGGTGTAGAGTAATGCAAATAGAAATTATTATAATAACTGCTATAGTTTTTGTAGCTATGAGTATAACTGGTCAAATTAGTATTGGTCAGATGATTAGTGATAATGAGCTTCTTTTTAGAAAACTTAAAGAATCTGATTGGGAATTTTATGTAAGAGCTAAATATGGTGATTCTATTAATCCTAATTCACTATTTAATCAAAGAATTAAAAATGGTGTAATTGTTATATTTGTGGCACTATTATTTTTTATAAATGATATGTCACCTATAAGTGTGTTAATTTCTGTTGTTGCTGGATTTTTAATGTTTAAACAACCTTATTCAGCACTTAAAGGTTTTTATAAAAAGAATATGCATCATATTGATGCAATGCTTCCACACTATTTAAAAAGTATTGAAATACTGATACAACATTATACTGTTCCAGTTGCTTTGGGTAAGTCTATTAGTGATGCACCTGAAATCTTTAAGCCTGGTCTTAAAGATATGATAAATGAGATTAACTCTGGTGATGACTCAATTAATCCTTACATGAATTTTGCTAAAAGATATCCTGTAAGAGATTCAATGAGAATGATGAGATTACTTTATCGTTTATCTCTTGGTCGACAAGAAAGAAAACAAGAACAAATCCTTACTTTTTCAAAATCTATTTCTTCGCTTCAACAAAAAGCGAGAGACACTAGATATAAAAATAGACTTGAGAAAATGGAAGGAAAAACAATGGCCATGTTAATGGCTACTGGTCTTGGAGTTATGGTTATATTAATATTAGCTGTACTTCAAATGATGAGTTAAAAACGCCTTAGGTGTTTTTTTTTATTATATTTTTTGTTATAATATTTTTATAGTAGGTGTGTTATGCGAAAAATCGATTTAAAAAGTTTGTTTAATAAATATAAAATTATATTTATATTCGTAATAATCATATTTTTAATTGTAGTTATATATAATGTAAGTTATGCTTATTTTATTGATAAAGATTCTAGAACTATTTTGAATGCTGAAACTTCTGAATTTAGTAATTCTAGTATAAATGTTAATTATTATCTTCAAAATTACAAATCTTATGAGTCTCCAGATTTTGAATCTTACAATTTAGTTAATTACCTTTATCCTGATGACCTTTTGTATGTTACTTTTGATGAAGAATTATCTTCATGTAGCAATGGATCTTCTTTTTTTGATTATGGAAAAGGAGAAATATTTTTAAGAACTTTAGGAAAAACAACTTGTGATTTTTATTATAGTTCTAATGGAAATGTATATGATGCTGTTTCATATGCTAATGTTTATATTCAAAGGGAAGATGATTACAGTACTTATGATTGGACTCATGAACGTGTAGAAGATTTATTAAATCAAAAATATGTTATAAATATTGATAGAACATATTGTGATAATGCTCAATCGGTTGAAATGGTAGAAGATTTTATTTTCATTTTAAGTTCAGACCCTTCTTCTTGTCATATATATATGGATGTAGTTCAGTCTATGGAATATGGTTATACTGGAAGAGCTCAGGAGTACATTGTTAATAGAACAGGTTACTATTTATTTGAAGCTTGGGGTGCCTCTGGTGGAGACACTGAATTCGTTCAAGGAGGAGATGGAGCTTATACTGCTGGTGAAATTTACCTAAATCGAGGAGATATAATATATGTTTATGTTGGTTATGGACCTCAACTTAATGAAACTGTTTCAGATGTTTATAACGGTGGAAGTTCAAGCGGTAATTTTTTAGATACAGTAGGATATTCTACAACTGCCAGTGGTGGTGCTACTGATTTTAGATTATATTATGGCGAGTGGGACAATACTTCAAGTCTTAACTCTAGAATTATGGTTGCTGGTGCTGGTGGAAGTACAGCTTATTATTATCACCATATGCCTGGAGCTAATGCTGGAGGATTAACTGGTTATTCTGCCCAGTATGTAACCTATGGAAGTGGATTAGGACCCCAAAATTCTAAAAATATTAGTGCTTCTCAAACAAATGGAGGTTCAGTTAATGCTGATACACATCATGAAGCTGTGATTAGTCACATAAACGGTTTTGGAACTGGTAATGGAAGAAGTGCAGGAGGTTATTATGCTTCACCTGCTTATGAAACTGGAGGTCGTGTTTACTCTGGATTTGGTGGATCATCTTATATTTCAGGTCATACTGGTAGTGTTGCCATAACTGGTTATAATAACCAAACACCTCTTAGTGGTTGCTTAACAGGAACTACTAATAATAACTGTTCACACCATTATTCTAATTACATATTTGAAGAGACCGTTATGATAGATGGAGCTGGATATTCTTGGTCTAATACTAAAGATAAATTAGTTAAAATGCCTTCACCTGATAATTCAGATTATAATTTAGGAGAAGGGCACGAAGGTAGTGGCTACGCAAAAATTACTGTTCTTTACGATTAATATACATAAAGAATAATTTTATTATTTAATATATTGATATTTGTGTAAATATAAGTTATAATAAATTATGTAATGATAGAGGAGGAAATAATATATGAAAGAAGCAACAGGTGAATTAAATATGACAGTAATTACTGTAGTAGCAATTGCTGCAGTAGGAGCGTTTTTTTACGCATTTATATGGCCAGCTATTCAAGCTAGTATTGAATCAAGTACTAGATGTGCTGCAGCTAGATTATGTGTAGTAGATGAAAGTAATCCAGATAATTTACTTTGCTCGTATGATGCTGATGGAGATGGAGACTTTGATGGTCCAGACGACAATAATAATGATTTGTCTTGTCCTAATACTGATGCAACTGATGATGTGGTAGCAGGTTAAATTGATTTATGAAAGAGGCTATAGGTGAATTAAATACTACTGTTATTGTTGTAATAGCGGTTGCAGGGTTTGCAGCCTTTTTTTTCGGTGTTCTGTGGCCGATGATTGATAATAACTTAGCTACGAATGAAAGCTGCTCTAGAGCAATATGCACTAGCTGTACTAATCCTGCTGGGTGTGATACTGTTACGTGTTATTCTGATATAGAAGATTTTGATAGTAACCGAAATGGTTTTGAATGTATATATAAGGGGTGATTTGACTTGAGAGAAGCGATAGGTGGAACATTTTTATTTAATATAGTAATTTTATTTATATTACTTTTTACGGGTATTATGAGTGTTACTATTAATAGATCTAATGCTTTTACTGTTAAAGATGAAATTATTAATTTAATAGAGCGTGATAGAGGTGTTATTATGTCTAATACGCTTACTGGTACTACTGGTGAAGAAATAGTAGATATTATGGCGCAAGCATCATATCGTTCTACTGGGACTTGTCCTGATGGTTATAGAGGTTATAATCGTGATGGAAATTTGGTCACTACTGCAGACGAAGCTGCTATTTGTATTAGAGGTCAACAAACTGGTTTTGCGATTTCTGACCCTGAAGAAGACGAGATTTTCTGCTATTATAGTGTTGTTTTATTTTATAGTTTAGATATACCTTTAATTAGATCTGTTTTTAGATTTTCTGTAGTAGGTGAAACTAAATCTTTAACAGGATCGAGGTGTAATTAATGAGAGAAGCTACTGGAACGACATGGGTGTTTGGTTTGGTAACTATGTTTATCTTTCTTTTTGCTACATTTTTAATTCTTGCACTTAATTATAGTGATGTATTTAGGATGAAAAATGATGTAAAAGAAATGGTGGAAAAATATGAAGGTTACACTTTTACTTCAAGAGATTTAATTAATAATTTTTTATTAAATGAAAGTTATAGCGCTACTGGTGCATGTCCTGAAGGGTATGCTGGAGCTAATTTAGATGGAACAGTTGTACCTGCAGAATCTACTAATGGTAGATATAATTATTGCGTTGATAGAACAAATTTTCATTATGATATTATTTTATTTTATAGCTTTAGTCTTCCATACTTGGGAGATATCTTAACATTTAACATAAAAGGTGAAACTAGAGATATTCAAATTGGAAATCTTAGTTTATACTTAGTATAGAAAGGGTGAGTGGAATATGAATGTTATTATTTCAAATAAATATAGTACTTTACTAGGTACTTTAGATATAGATGTTATTAAAACTGTGAATGGTGTTTTTTCTGTCGAAGAAATATCTGCTCAGTTTTCTAACTTTTTTTACAATAAAATGATTATTGATGTAACTGCTATAAAAGGTTACGAAAATATACGAACAATACAAGAATTGTCACTTATGTTTGATATGAGTAAAGTAATATTATTACTAGATGATTCGCCAACTGTTAATTCTCCTATGTATATGTCTCAGCTTGTTTCAATGGGAATTTATAATTTTACTAAGAAATCAGAAGTTGTTGCATTTTTAATAGATAATCCTAACAGTTATAAAGATGTAGTTTCATATCAACAACTTAATAGCGAAGCTCCTGCTAAAACTAATATGTTTAATGATTTAGCTCCTAAGCCTGAAGTTAAAGGAGTATTAGCACAAAGAGTAATTGGCATTAAAAATGTTACTGACCATGCTGGGGCAACAACCCTTACTTATGTTTTTAAGAACCATTTAAAGAAGCATTACTCTGTTGCAACGTGTGAAATAGATAGAACTGATTTTAGTTATTTAGATGATTCAGTTCAAAGTGTTCAAAATTTTTATTTAAACAATTTTATTGGTGAAAATCATGATAAAGATATTATTTTAGTAGATTTAAATGAAAATGAAGGTGAGCTTTGTACTGATGTAATTTATTTAATTGAACCTGGTTTGATTAAACTTAATAAATTAATTAGAAATGATAATCGTATTTTTGATAAATTACTTGGTAAGAAAATACTGCTTAATAAAAGTATTTTAACTGATAGTGATGTTAAAGATTTTGAAAAAGAAAGTGGTTCGACAATATTTCATAATTTATCAAATATTGATGATAAACTTGATAAAAATCCTGAAATAGTTACTTTACTTATTAACTTAGGATTCAGTAGATTTACTGAAGATAGTGGTAAAAGTGGTATATTTGGTATATTTTAGTTGACTAATCACTTATAATTAGATAAAATAAAAGAGAAGAAAGAGAGAGATGTAAATGGATTTAAATTTTTGTACTGAAACTGCTTCTATATGGCAATTTATTGGTGTAATTATGACAGTTTTCAAAATTGTTATTCCAGTAATTATAATTATATTAGGAGCTATCGATTTAGGAAAAGCTGTAATTGCTAGTAAAGAAGATGAAATCAAAAAAGCAACTAGTTCTTTAGTTAGAAGATTTGCTGCTGGTATTGTTATTTTCTTTATACCAACAATTGTTGATGCTGCATTCGGTTTATTTTCTGGATTTTCAGAAGTTGAAAGCGAATATAAAGTATGTTCAAGTTGTGTAGCAGATCCAGATGGTACTCCTTGTACTAATGCTATTAAAGTTGCTATGGGCGAAGTTGTAACTGAAGAAAATGCAGGATAAAAAAGATTTATATCTTTTTTTTTGCAAAAAAATAGAAGATATTTATTTTATATCTTCTTCACATATTTCGCAGTATATATCAAATGATGCATAAAAACTATTTCCTGCATACATTTGAGTTGTTAATGATGTTTTAACATTTATTACTTCATTTGCATTTTCTGTAGTAGGTATTTCTATTGCTATTTTTTCACTTGTGTTAATATTACTTATAATGTAATCTTCTTTTGAGTTACAGCTTAGAAAAATTTTTAGTGAATAATTATTATTATCTACTTTAGTTGCACTTGCATAGCTTTCATCTTGATTACAACTTTTACCATTATTTGTAAAATCTAATATACTTTTTTCTTCTATTAGTTTACTTAACTCTATTTGAATAGTATCACCAGTTTTACTAGGTAATTCAGTTTCTATGAAGTAATTAGTTGCTGCTTGTTTAAATTCATTCATATTGTTTCTATAAAGTTCACTAAAGCTATCATTTTTGGTATTATTTGTTGTTATACTAATAATAATTATTACAATAATTATTACACTTATTATAATACCTGCTTTAATTAATAAAGGTATCCAGTTAACTTCTTTAAATTTTTTTTCTTCGTACATTTTTATCTCCCCACCAAAATCTTTTCTTTGTCTTGTATTATATCACTGGTATTACTAAAAATCAATAATATGATTATTTTTTGTTAAATACTGTTTTTTTTATGATATACTATAAATATAGGAGAAGTTATGAGTTTAATTATTAAAAATGTAAATAAAAGTTACGGAACTAAAAAAGTAGTTAATAATATCAATTTAGAAATTAGTAAACCTGGCGTTTATGGACTACTTGGCACTAATGGGGCAGGTAAGACAACTACTATCCGTATGCTTTTAGGTATTTTAAAAAAAGATTCTGGTGAAATTACTTGGAATGGCGAAGAAGTTAATAGAAATTCCGTTAATTTTGGTTATTTACCAGAAGAAAGAGGATTATATCCTAAAATAAAGATATATGATCAATTACTATATTTTGCTAAATTAAAAGGAATGAAAGAAGACGTAGCTGAAAAAGAACTTGATTACTGGCTTGATAGACTTAAAGTAACTGAATATAAAAATATGAGTGCTGATAAATTATCTAAAGGAAATCAGCAAAAAGTTCAGTTTATCATTGCAGTTATACATAATCCTGAACTTATTGTTTTAGATGAACCTTTTAGTGGTCTTGATCCAGTCAATAGTGAACTTTTAAAAAGTGTTGTGTTTGAATTAGTGGAAAAAGGTAAAATTATTATTTTATCTAGTCATCAAATGAGCTCTGTCGAGGAGTTTGTTACTGATTTATTAATACTTAATAGAGGAAAGACTATTTTACAAGGTAATTTGAAAAGTATTAAAAATGAATATGTTTCAAAAAAATTATTAATTGAAACAGATTCAGATATAGAAAACTTAATTATTAAAAATAATTTATTAATAAATAAAAATGATGAATGTGAATATGAATGTGTTATATCTAGTGAATCTAATGTAGATAATTTACTAAAAGAAATTGTAAAAGGAAAAATAGGTTTGAAAAAATTTGAGTTAGTTAAACCTAGTTTACATGATATATTTGTTGAAAGAGCATCTGAAGGAAGTGATTTATAATGAAAAATACTTTAACTGTTGCATTATTTTCTATTAATGAAATAATTAGAAAAAAAACTTTTATTGTTGTTAATTTAATTTTTATGGCTCTTATATTAGTTATAGCAAATATACCTAACATACTTAGCTTTGCTAATGTTGACTTGGAAGAGGTTTTTACTGATAAAGTTCTTATAGTTGATGAAAGTAATGTTTTAGAAAATTCCTTAATTAATTTAGAGGACTATAACTTAGGGCTTGATTACGAAGTATTAAACGTAAATATTAGTAATGAAGAAATAGAAAAAAAATTAAATGACGAAGAATATGATTATGTTTTAGAAGTTAATAGTTCATCTAATAATTTAAACATAACTTTTACATCTGAAACTGGAATTATGAATTCTACTAGTGAATATTTATTAACTGTCATAGAGGGTGTGTATTCAAATCTACAACTTTCTAAACTAAATTTAACTGAAGATGAATTAATGGCTTTAAATCCTGTTTTAAATATTGAAAATGTTGCTCTTGATACTACTTTGGCTGAAGACACTGAAAATGGTGCAGCAGCTGCAACAATTGGTTCTTTCGTATCTCTTGCTTTATTTTTTACAATTTACTTATTTGCATATCAAGTTTCATCTGCTGTTACTACCGAAAAAACTAGTAAAATTGTAGAAACACTTTTAACTTCAACAAATAGTAAAAGTATTATATTAGGTAAGACTTTTGGACTTGGTCTTGTTGGTCTTTTGCAAATAATAGCTTTAACAGTGTTTGGACTACTTTGTGCTTATATATTCTTACCTGGAGATATTATTAATGTGGTTTTTGAAAATATTGATGTATCATTTTCATTTATTTCAGTATTTATGATTTACTATTTACTTGGATATTTACTTTTTTCATTCTTATTTGCATTAACTGGAGCAATGGTAAATAGAATTGAAGACGTTCAAATAGTTAATACTCCAGTTAATTTAATATTAGTAGCAGGATTTTATTTTGGATATTTTACTTTAATGGATCCGACTAGTATTTTAAATAAAATTAGTTCATATGTACCATTATCTTCACCTTTTTCAATGCCTACTAGGTATATTACAGGACTTGCTAATACTACTGATTTAATAATCTCTATAGTGATTTTAATTTTAACTATTATTGTAGTGGCAAATATTTCTATTAAGATATATTCTAATGCTATTTTAAATAATGGTAGTAAAATGAATCTTAAAAGTTTAATTACAATGTATAAACAAAAAGATAATATTTAATAAATGCCATAAGGTATTTATTTTTTTGTTGTAATTAGTTATAATATATAAGGTTAGTGAAAAGGGGAAGTTATGTCTGTATTCAGTATTTTTAAAAACAAAATTGAGGGTCATATAGAAATATATAATCATCAAGAATTTTTAGAACTAGACGATTATATCGTAGATAAATTTGGTGAAGTTGAAACTGTTTTACAAGAAAATGTATCTTGGGATATAAAAGTAGATTTATATATTATTAAGCCTACAAAAGACAGGAATTTTTATACTGTAGTTACTAACGGAATGGGCGCACATAAAATGTCTATTGATTGTGATGATGATGTTAATGAATATACTAATGCAGAGTTAGTTTTATATATGCCTCCAACTTGGAATTATAAAAGTGAACTACATAGCGATACATGGCCTCTTTTCTTATTACAAAATTTATCTAGAGTACCTATTAATAATTTAACTTGGCTAGGAAGTGGTCATACTATTTCTAATGGTGAAAGTTACTCTGATGATGTTAAGTATAATAATGCACTTCTTTTATATACTTCAGATAAAGATGGTAATCCAACTGGCTTAACCCTTAGCTCTGGTAAATATATAAATTTTTATATGATAGTTCCTTTATATGAGGAAGAATGTCAGTTTAAAATTGAAAAAGGTCTATCTGAACTTTTAAATTTGTTTGAAAAAGAAAATTTTAAACTTCCACCAATAATTAGAAAGAAAAGAAAAAATTATTGCAAAAAATAATAAAACTACGGTTTTGTTTTTTTTATGATATAATTTTTATGTGAGGTTTTATGAATAGAGTTAAGTTTTTATTGTTGATTTTTATTATTGTAGTATTTATACCACTTATAATATTAGGATTATTATTTAAATTATTAGTTAGCTTTTTTACAAAGAAAGCTAATAATTTTACATTTAATACACTAAAAGAAAAAGTTTTAAAATCATATGAAGATTCTCTTAAGACAGATGAACCTAATATATCATTACCAGTAGAAGAAGAAAATACTTTAAGAAAAATTATAGTAGATGAAATTGATAAAATATTTGAAAAGAAAACTGATTTTAAAATCAAAAATTTTAGTTATAAAGATGATTTAGAATATTTTAAATTAAAAGAAGAAGTTGTTGAAAAATCTTATGTTGAAATAATCAAATATTATTCTTTAAGTGATGAAAAAATTGAAAAAGAAATAAAAATTGCAATGGACGAAGTTTTTTTTAAATCTGACTCTGTACTTGCCATTATTTATGAAGCTAAAAGTGAAGAATTGTTGGAAGAAGAAATTGTAATAAATGAAAATATTTCTGAAAAAGTTGAGGATTTAAAAGTTGTTATTTCTAAACAAGAAAAACTGATTGAACAAGATAAAAATTTTATCAATTTAAATGACGAACCAGTTTTTTTTACTGAAGTTGTTAATAATCTTGATGATTTAGATATGCTTGAAAAAGTTATTTTAACTGATAATGTAAATAACGAAATTTTAGCTGAAGATATTATAATCGAAGATTACTTTTTAGAAGAAACTAAAAGAAATATAAATCATGAAATAAAATTAGATAAGCAACAAAGTGCGGAGAAAAATTTTGATTTAGAAAAAGAAAGAGATGACATACAACTTATAGCTAGCGATGAAAAAGTTTCAGATGTAGAAATAAATGAAAAAGAGAAAGATTTTATATCTGAAGAAATAATAGCAGAAGAGCATATACTAGAAGAAAATACAGAAGAAAAAGATGTTGGTGAAAAGAAAATAGTTGAAGAAGAAACTTTTTATGAATCAATAGATAATGAGTTAAAAAGTATTGAGCTTGAGATTTCTTATCTTGAAAATCTTTATAAATATGAAGTTTTAAAAGATGGATATGAAAATAGGGAATATGATAAAATTTTAATTAATGTAGATAATTTAATTATTAAAATAGAAAAATTTATGAATGTAAATAAAAATAAAATCAGTAAAGAATCTTATGATAAATTAAAAAATAAAAAAAATAATTTATATAATTTAAGAGATGAAATAGTTGATAGTAATACTTTGGATTTAACTGAGTATAAAGCTGAATTAGAAAAACATACTACTGAAGCTGATAAGTATTTATTTTTTTCATCTATCGATAATCAAGATAATAATA
>CAYJFJ010000016.1:0-28101 GCA_964369845.1 uncultured Muribaculaceae bacterium | reverse complement strand
TCTTTATAAGTCATTTCTATTACCTCCTAGTTCATAAATATTAATTAGTATCATACATATTTACACTGTATCTTTTAACATTATAACACAATAATAATAACCTAGAAAATAAAAAAGAATTCTTATTTAGACATTCTTCATACATATTTATCTTCTTTTTTCAGTTTCCAATGATGGTTCAGTTAAAACAACATCTTCACCATTCATTTTATGATAGAAAAATAAACATCGTCACTATGACTTATCTCTAAACCATTTAAACCAAATACACTTTTAGTTTCATTTAAAAGTTTTATTTTATAATTATTCATAATATTATTAAAATTATCTCTTTTCATAATCCTCTTGTTTTCGATATGGATTATATAATATTTTCACTTTTCCGATTACTAAATTTATTAAATATGTAAAAAAAAAATTAAAAAAACCTATATAAACAAATGCTTAATGCAAGGTTTTGTTTAAATCTACATTCCCCTGTTTATATTAGTTAATACTGAATTTTTATTTACGAAGCTTGTTAATAAAGTTATCATCTAAATTAGCTTGCCGTCTATTATCAATAATATATTGTATAAATTCATTATTATCTGTATTCTTAATTTTATTAATTGAGTTATCAAAATCTAAATTAACTTCATCGCTAACACTATATAATTCTAATAGATAATCCGGGTCATTCTTTTCAATAAAATAATCTTATATTAATTCAAAATTTATTGGCCCTCCCGTGAAATTCATTGCTAGTCTAAACAGTGATTCCGAAGGATAAACATGATTTTTAGCAAGTTCTACTAATTCACAAAATTTATTTTGATTTAGTTTTACTTCAGTACCACCAAAACTTTTTATAATTTTATTAAGAAGTGCGTAATCATCTACATTTAAACTTTCATCACAAATAAATCCTAAATCATATTCGGGAAAATCTGTTTTAATTTCGTTTCTATATGTATTATTATTTGTATTTTTATTATCAATTACATCATACTTTATATTATCATCATTCATTTTATACCTTCTTCCATTTACAGATATTTTATAAATTACTTTTATATAAAAAGCATTCCTTATCGTGTGAATTTATTATACCTACAGCTTGCAGATAAGAATATATAATCACTGTACCAACAAATCTCATACCTCTTTTAAATAAGTCTTTAGAAATATTATCAGATACTTCTGAATGAGTTTTATCAGTTTCATATATAATTTCTTCTCCAGTAAATGTTTTCAAATAATTATAAAACGAACCATATTCATTAACTAAGTCATTAAATATAATTGCATTTTTAACTGATGCTTTTATTTTCAGTTTATTTCTTATAATATTTGAGTTATTTCTAAGTTTTTCTTGTTTTTCTTCATTATAATTCATTACTTTATCAAGTTCGAAATTATCATATGCTTCTCTAAAATAATCTCTTTTATTTAAAACACATTCCCAAGACAAACCTGCATGAAAAGATTCCAGAATTAACATTTCAAATAAATGATGATCATCTACTTTAAAGTTTCCCCACTCTTCATCATGGTATTTAATATATTCTTCATTTTTGCATGGACACCATTTACACCTTACTTTTGTTTCACTTAAATTCATACAATCAGTTATTTCCTTTCTAAAATATTTTAAATTTTAAATTCTACAATAATATTAAGAACACTCTTTTAAATATAATTATTTATTTTTTTAAGTTTAACAAAAGCTCAGGCTTACCTGAATTCAATTCTTCAGATACTTTAATACTTAATGAGTCTATAAATTCTTGGATTTCTTTTTTTATTTTTAATTCATCAGTTAAAATTTCACCTTTATATTCGACTTCCAAAAATAAACCTAACGTTTCTTCTTCCTCTAATACTATTTCATAATTACCATATAAAAAAATTAATTTCACTGTCTTTACTCTAATCAATTCTTTTAAACCTAAATTAGCAATTATTTTTTTCATTACAATAGCATCTTCTATAATTGTTTCATTTTCTTCTGAGTAAAGCCATTTACCATCTGATGAATATTTATCAACTTTATAAGTTAAATAATTTTTATTGTTTTTTTCTCTAGTTCGAAAACATTCATATATTTTATTATCTATAGGTTTTAAATTAGATCTAAGTTCATCATAGTAATATATATCTAAAACGCTACTCTCTCCTATAAATTTATACTTTGATAATTTATTAAGCACGGTTTCCTTATCATCAAATACCCTAACTAAAACTTCTACTTCTGTCATGCTTTTTATCCTAATTCTTTTACTATACTATTTTTTCCAGCTACCTTATAATTACATTTTAGTTTTTCTTCATTAGAAACTATTTTTTCTCTTACATTAACAAAAACTGGTTGAAACCATTTAACTAATTTATTAATATCAACAGTAACAATATCAAACCATTCAACCGATGAATTTTCTGATTCTAAAATTCTTACCTTATTCATATCTTCATTTTTCACTATTACTAAATAAGAAACATTATAATGAGTATGAGCACTTACATTTTCGCCTTTCTTTATGTGACTTAAAACAGGACCACATTCAAGTGAAAAAATTTCTTCAGAACAAAATACATCTTTTAAACCAGTTTCTTCTTCTAATTCTTTTAAGGTAACTTTTAACAAATCACTTTCACCATCAGCATGTCCTCCTGGGTATATATAACCATCAAAATCGTTATGATATAAAAATAGTATTTTATTAAAGTCTTCATTTAACACCCAAGCAGAAGCTGTTAAATGGCCAAAAATGTTTTCTCTCAATAAATTGTTTTCAAAAGTTTGAATAAACTCTAATATAGCTTCTTTATCCTTAATTTCTTGATTTCCATACGGAAGATATTTTTTTATAAGATTATAATTATTCATCTACATTTCCTTTCAAAATTACATAAAAGCATAAATTACTTTTTTAATATACTCTATATGTCATTTTACATCAATAATATTATAGCATATATAATAACTATAATAAATAACTCTAAATTTTTAATTAAATAAATTTTATACAACAATAAAAAAACTGTCAACATCGTCAACAGATTTAAAGTTAAATCAAACTCTTTTTTCGGAAAATACAAATACCACAATTACAACTTTTTATTTTTTATTAACTGATAAACATCAGATAAATACTCATTTCCTGATAACAAAATTTTAATTTTAGATCTCGTGTCTTTCAAATTCATCTCATAATACATCTTAGCAATTATTTCATCGCAGTTTTTTTTAACAAAAGCTTCTTGATTTCCCCTAGCAATTAATCTTTCTTTAATTAAATCATTATCTTTTATATCAAAAAAAACCAAAGCATAAGGTACATTCAATTCATTAATATAATCTACAACTTCAGGTAAAGGAGCACATAAAATAATTTTGTTATCCTCTAGAGATTTACATATAATTTCCTTAATCTTATGTAATGCATTTTTTTTCTTAGACTCACTATCACCATTTTTATTACTTCCCTTAAGTTTTTCATGTTCTTCTACAGAAAAATCTAGTGGTCTATTATAAGTTATATTAGATCTTATTCTATCTATATCAACAAAATTCGAGTCTGTTTCTGCTAAATAAGTTTTACCAGCACCAGGAACACAAACAAAGACTTTTATATCAACTATGTTAAATTCATCTTCATTAATTATTTTCATACATAACTTCCTTACATTAAAATTTAAAATTAATTATTATTTTCATAAAAAGTTGGTAAATCGTCTAACCAAGTTCCTATGTCTTCTTTTTTTATTTTTACATTACCACTTAAGTATTTACCTAGCAAAGAAACTTCATTTTTACTAAGCCCATGACAATCACTACCACCAGAAGATAATAATGAATATTTAGAAGCTAGTTTACTCATTTGATTAATTTGCTCTTGATCAACATTATAATAATAAGTTTCGATTCCATCTAACGGTGCATTATTTTCTATACAATATTTTATCAAATCTTCTGTAAAAGCTACTGGTTCATCAATAGAATAACCATACGGGTGAGCATAAAAACATAAACCTCCATTATCATGCACTAAATTAATTGCATCAATAACAGCAGGTCTGTATTGATGATAATCACAGTAAAATTTGCTTTTAGGGTTTGCTATACATTTTCTAAAAAAGCTTTCATTCGCATAACAATAATCTTCTTGCATTTTTTCTTTTGCGTCCAGATTATTTTCCAAAACAGATTTGTATAATTTAACTTCATATCTATCTACACTAATCATGTGTTCTACATCATTAAATTTATCATCATATTTTAGATTTAATTCATCAAACTGTTTTAAAATTCTTTTCCTAAATTTTTTCATAATAGTTTTAAAGTCTACATTATTCATCTCATTAATTTTATCATTAACTAATTGATAATTATCAAAACCGTATCCTAAAATTTCGATTCTACTACCCTTAAAAAATGTAGTAATTTCTATACCACTATAAATTTTGCCACTATAAATTTTAGATACATCAATTTCGCTTAATTCTTTATAAACCATGGTTGTATCATGGTCAGTAAAAGATATATTTTTAATCTTTTGATTTTCTAATTCAGTAAGCATATCAATCGAAGTTGCACTTCCATCTGAATATGTCGTATGTAAATGTAAATCTACCATATTATGTACTCCTTAATTAAATATTTGTAACGTATAACATTTTAAATATTTTCTCATTTATTTTTCTTTTTCTAAATAAACACGTCAATAAATTATATCATTAAAAAAAGATATTTACAAACATATTATTTTTTTAAAATTATAGGATGCCTTATAATAGTTTTAAGTTTGGAAACATCCACTTTGCGAGGATCACTCAGATATATTTCATGATGGTGTCTAGATTCACTAAGATCAAGTGAATATCCATTTTCATGAATATACTGCTCCATTTTAGTTGTAGTCACAGTTTCTTCATCAAAAGGCCCAATATGTAAACACTGAACACATAATCCTTCTTCATAAGTAAGAAATTCTACTTTTGAAAAATCAAGATTCTTCTTTTGAGTAGCAGTTTTAATTGCCCAGTCAAAATCTTTTTTCGTGATAAAATCTGGTAAACGAATTAAAGAAATCCAAGAAAACTTATCTTTTTGGGCACTATCATAACCTTTTATTCCATCTTGCCACCAAAATCCTTCAAGTGGTGGTACAACATACTCAAAAAAACCTTTTATTTTATAATCACTTTTATAACTCATTCTAAGAGTATAAGCTACTGGATATAAAAGAGAAATAGATTTTAAATATTCTCCATTTATTTCATTCGGATTTCCTTTTCCACGTACTACTAGATAATTCATTTTAGGAACTAGTACAATAGAAGGATTCGTTTTAGGAGCATATAATTCTTTATATTCTTTTTTAAAATCGTAAGCCATTTTCATCACTCCTTCATGAAAAATTATAACAAATATTCATAATAATTGCCAGAAAATATAATTAAATACTTATTATAAACACTCATATTAAAAGAAGCTTATAAAGCTTCTTTATCCATTGTTTTCAAAGTGAGTTAAAAACCAATATTAATTAAACTTTTTTTTAAGTTTCTTAACAACTGATTCCCAATTTTCAATTTCATACAAATATTTTCCTTGCACTACTTTTTTAGTATTACGCGCAGTAATTAAAACATCATCAACTATATAAACATTTACTGAAGAAATATTTTGAGTGGAAGATAAATATTGACCATTAAAATCATATATATAAAATGATTTCCCAGAATCAGTTTTATATTTTTTATCCAAAACAACTCGCAACAAAAGTCTATTAGATGTAACAGTTTTTTGTGATTTCTTTTTAAAGAAAAGCAGCATATCTTCAATACCTTTTGTTTTAATAGTTGTAGCAAAGACAAAGTTTCTATCGTAAATAAGTCCAAAGTATTCTTTTTTATTTTCATCATCAATATCTGTTACAATTAGATTATACTTAAACATATGATTATCTATGGCAACAGTATGGACAATTTTAGCACTAAGCATTGCATTATATTGTCTATCTTTAATTTTAATAACTAACTTTTCTTTTGAATTAAAGAATATAGGATTATCTAAAGTAAATGATAAACCTGTTTCAGAAATATCAACGACAGTTCCATTATATGTGTTATTTTCTTCAATTATTTCTACTGGTATAGATACTTCAAATCTCTCACTATCGCGATAGTTCGTTCTTCCTAACATAAATATAATACTCATAAATAAGAAATAAGAATTTATAAGTAACCAATATAAAATAATTAAATTGAAATAAAATCCACCAAATATTATTGAATCAAGGGTAAATATAATACCTATAACACTTGCAGATAAGAAAATTATGTTAGGTAAAGCATAAATAAATCTAGTATTCTTAGCAACTTTATTACTTTTCTCAGTAACGTTAAATTTTTTCAATTTAATACCAAATGTTTCTAACAATATTGGTATAACTAAGTATGGAGCTAAAATAGTATCTACAGTATTACTCCATCTAAAGTCAATTTTTCCTCTAGATAATTTTTTAAGACTTATATTATAAATTAAATATGTAGGTAATCCTATTAATAAATATTCATTTATATTAAGATTAACAAGGCAAATACCAAACACAGTATATAATATAGGAGAAAATATATAAACAGTTCTTCTAAAAAATGTAGTCCAATATAGTAAACAGGCAAAATATGATAACTTCGCAGATAAAGAAATTTTAGAAAAGAAAAATTTCGGTCTCAATAAAGTTTGAACACAACCTCTACCCCATCTAACTCTTTGTTTTATTAAACTTTCTATAGTAGTAGGAGATAAACCAGAAACTAATGGATCAGGTATAGCAATGCAAGTATAACCTTTAGCTTGTATATCCATCCCAGTAGCAAAATCCTCGGTGATAGTTCCAGTTCTTATACCACCTATTGAGTTAAGAGCTTCTCTAGAAATAACAGTATTAGAACCAGCATAGATAGGTGAATTAGTAGCATTCTTACCTACATTAACTTCTCTAAAGAAATAGTCTTGTTCATTAGGAATATTTTTCTCAGCAAATAAATTAAACTGAAACATATCTGGATTATAAAAAGTTTGTGGAGTTTGAACAAAACCTATTTTTTCTAATTCATCAATTTCGTGAGCTTCTTTTAATACAAAATCCCCTTTTTTATTCTTTTTATATTTTGGTAAGAAAAAATAAGGAACAGTTTTTAATAAGAAATCACTTTTTGCTATCATATCTGCATCTAAAGTAACAATTAAAGGACTATTTGTTTTATTAATAGCATTATTTAAATTTCCTGCTTTAGCGTGTTTATTATTTAATATAGTAATATAATTTATTTGCATTTCATCAGCCAAAGATTTAATTTCAGGTCTATTAGTATCGTCACACAAATAAATATTTATTTTGTTTTTATCAGGATATTTCAAAAATTTACAAGCATTAACAGTTTTATACAATAGTTCTTTTTCTTCAGTGTGAGTAGCAATCAAAATATCAACTTCTGGAAACATATCATCAGATATTATAGGCATATCCGGAACTACAGAATCTGCAAAAGCATTTTGATTTAAAATTCCTTCAACAACTGCAATCAGTTCAGATATAAATAGTAAAAGACCACAAACCATGGCAAGAACACCATAATCAAAAGGCAGTGTGAAAAAAAATCTCCAAAGAATATATATAATTGAAGAAATGGACATAAAGTAAAATAACACCTTTCTTCTTTGTTTAGTTTTAGAATAATTTTTTCTATTTTTCTTTTTGTATTTAGCAACAACTTTATCTTTCATATTAACTCATCCTCCTTTGTAATATTATAACAGCAACAATCCAAATTGCTACAAAAGTAAATCCTAAGACATTACCCCAATTAATGTTAATGTCTGAATTAGTGTCTAAATTTTGATCAGTGAATTGATACAAACTATCAATATTCTCGTCTAACCACTCGGAATGTTTTAAAAAAGAATCTTTAATTTTTTGTACTTCTGATTCATAATCAGTATCACCAGATTCAAATAAATTATATAAATTCGCTTCATAATAGTAACCCCATCTAGACCACTCTCGGTCAATAGCACTCCCTAAATGGTTATCTACACTATCTACAAGTTGGAAAAAATGATCATTTGATAAATAATAAGTTCTAAGTTCATGATATCTATTAATTAAACTCTCTACAAACCAAGCATCTTTTAAAAGTCTATCATACCATGGAGCATTATGAAAGGCTGTAGTTTCGAAATTAGCTTCAACGAACCTATCATTATTAAATGCCAAATCAAAGTCCCAAACCGGCCCCATTATAATTTTCCCAGAATAGTCACTATAAAAATAAGTTGAATTAAAACCAGCATCATAATTCAAGAACAATTCATTAATAATAAAATAATCATAGAAAGATTCAATATCAATATAATTTTTGTATTTCTCAAATTCAGTTGGATCATCAGAATATAAAGCTTTTTCAAACGAATCGACTTTAGAGGTCAGCAAATCAACTGTACTACTAGACAAATCATTAGGATATAACACTTCTATAAAACCATATGCCAGTTCATTTTCAAAAGAATAATTATCTAAAAAAACACCATCATCTGAAAATCTATCCCTTTTCATAATAAATGTGGCATGATTTATACTATTACTAGAATATTTTGGTATATCAACTCTATCAGAACCTCTTTCTACTGATTCAGTTAACAAAAAGATACCTTGATATTCATATGTATCACCATTTTTTATTACCAACTCAACATATGCAGAATCAGGTGAATAATTCATAAATTGACCAGCTAAGGTATATGCAAGATAATTTCTCATGATAGTTCCGTCAGTAAATGTACCATTTAAAACCCATTCATGACCAGTACCAACATCTAAAACATTCATATCTTTATTTTCATATTTTTCGTCAGTTAAAACTATTTTATATTGCTTTTTGTCATATCCTTGAGATGTATTTCCCCTTATAGATACAAGTGAATTAGATGTCATAGAGGGATCATCACTTAATACATTTATAGTATCATCATTATCAATTATTGAAACAACACCATAAGAATATGGATCCACACCTTCAATGGGTCTCATATAACCAAGTTCACTATCCCAGTACATATTTTTTTCTATAGTATCATATCCAACATCAATAACTACTAGAGGTAACTCAGTAGTTAAAGATTCGTTAACAATAATTTGTTTATCCCAGTATGTTGTAGTACCATAATCAAATTCAACTAAAGGAAAATTAGGGTCATCATATATTTTAACGCCCGATAAATCAGTAGTTTCCTCGTTAAATTTAGCAGACTCTAAGTATTGAAAATCTTTTAAAGGATTATTCACATACATTTCTATTACAATAGCAACAATTATAGTTATTACTGCGCATATAATTATTACTTTCTTGCTATTCATTACTTATCTACTCATTTCATCCATTTGCATAACTAAACTATATCTATTAATTTTTATTTTATCCTTTAAATGAGAAGCAAACGAACCACCATTTATTTCATTAGATTTTCTAATAATAGATTCATTTACTTCGTAAATATACTCAACATTATTTTTAGTTACATTTTGAATAGAAAATTTTGCTTTGCTGCGGAAATATAATTGAATTTCTTTTTCGAATTTTTCAGAATATTCTAATGGCATTTCAATAATGATTAAAAATCTGTCATTCGTCTTAACAACTGCAAAAATTAACATCGTTAAAAAAATAGCAGCAGAACCTATAAAGGCAAGTACAAATGAATGAACACCACAACAAATACCAATAGAAATAGCCCAGAATATATATACAGTATCTCTAGGATCTTTTATTGCTGTACGAAAACGCACAATAGATAAAGCTCCAACCATACCTAAAGAAAGTGCAACATTACCTCCTATAACACTCATAACTAAAGTAGTTATAAGTGTCAATGAAAGTAAAGATACATTAAACCTCCCATTATATGCTGAACCCGAATAACAAAACTTATATGCTATAAAAAGCATAACCCCTAAAGCAAAAGCTACAGCAAAACTTATTGCTACCATTCCTAAATTTGCTGAAACAATTTCAGCGTCTAAATAACTTATAATATCATTTTTCATAATAAATCCTCACTTCTTAATTATTTTTTATCTTGTCTTGCTAAGACATATTTACTAATTGAAGTCTCAACTAAATTAAAATTGTTAATAGCATCTCTAATAGGTTGAAGTAAAAATCCATCATATTTAACTTCTAGTATAGGATCAAAATTAACAGGTAATAATTTTACAGAGTCATCAAAAAGTTCAAAGTCACTAAAGCTATACTTTATATTAGTATCAAAAGTAACTCTAATTTGATTCGTTGGTGAATAATACGCCAATCTATTGTAAGACATCAAACATTTGGGTCTATACACTTCTCTTTGCATTATACTATACAAATATAAAGATAACTCATTACCAATTTCAAGTAAAGGCGAATAATCACCAATTATAATTTTACTAGCTTGAGATTTGCTTAACAAGACACTTCTTTTTCTTTGATTTGCATTTTCTTTTTCTTTAAGTTCTAATTTAATACTAGAACCATCAGTACCATAAGTACGCATTCTTATTTTTTTTCTAAATAAATCTCCATTAATCTTATCGTAATAATCTTTATCATTATAACTATCAAAATATAATGTTTTTATAATATATCCATTATCATTTTGAGAAAAAGAATCTTTTTCAAGTAATAAATCTAGATACTTTTTCAAATTTATAACTTGATTATTTTTTATAAAATATTTTTTTTCTGTTCTAAAAACATCAATAACATTAGACAATACTACACCTCTTTTATTTTAATAAAGCTGAAACCATTTCTTCGTTCCACTCATCTTTTTCAACGTCATAAATACCAAAATTATGAGCTAATTCCCAGTAAATATAACCAAACCCGAATTCTCTGGATATTTTCGCAATCTGATTAGTATAAATAATCCTAGATTCTTCAGGAGCTAGCTTATTAACTCCAAATTCTCCCACCAATACCTCAACATTATGTTTATCAGAAAATTCTTTAGCAATCTGAAATTTTTCACGAATTAAATTAATGTTTTCATCAGTAGCATCCCAATAAACTAAATCATCACTTTCATATCCAATATGATTTTCATCGTTTTGAAAAACAAAATCTAAAGGCAAATAATAATGAAATGTAACTATAATATTTTTATCTTCCGGAATAACCAAATTATCAAACTCTTCAACAATAGCCATATTAGCAGTTGAAACAATAACTTTTCGACTTGGGTTAGTTTTCCTAATGATATTTAAGGTTTTTTCTACCATTTCATTCCAATCATCAGATGTTATATCACCAGATGGTTCATTAAATATTTCAAAAAAAAGTAAATTAGAATAATCCTTATATCTAATACTAAGTTGTTCCCAAATACTATAATATGCCTTTAAATAATCGAAGTTAGAAGGTAATTGTTTACTATCATTATTACCAATAGTAGACGCATCAATTAATTCAACAAAATGATGCAAATCCAATATAATTTTTAAATCTATTGAAATAGCATAATTAATATAACCATCTATTTCCATCATAAATTCTTCATCTAACTTGTAATTTTCATCAATATAATCAGAAAATCTAACTGGTAACCTTACAGAGTCAAACCCTTTGTCTTTGATTTCTCTTATTAAATCATTAGTTACAGTTACTCCCCAGTCTTCTGCCAAGGGAGAATCCAAACCATTTCCTATCGATATACCATTTTTAATACTAGGTTGATAATTAAAATTAAAAATTGAATACATAAACAAACATATACCAAATACTACAAAAAAAACTATAATTATTTTTTTCATACAAATCCTCTCCGAATTGCTATTAATTATACCACCGTTATGACTAAATAGCAATTAATAATTTCTTCATTTTACAATATTTGCAAATTACATTAAATTACTATCAGTAAATTTAGTAACATAATTAATAATAATTCGAAAAAAAAAACTAGATTTTCTAGTATTTTTCATATATATTAAGCATCTTGCTTAGTATCAGCAATTTGAATTTCACGCAAGTTTACTCCTTGAGGTAATTCGTAAGCAAATTTAACTGTTTTAGCTATATCTTCAACTGTAATTTGATCAACTCCAAGAGTATCTTTCCACTGATAGTACCCATCTTTAATATCATCACTAGTTGTATGGCTTAATAGCTCCGTAGATACTGCACCAGGACATATCCTCATTACTCTAACATTGTATGAAGATAACTCTCCTCTAGCCACTTCTGATAATCCAACTACACCATACTTAGTAGCACAGTAAGCTGCATGATTTCCAAATGGTTTCACTCCTGCTATAGAAGAGAAATTAATAATAGTTCCACAATTTCTTTCTTTCATGTCGTTCATAACAATTTGCATACCATTCATTACTCCCATAACATTGACATTTAACATGTCTTGCCATTCTTTAGGGTCTTGACTTTCAATATTACCTAACAGCATAATTCCAGCATTATTAATTAACAAATCTGTTTTACCATACACTTCTTCTGCTCTTCTAACTGCACTTTCAAAAGCACTTTTATCTGTTACATCTACCTTCTCGCAAATTACATTATCCAAACCAAGTTCTTCTAATTTTTCAAGTCTTCTTGCAAGTAGTAAAAGTGGATACCCCGCTTTATTAAATTCTAAAGCCATTGATTTACCAAAACCCGAACTAGCTCCAGTTATTACAATTAATTTTTTCATAAATACTCCTTCAAAATTTATATTATTACACATAAATTCTACATAACTATGTGTATAATAGTTATTTTTTTTGTATTTTTAAATACAATTTTAATTAAAAATTCGATGATAATTATTTTGTTTTTTTAAAAATTTTAACTACTATATCAACTAAAAAATCTATTGTCTTATTTATATTATATACAATGAAATCAAAACTTTTTTTAAATATATTTAAAGACGTAATATATACAATTACAGGGCAAGTACAAATTATAAAGATAATTGTTTCTACAAAATTAAATGAATCAAATAAATTAGTAAAAGAAAAATACCTAATTATATATACATGTAAAACTAAAACTAATAAGGAATTTATACCAACTTTAGTAAAAACAGTTTTTTTATTTGGTATAAATTTAATAAGAGAAAATGTTGCTACCAACGCAAGTATATAAATGAAAATTCTTATTATAAATCCTTCTATCATAGTTGCATTAGAAAGTTCATAACTAGCACGTGCATATAACATTGATAAAGGAAATGAACTCATTTTATATATAAAAGCACTTACCAGCACAGTTACAAGGCCTATAATAGCATACCAAAATTTAAAAGATCTGATTTTTTCAATATGTTCTTTAGTTAAAAAATGTCCAAGCAAGAAAAATGGATAAAATACAATTGTTCTAGACAATGAAAAATCAGAACCTATCAGATCAGTAAATCCAGCAGCAAGTGCCAAAACAAAACTGATAATTAAAGGATATTTTAGTTTAACAAAAGATTTAGTAATTAGTTTCCAAGTAATCAAAGATAATAAATACCACTGAGCATAACCTGGACTAAAAAGATTAAAAGATGGATTTCTGTTCCAAACAAACATATAATATAAAAACCAAGCTACATAAACTACTATGTATGGAACAACTAAATTTTTAAAGCAAGTTTTTCTATCCTTATCTAAATTTTTAGATAAAAAACCTGACAACAAACAAAAAGCTGGCATATGAAAAAAATAAATAAATATATAAGCAACATCTGTAGGAAAAAAATTCCCTAAAGTTTGACTAAGAAGATGACCTAAAACAGTTAATGTTATAAGTATACCTTTCATATTATCAACTAAAATTAATCTATCTTTTTTCATTTGTTACCTCTACTTTGCATATAAATTATAACATAATTAAATAAATAATCTAGTAAAAATATTATTTTTGAAATTTCACGAATTATTTTTTAGCTAGTTTTCTTTGATAATCATATTTTATAACTTCAGCATTTCCTAGTTTATAACTTTCATAATCACAGTTTTCTGGTTCACCTTCAAAATAACATCTTATCATAATACCAACTACCGAATGTGTAACAATTAATATATTTTCACTATCATAATTAGTTAGTATATCATCTAAAAAATCATATATTCTATTTTTATATTTTGAAAATGGTTCAACATTATAAACATTCTCCTCTAGAGTATAAAAATTAATATTTTTTTTATACATAGTTTTATCTCGACCTTCTAAAGCTCCATTAAATCTTTCTTTTAATCTATCATCGAAAATTATATCGTGATCAGTAATAATTTCAGCCGTTGTTTTAGCTCTAGCTAAAGGACTAGAATATACTGTATCAAAATTAATGAATTTCAATTTTTCTTTGCACACCTTTGCTTGCTCTATCCCTTTACCATTTACATCAATATTTGCTTGACCTTGAAATCTGTTTTCAACATTCCAATCAGTTTGTCCATGCCTTACTATATAAATCATATATCCTCCTTCTATTTTCTCTTATATATATTACATTGTTATTCTAAAATCTAGGTCGCATCACTTCTTTTATAGGCTCAATTAAAGTTACTAATTTAGATTCATCTTCTAAGTTAATTTCAAGACCAAATAATATTCTAGAATAATAATCGTCAAATTTAAAATCATCAACTCCATAATAATGTTCAAAAATAGATTTTATATTTGTCCTTTTTCTATTAAAGAAATAACCACTAGTGATATGATTATTCAAACTTTTTTTAAAGTATTCTTTTAATAAAACGTTATCATCACAGCACATTAAAAGTAATTCATTAGTTTTAATATTTGTAATTCTTTCATGAATTGAATAAATATTTTTATTATTTTTCGAATTTATTTCTCTTAAATAGTAATTTTTTTCTTCTTCAGTTTGTGCATTAATATAACCTATAGAATCTTTATGCAAAAAAGTTAGTATCTCTTTGTATTTAGTATTTTTAAATATTTCATTAAAATTATCTATATGTATTAATTCATGAATTAAAACTTCTAAAACAAAAATATTATATTCACCAGCATTTTTTATTTTAGATAATTCATTTAATTCATCAAAGTCAATTACTATCATTTTATTAATAATGTCACATGAATTAGTTCCACCTAGTTCAAAAACAATTTCATAACCCATTATTCCAAATAAAGGCATAAGTTTATTTAAAATTTCTGTAATGTCTTCCTTATTAATTCTATCTTCTTTAAAATGTAAAATATTTAATAAGCTTTTTATATAATTTTCCATATTACCACCACAAATATTATAGCATAAAAAGATAAATAATTAGATTATCTATCACAGTAGCTATACATAACTATTAATAAAAATTAGTAAAAGTGCGGTGATATAACTTAGTCATTTTAGTTTTATTTTGACCTAAAAGCCAAATCAAATCATTAATTTCTATTCTAGGAATAGTTTTATTCAACTTCTTGTATATTTCATCAATAACTACTAAAGTATTAGCTCTAATTTCAATTTCGAAACTAGAACCGGCCATAATTTCTTCTTTAGATTCAAGTATATTTTCAAGATTACTGCTATATTTAAGTATATTATAACAATTTAAAACTTGAGGGATTTTATAATCAGCACAGCCTATTAAATTATTATAATCTACATCTATATTTTCTTTAAATTTTCTAACATGTAAAATATCTGAAACAAGTAACTGAGCTAATTTATAAAAATATATTTTTGTTCCATCAAAAGTAGAAAAATCATTAAAATAGTTATATTTATTTAATATGTAAGAAAATAATTCAGTATCTGTAGTTAACTCTTTTGTATTATAGTAAAAATTATTTTCTATCAAATTTAAATTTTCAAGTCGATAACGAAGTAGTGGAATTTCGTTTTCACTTTTAATAAGTTTTTTGAACTCTTCTTCTGATAGCATTGAATTATCTTTTTTAAATCTAGTAACAAGTAAACCAAGCATTGCAAAGGCGCCATCATATTTAATATTATCTATTAAAACTTCCCACTTTGGTTCTTTCCAGTAGCAAAAACCAACTGAATGATATACTAAGAGCAGTTGAACTAAATCTTCTGTATTTAGTGATAAAATATCAAAAGGATTTTCCTCTAACCAGTGTTTATTATTTGAAAAAACACCACTTTGGATTATATTATACAAGTTATCATAATCAATAAAAACGTCTTTACTATTTTTACTAACATAATGTGCACTATCCAAAATTTCATTAAATTTAATTTGCATTATTACTTCCTTTCACTTCTAATTAATACCCAGTGACGTTTTCTAAACTTTCGTCATTTTCAATAAATTCATTAACCATTATTTCTCTATAAAGATCTTTTGTTTCTCTAATTATAACATTTTTAATACCAGAGTTAATGATCATTCTTTTGCAAAGAGCACATGGATTAGCATTTTGCACATAATCACCACTTGGAATTTCAATACCTACTAAATACATGGTAGAATCTATCATGTTTTTTCTCTCCGCACTAATAATAGCATTCTGCTCAGCATGAACACTTCTACAAAGTTCATACCTCTCACCTCTAGGAATTTCTAGTTTTTCTCTTTTACAAAAAGATAAATCTGAACAATTTTTTCTATCTCTTGGAGCACCAACATATCCAGTAGAGATAACTTCATCATTTTTCACAATTATTGCTCCAAATTTCCTTCTTAGACAAGTTGCTCTACTGGAAGCAACTTCTGCTAAATCTAAATAATAATTATTTTTATCCATTCTCGTCATGATATAACCTCAAAATTATTATAACACAAAATAAAAAAACACCACAAGTAGTGTTTATCTATTCATATTTTTAGTACTATCTATAAAGTCTAACATTATATCTTTAGCGTCTTCAGTATTCATCATCGAAACTAACATTTCTTTTTCTACATCATTAATTTCAAAGTCCGCTACTAAAGGTGTAATATAAGTCATATATATATACTTAGTTACCATTTCTTTATACTCGAAATATTTATCTTTATAGCTATAACCCCATTCATCATCAACAGTGTAATAAACCATATCTTCAAATAAAGTCCATAATTCTTTATTTCTATTTACTTCTTTTGGAGTTAGACTTCTTACTTTTTCTACATCTTCAAATAAATCTAATTGACTAGAAACCTCATCAGAAAATTTCGCCAAAGGTCTATAAACAGAAAGAAACTTTTTATAAGACATAATAACAGCTTCATTATTATTCTCTTCTTGATTATATACATTATTGTTTACGAATTTTGTTAACAAATTTTCTTGTGAATTTAATACATTAAAAATATTTGAATAATTTAATCTCATATCAAATCCTTTAAAATACTTTTTAAATTTCAGATTAATTATATAAGCAGAAAATGGTGTAAATTCATTCCTAGCATCTCTTATATTCATTTCACAAGAAATTTTTGCCTTCATAATTTCATCTAATTTATTTAAGTCAGCAAAATGACTAATTTTTAAATGTTCAATTTCACATTCATTTGGAACTATACCAAGTTCATCTTTTACTATTTTTAATTTCATTTTTCCCCCTTGTTATACAAATAACTTAAATATTGTAACATATACATCACAAAAAATCAAGTAAATATAATTACTTGATTTTTTTTACTCTTGCACTTAATATTTTATAATTTCTTTTATCAATATCATTAATAGCCCATGTATCCTTAATTTCTTTTAAAATAGAATTAACTACTTCTTTATTTTTATTAATGATTTTAATATATGTATTAATAAATAATAAAATATTATCAAATTCTATTTTTTCATTTTTAGATAAAAGATATTTTCTCAAATTAAGAATATCTTTTTCATATTCATCAAAAAATATAACTCCTTCGTCTTCTTTGCCTAAAACAAAATAAAGTTCAGCACATTTAAAGCAAAATAAACTACGAATATATTTAGAATCATATTGATTAATTTCTATTTTTTCTAAATAATTAAAAGCTTTTTGATATTCTCCCATATTATAATTTGCAGAAACAACCGCAAGTTTACACATGATTCTGTATTTTCTTAAATTAAAAATATTATCATACTTTATAGCTAGTACAATAGCATCTTCATTTCTTTTTATTCTTAAAAGATGTTCTATTTTAAAATACAATCTATTACCAACATATATTCTAAATAAATATACAGTAGCAACTGTAAATGAAACTACTGCAACAAATCTAATTATTTCAACTGGTAATGAATATAAAAATGCTGCTACAATTATTATAATTATTAAATTATTAACTATTTTTTCTTTATGATTAAACATATAAATCCCCCACTTAATGCTGTATATAATAACATATTTTATAAATTAAAACAACAAAAAACTAGAAATACTTCTAGTCTCAAATTTATTAGTTGTTTTCCTCAAATACACACTCTAAAGCAGATTCAATAACTTTATCCATATCATAATATTTATAATGACCAAGTCTACCACCAAAAATAACATCTGATTTATTATTAGCAAGTTCTTTATACTTATCATAAAGTGCAATATTTTTTTCATCATTTATAGGGTAGTATGGTTCTTTTTCAGTATTCCACTCATCACTATATTCATAACTAATAACAGTCTTTTCTCCTTGATTAAATTCAAAATGTTTGTGTTCTATAACTCTAGTATAAGGAATTTCTTCTTCAGTATAATTAACAACAGCATTTCCTTGATAGTTTTCTTCATTTAAAACTTTTGTATCAAATCTTACACTTCTATATTCAAGTGTTCCTAAAGAATAATCAAAATATTTATCAATCGAACCGGTAAATAATACTTTATTAGCTATATTATCAAAATACGTTCTATCATCAAAATAATCTGTATTTAATTTTACATCAATTCCTTCTAACATTTTTTCACATATGCTAGTATAACCACCTACAGGTATTCCTTGATAAGTATCGTTAAAATAGTTATTATCGTAAGTAAATCTAACAGGTAATCTTTTAATTATAAACGCAGGAAGTTCAGTACATTTTCTACCCCACTGCTTTTCAGTATAACCTTTAATTAATTTTTCATAAATATCAGTACCTACTAAAGAAATAGCTTGATCTTCTAAATTATTAATTTCTCTGCTAGCTTTATCTTTTTCTGCTTCGATTTTTTCTAGCGCTTCTTTTGGAGTTATAACACCCCACATTTTATTAAAAGTATTCATATTAAAAGGTAAATTATAAATTTCTCCTTTATAATTTGCAATCGGACTATTAATATAATTATTAAAAGAAGCAAACTTATTTATATAATCCCATACTTTTTTATTAGATGTATGAAATATATGAGCGCCATATTCATGTACGTTTATTCCTTCAACACTTTTAGTATAAATATTACCAGCAATATGGTTTCTTTTATCTATTACTAATACACTCTTTCCCTTTTTATTCATTTCATAAGCAAATATTGAACCAAAAAGCCCAGCACCCACTACTAAATAGTCATATTTTTTCATAATTCCTCTTTCTTATTTTCAATATAATTATATCATGTTTAGATAAAAAAACACAAAATTTATTTGTGTTTTTTACATTTATGCAAACATATATTTCTTTTTTGCGTATTTATAGCCTTTAGCAATTAAAAAGTCTTTGATTGGATTAGGTAAAATAGTAACGATATTTACTTTACTATATCTAACTTTTCTATAAACTTTTTTGTCGTAAGCTTTTAATTCCTTCCAAAGTTTTTTTCTATCAAGTTGTGACTCTTTAGTCTTAGCAAGTGCAGTAAGTGCAGATGTTATAGTAAGCATAATCGAAACAAATCTTTCCATATAGTTAGCTAAGACTTCATCGGTTTTCCTTATTTTTTCTATATCATGAGCAGTCATAACAATTCTAGTAACTTTAAACTGTTGATCAATTCTTTTAACCATAGTTTTCTCATTAACAGATTGATCTTCTCTTCCTATGTAATATTGATAAAAATCAACATCTAAATACATAATATTTTTAACAAACGGAAGTGGTTTATAAGAAAAGATATTATCCACATAAAAAGTATGTTCTGGAAGTTTAACTTCTGCTTTTCTTAATATTTCAGTTTTAAAAGTAAGTGCATGCATTATCAAAAACTGAGAAACATTAAATTTACCCATATCACTCCAAGTAGATATCTTGTTAGGCTTAAATATATTTTTATAATTAACCGGGTTAGTTAAACCTTCTTCTAATCTATTATAAACATAATTAGATATAAATAAATCTATATTCTTTTTCTTATCAACAGCCTCTTTAATATTTTTAAGTAATTCTTTATAAGCTTTTTCATCAACCCAATCATCTGAATCTACTACTTTATAGTATATACCAGTTGCGTTTTCAATACCAGTATTTACACCTGAACCGTGACCTCCATTTTCTTTATGAATAGCCTTTACTATTTCAGGATATTTTTTAGCATATTTATCAGCTATTTTTTTTGTTCCATCACTAGAACCATCATTTACTATAATAATCTCTACATCTTCTCCACCAGGTAATAACGAATCAATACATCTTTCAAGATAATCCTCTGAGTTATAACTAGGTACCGCAAATGTTATATATTTCTTTTTCATAAAACTCCTTTATCATATATAGTTACTATTTAAGTATAACATAAAGAATAAATTTATTGCAAATAAAAAACTGAAATTTTATTTTTATTCAGTTTTTCCAAATTCATTAAATGGATATACTCTAAATGTTGCTGTTCCTTCAATTTGATTTTCTGTTACAGGACCAAAAGATCTGCTATCATTTGAAGCCCATCTATTATCACCTAAAACAAAGTATTCATCATCTTCTAAAGTAAATTCTTCTACATCCTTCATATCATTATCAATATATACAGGATCATTTAAAACATTATTATATTCATCTTCAATTTGCTTACCATCAACATATAAAATACCTTCTTCGATTTTTATAGTTTCTCCAGGTAAACCATATACTCTTTTGATTATGGCCTCACCTATCACAGAAGAATCAAGTACAACAATATCGTAACGCTCATAATTTTTATCTAGTTTATTTAAAATTAAAATATCACCAGCTTCAAGTGTAGGAAACATACTAGTTCCATTTACTCTAACGGGAGTTACAATAAAACTTCTCACAATTACCACAATAATTAAAATAATAATATATGGTAATAACCCTTTTATCTTTTCTTTCATAATGTAAAAATAAAGAAAGGAAAGACCTTAATTTCTTTCCTTAACTTTATAATTTTTACCACTTTTCTTGAACATTGCATCAATAAAGTTAAGTTTACTTCTTCTAACCATACCTTTTCTGATTACAGTAATTTTGTCGATTGTTGGAGCATTAACTGGAAAAATTCTTTTAACAGCTACACCACCAGATACTTTTCTTACAGTGAATGTTTCAGAAACACTTCCACCTTTTTTAGAAACTACTAGTCCTTCAAAAGCTTGGATTCTTTCTTTTTTTCCTTCTTTTACCCATACGTCTACTCTTACAGTATCCCCAACTCTAAATTCAGGGATGTCAGTTCTAATGTGTTTTTTGTTAATTTTGTCTACTAAATTCATAAATTAACCATCCTTTCTATATGTTTTTAACCAATAATCTTAGAGGATTCTAGCGGATTATTTTTTCGGGTCTAGTAAATTATACCATAAAGCATAATGATTTTCAAATAAAATTATTTCTTTTTATCCATTTTATAAAATAAATTAATAATTTTACCTACTCTTTCTACAATAGATTTTGAATTTTTAATAGCGTATGCTTTACCAATAGCTTTACCACCAACAGTTAGTGATGCTACAATAGCCCCAACAACAACACTTATTAAAAGTAAATCTATATCAAACGTTGCAGATAAACTTATAGCAATAACAGCACCTAAAGTACCACTTAAAACTCCGCAAATATCACCAACAACGTCATTTACTATATTACTCACTTTATCAGCATGCTTAATAACAAATAAACTTTCTTTTGCGCCGCGGTGTTTTTTTGCTGCTCTTGCATGATGAGAATGTTCAGCATCAGATACAACTGCAACACCTACCATATCAAAGCAAACTCCTATTAAAATTATAACGATAGTAGTAATAATTGCATAAAAAGTACTAAAATTATTAACAACAGAATTAGAAACTAATCCAAAAATTGCTGATAAAATAAAAGTAATAACAAATATAGATGCAATCCAAATTATTTCTTTATGTTTCTTTTTTTTATTTTCTTGTTTCTTTTTCATATTTCTCCAAATTAAAGACATAATCTAAATTATGTCCTTTTAAACAAATTTCGTGGCGATATTATAAATAAATTTTACGGCTTAGGTCAAGTCTGTTTTCCACACACCTTACTACCAGTTACCCGATAGCGATTTCTCTTTAAAAGTTGCGAATGAGCGTCACCGCTTCACTTACTTGATGACCACTTAGTCCGTACTTCAATCTTTATAATACTTACAAAATAGATAACACCCTAGAGGTTTTCCCTAATAAAGTCAGTTACTGTTTTTATTCGCTTTTGCAAGAGCAATTTCAATATAAATATATCCGCTGATCTCACGCACGACAGACGATTTTTAACTTATTGGAACGTAGAAGGCGACGATTATATGCCATTATAATTTTACCTTAAACTTATTATTTCTATACCCACCCCAATCTGGGCGAAAGAAGCAAATATAAAAATATCCTTCATCATCTATACAATGGATTTTTAGCCCCATCTTCTAACAGGTGACTCTAACTAGAATAGTGCACCACGCATTCATTTTATCAAATTTTTTGCAAATTGTCAAAATAACAAAAAAAAGTATCATTAACTTATTCGTTAATAACACTTTCCCATTTAGCTGTAAGGTTCAAATTTTCTTCAACAGGAGCTTTAAAATCATATAGCTCTTCACCATTATACCAACCTAAGAAGATGTATCCTTCCATAACAGGTTTTGTTGGCTCTTCAACATATCCACCAGACATTACACTTTGAACCGGAACTCCAGCTCCCATTTTAGTTTCAAAAACAACATCGTAACTTCTAAACATAAATGTTCCCATCAAAACTACAATTAATATAGTAAGTACTACTATAATTACAGCAAGCGTTGTAAATTTTTTATTATTCATATTACCCTCTCTATTCAATAAATATTATATCATAAACAATTTAGCTTATCTACATTTATCTTTGCTATTTACATTATTCATAAAATCAAAATACTTTTCCTGATTTTTTCTATTATATACAGTTTCTTTTTCGACTTTAATTTTCTTTTCAAGTAAATAAAGTTCTTTTAACATCTTTTTTATCTTAGTCTCAGCTACATGATCTTGATATTTAGCAAGAAGCAAATTTTCAAGTCTTTGAATTTCACCTAATATACAAACAGTTCCTTCATCATCATTTTCATCAAGTTCACTTATACTTTTTATAATATTTCTAAATTTTCTTAAAAACATTTCTGAAATAAAAACTTCTTTGAAAGTTTCGTCAAAAATTTCTAAATCTTCTACGTCTTTTATTTTAGATTTAATAACTAAAGGACTTTTTTCTTCAAGTTCGAAAAAGTTATTACTTATTTTTTTATTTTTATAAACATATTCCATAAAACCCTACTTACTTATTTTTTTCCTATTTTCAATTCTCCACTTATCAATTTCTTTATGATTACCACTTAAAAGCACTTCTGGAACATTCATATCTTTATATGTGTTAGGTTTTGTATAAACTGGATAATCATAGTATTCTTCATCATTAAATGACTCACTTACTAAACTTTCTTCATTAATTACTCCAGGAAGTAATCTAATTATAGAATCTGCAATAGACATAGCAGGAATTTCCCCACCGGTTAATACATAATCACCTATTGATATTACTTCAGAAGCAAGCGTTTTAATTCGCTCATCAAAACCTTCATAATGACCACATATAATTATTATATGTTTTTTCTTAGTAAGTTCCACAGCCTTCTTTTGATTATAAGTAGCTCCTTCAGGACTTAATATAATTATATGTGACTCATCAGTTCTAATTTCTTCAATAGCATTAAAAATAGGTTCACATCTAAGAAGCATCCCAGGTCCACCACCATAAATTGTATCATCAACTTGTTTGTTTTTAAGTGGAGAAAATTCTCTGAAATCAATAATATTTAAAGATACACTTTCTTTTAAGACTGCTCTTTTAATTATAGATTCAGTCAAAAAACCATCAAACATTTTAGGAAACAAAGTTAATATATCTATTTTCATAAAATCAAATCCTTACCATTTTCAGTTATAACTTTTTTATCACTTATTTTTACTTCTTTTATATAAACATCTACAAAAGGAATATAATATATTTTCTTATCAAGTGCGCAGCATAACAACTTTTGAAATTTATTATACATTATTTTCTTTATTTTTCCAATATGTTCTTCACCATCATAAACATCAAAACCTACTAAATCAGAAGTTAAATACTCATTTCCCTTGAAATTAAGATCTTCTCTTAAAATATATACATCACTTTTAACATATTTATAAACTAAATTTATATCGAGTAAATTATTAACAGTTACTAAATTAAAGTTCTTATGAGGTCTATGACTAGTAATTACAAGTTCTTCGCCATTTATAAATATTTTAAAATTTTTCTTAAAAACTAAATCTTTTCTTTCAAAATCACTTAATATTTTAAGTTCACCTTTAATACCATGTGTACCTGTAATATTACCTAAATATATTTTATTTTCCATTAAACACCTCATACATCAAAATCGAAGCAGCAACACCTGCATTAAGACTTTCACAACTACTATCCATATTAATAAATACATAATCATCACAAACTATATCTTTATTCATTCCACTGCCTTCATTACCAATTATAAAAGCCAGTTTATCACTCTTAAAATCTTTTATATTTTTACCAAACTCAATGTTAGTTCCCACAACTTTGAAACCAAGTTCTTTAAGATAAGAAACATTGTGCTGAAGATCAAGTTTCTTAAAATTTATATTAAAAATCATACCTTCAGTTGCTCTAATAACTTTATCGTTATATAAATCTACTGTTCCATTACCCAATATTACATTCTTAAAGCCAAAGGCAACTGCACTTCTAATAATAGTACCTAAGTTACCAGGATCTTGTAAATTATCAAGTACAACTGCATTACCTGAAACAATATTTTCTTCAAAAATTTTAACAGTAGCTGCAACTTTACTTATAGTTACTTGATTAGAAATTTTACGCATAACTTCATTAGTTACAACATATTTATTTTCAAAATCATATATATCGTCAGTAGTAATTAAATCTATAACTAGATTTTTTTCTAAAGCTAAATCTACTAAATGTTCTCCTTCTATTAAAAACATGCCATATTCATTTCGATATTTTTTTTCTTGTAATTTACTCCAAGTTTTAACCTTATTATTTTCTAAACTAGTAATTACCATTTTTTTAGTTCTCCTCTCAATATTTTATACTTAGGACAAGCAGCTTCTACTAAAGTCCAAAAATTTTTGCTATGATTAGGTTCAAAAAAATGACAAAGTTCATGAATTATAACATAATCAATAATTTCCAAATTCTTCTTTAAAAGTTCACTATTAAGGGTGATTTCCTTTTTACGAGTATTGCAAACTCCCCATCTAGTTTTCATTTTTCTGATTTTGATTTTAAAATCTGGTAAAGAAGCAAAACATTTTTTACAAATTTTTGTTTCTCCAGTAAAAACTTTTTCACATTCGTGTTGCCAAAACTTTTCAAGAGCTTCTTCACTAGGTGCATATACAGTATCATCTTTAAAACCAACTTTATTAAGAGTTTCAATATAATTAACATTATATTCTTTACCTAAATAATAAAATTTTTCATTGTATACATTTTTTTGCTTTTGTTTTATATAAAGATTGTATATATCACTTTCATTTTTATGAATAGAAGCTTTAACTTCAGCCTCTTTCATTTTTAAAGGAGCAGAAATTACCAAATTATTCTTTTCATCAAATCTAAAATATATGTTTTTAATATTTTTATAATTTACAATAACATTGATCGTGACATTATTAACAGTTATCTTCATAAATACCTCGTAAACATTGTACCAAAATACTAAATAAAAATCTATAAAGAGTGTTAAAATAATAAAAAAAGATGTTAAATTAACATCTTTAAAATCCTCGGCCTCCGCCTCCGCCGCCACCAAAGCCGCCTCCGCCAGAAAACCCTCCGCCAAAGCCGCCTCCACTACTAGAGCTAGAAGACGCAACAGCAGATGTTGCTTTTGCTGCAGAAGTAGAAATAGTAGAAACAACACTTCTATTTATCATACTATTAAGCATAAATGTATTAATTAAGAATGTATCATTAACATCTGTAACATTTGCAGCTTTAATTTTCATTGTTTTTTCCAGTTTATCAGCAAGACCAAATACTGTTGCATAAACTAAATATCTTTCCCAAAGAATAATTTCAGGTAAAGTTTTTTCTTCAAACGTTCCAAAATCACTTAAAAAGTTTTTGAAAGCTTTCCATTTTTTGTAATGTAAAATACCTTTTTCTGTTTTTTTAGTTACATAAAGAGTATACACAAAGAAAATAATAACTAATGCCAAGGAAACAGTCGGCATAAAAGACTCTACTTCTAAAATACCACTGAACCAGAATAAGAAACCTCCAAAAACTAAAAATATTATACCGAAAATTACCGAACCATTTGATTCAAAAAACTGTTGTTCTTCAGCAATTCTTTTTACATTTACTTTCCAAGAGTCTAAACTAGATAAAAAAGTTGGAGCTGTTTTAGTACTTGAAGCATATTTTTTCACCTCTGATAATTTAACAGTATTATTAGTTCCGATTTTTTCAAAAAGTAAATCAGTAACTATTTTTTCAGATTCAGATAAATTATCACTATTATCAAAAGTTAAAATGAAATCTTCTTTTTTGCTACTTGCATCTTTTTCACTTTTGATATTTTTTTTGTATATCATATTAAGTATAGTTGCACTAAAGGCATCATTAGTAATGTTTTTACTCATCAAATAACTAATGACTTCTACATCATAATCCTCTATAAAATCTCTGTTATATTTAGAGTAGTAACTACAAGTTCTTTCTTTATCATATTTTTTATACACATATATTGCTGCTGCCACTACTCCAAATATTATAATGTAAGATGAAAATGCTACTATATTATATTTTAAACTTAACTCACTTCTAAGTTTATTGGCTTCATCAGCTCTAGTAGTTTCAACCTGAATAATAGCATCTAATGCAAATTCATTACTATGATCAAGCATAGATGTATTTGTAATAAGACTTTTACTAAACGTAGTTCTTATATCAACAGGTTCATTAGCTACATTTCCTTTTATAGAAGCAGTAAATGACGAAGAAGAATCAAAGTTTATCTCACCACTTAAAGCATTAACTCCACCATGAGCCCAAATTCTAAAATCATCTGTTTTATCACTACCAGGTAAAGAAACCTTTATTTGAATATCTCTAATTGGATCATCAAATGCATCTCCCACAAAATTCCAGTAAAACTCCGCTACATCTTCATGAATAACTACAACATCATCTATAACATACTCTATTAAAAATGCAACTTTCTGATTATTGGCAGGATAATACATTTTAAAAGAATATCCTTTAGAAAGATTTGATTTTTCATATACAGCTACATCACCGTTATCGGCATTATATTCATAACTAAATAAATCAAAATCTTCATCAGAAAATGTATTAAACGAAACATCGTCAACATATTTTGCTGATATCATTACATTAGAAATAGATTCGGCATTATAAATATAAGAACCACTTGGATCATACAAATCAGTTGAAGCAAAACTATTACCATAAATAATATCTCTTATATAACCATTAAAATCGCCATCTAAGACAATAAGTTCACTAACTAAAACATCGCCTTCTGAACTAATTTGTGCATCAACATAAAAATTCTCAACACTATAATCAAGTGCCTCAACTAAAGACGGACACATAACTAATAATAAAAACAAAACAACTTTTTTCATATACTCACCTAAATAAATTATATCACGAATAAAGAATTAAAAAATAAAAAAA
>CAYJFJ010000015.1:0-28975 GCA_964369845.1 uncultured Muribaculaceae bacterium | reverse complement strand
AATATTATCATCTTTAATAACTTTTAAAGCATCCATTAAATACTTAGAACTAATAGCAATTTCTATTTTATCAACTTTATTACTGTCAATTTCTATTTTTTCTTCTGCTTTACCAAGTTCATTAGTGCTAGAAGTTATTAACATTTCTTTATCTTTAATGTTTAATTTTATAATGTTTTTATCTTTATTAGTAGCAAGTAAAGAAGCTCTATCAACTCCATCATAAAATATTCTTAGATCTAAATTAATCATATAAGCAAAATCATTAGGTATAAAATGAGAAGTTTGAGGATAATTCCCGCTTAGTAAATTACTTTGAATAAACATATTTTTATATATAAATAAAATTTTGTTATTAAATATGTTAATAGATATTTCTTCTTCACTATCATCTATTATTTTAGATAACTCAATTATAGTTCTTCCAGGAATAACTATATTTACTTCCTCAGCAAGAGTAGTATTAATAGTCATAGATTTTTTAGCTAATCTATAACTATCTGTAGTAATACACTCTAAAATATTTCCATTAACTTTAAAATTTAATCCTGTTAGTAGAGGTCTTAACTCTTGTGTAGACATAGCATAAGAAGTTTGATCAATAGTATGTTTTAAATCAGCTGAAGATAATGTAATATTTAATTTACTAGTCTCTAATTTAAAATTAGGATAATCAGCTACATTATAACAATTAAGATTATACTCATTTGTATTAGTAAATATTTTAACTCTAGTTTCATTTGCTTCAAAGTTAATAACATCACTTGGCATTTTCCTAATTAAATCTAAAATAGATTTACTTTGAATTATTGCAACTCCCCTATTTTCTATATTTTTAATTTCTACTTCAGGTATAACTACTTTAATAGTTAATTCAGAATCACTTCCTATTAAAGTTAATCCATCTTTATCAAGTTCAAACTTAATACCATTTAAAACTGGTATAGTTACTTTTTGAGATAAAGCTTTTGTAACATTTGTTAGTGCATTTAATATAATATTTTTTTCAATTGAAAATTTCATTTTCTTACCTTCTTTCTTTTATATTATTTATTATATTTATAATAATAATGTTGATAATGTTAATAACTCTTTGAAAGCCTTATAAAAAAAGGTTTTGAGAGTAAAAGTTATCCACATTTTTATAACTTTTCTTTGATTTCTTTCAACATGTTATCAAGATTTGAATCGTTTACTAAATCATTTTTTATTTTATCACAAGCTGCTATAACTGTCGAGTGATCTCTACCGCCAAAATCTAAACCTATTTTAGATAAATTTTCATCAGTTTCAGTCCTACAGAGATACATAGCAACATGTCTAGGTCTTATGACTTTACTATTTCTTTTTTTACTTTTCATATCGTCTACTGTTATTTTAAAGTATTCAGCGACAATTTGTTGAATATTAGCAATAGAATTATCTGAATATACATTAGTATTAACATAATCTTTTAAAGCTTCTATAGCAAATTCTAAATTTATTTTAGTAGGAATCATCATAGCTGTATAAGCTCTAAGTCTATTAAGAGTTCCCTCGATATGTCTAACATCATTAGGACAACTATTTGCTATATATTCTATAACATCTTTATTAATTTTCTTTTCGATTGTACTGTTTTTAAGTTTTTCTTTTATAATTTCACATCTTAAATTAAAGTCAGGAGGATAAACGTCGACTGGAAGTCCCCACTTAAACCTACTTCTAAGTCTTTCTTCTATCTTCTTCAAGTCATCAGGAGATCTATCACTAGTAATAATAATTTGTTTATTAAGTTGATGAAGAGCATTAAAAGTATGGAAAAATTCTTGTTGCGTCCTTTCTGCTCCTACTAAAAATTGTATATCATCAATCATCAGTACATCGACATTTCTGTATTTATTTTTAAATTTGTTTGCATAATTAATACTATTTGAACCTTTGTCAACATTAACTATTCCAGTAAATTCAGACATAAAATCGTTACTTGTTGTATATAATACCTTTTTATTTGTGTTACTGGAGATATAGTTACCAACAGCATGCATCAAATGAGTTTTACCAAGTCCACTTCTACCATATATAAATAAAGGGTTATGAATAGTACCAGGTGCCTCGGCAACAGCTTTAGCTGCTATAAAAGCAAGTCTGTTTGTATCCCCTACTATATAATTATCAAAAACCAATTTTTCTTGTAAGTTAGAATTCCATATTTCATCTACTTCTTTAGGTTGTTCTTTAATAATTTCAGTAACATCATCTATTTCTTCTTCTAATAAAAATTTAAATTTATACTCTTTACCAGTTAAGGAATGAAAAGTAGATTCAATTAAATTATAATAATTCTCACTTAACATGGTTTTATGAACATACATAGGTACTTTTATATTAACTGTGTTCTCTTTAATGGAGACAAGTTCAAGTTTAGAAAACCAAATACTGTAGGTATTAGGAGCTAATTCATTAGAAATTTCGGACAAAAAAGATTTGAATATATCATTAGTTTTCATAAATCACCCCCACCAATAAATAATCTAACTAAATTGTAAAACATTTTCATAAAAAAATAAAGTACAAAATAAAAGACTTTTTTAATTAACAAAGTTATCAACATAACAATGCCTTGTAATTACTTATTAAATCATAGTTATCAACATTTATCAACAAATTTTGACAAACAAATTCACAAATAAATAAAAGTATGAAAAATAAGAAATGTTAATTAATGTTAATAGTGTGGAAAAAGTAGAAATATGTCGAAATAATAAGATATTTAAAACTGATTATATCCACAAAAGTTATCAACATATAAAATAAAAATAGTAAAAAAATAGAAAGTTATCAACATAAATTATTAATAAATATATATATAATAGGGTTAATTAACTAAAAAACGAAGAAATCCTTGACTTTTTAGTTAAAATAATATTATAATAGTGGAGCATTAAAAAAGGAGAGATAGTATTATGAAAAGAACTTGGCAACCAAATAAAAGAAAAACTAAAAAAACTCATGGTTTCTTTGCTAGAAAACAAGCAGGTACTGGTATAGTTTCAAGAAGACGTAAAAAAGGTCGTAAAAATTTAACACATTAATAATTAATGTGGTTTTTTTTTAAGGTAGGAAATATGAAGAAAAAAGATGTAGTAAAAACAGCTAGAGATTTTGACGATATTATAAAAAGTGGTAAAAAATTAAAAAATAAATACTATAATATCTTTTATAAAGAAATAGAAGAAGAAAAAACACTTTTTGGTCTGGCAGTTTCAAAAAAACTAGGAAATGCCGTATTTAGAAATAAAAACAAAAGACAATTAAGAAATATTATAGATAATAATAAATATATCTTTAAAAATAATCATAAATATATTATAATGATTAAAAGAGAAGGTAGTATGCTTTCCTTTGAAGAAAAAGAAAAGTTTTTAATAAAATTAGTAAAAGGAGAAAAATGAGACTAAAAAAATTAAGTGTTTTGGCAGCGTTAATTATATTATTATCAACTGGATGTGGTGCAAGTGACTACTTAGTAGATAAAGATGATAATATTATTAAAAATACTGAAACAGGGCAAACATTAAGAAATGATATATTGTGTAGACCAGTAGAAGGTACAACAACATATGAATTATATAAAGAATATGAAGATCAATTAGATTTTAAATTAGAAGAACTTCCAGTATGTGAAGATTTTGAAATAGGGTCTAATGAAACAGAATCTTTATGGCAATTAATAATAGTAAAACCAACAGCTTGGGCAATTATTAAAGTAGGTAACATCGTATCTAACTTAGGATTGGCAATTATTATTGTAGGATTATTAATAAGATTAATTTTAGTTCCTTTACAAATAAAAAGTACAAGACAAACAAACAATATGAAAAAAGCTGCTCCAGAAATAAAAAAATTGGATGCAAAATATAAAAATAGAACAGATAGAGATTCACAAATGGCAAAAAGCCAAGAAGTAATGATGATTTATAAAAAATATAAAGTTAATCCAGCAAACGGATGTATTTTAGCTTTTATTCAATTACCAGTATTTTTTGCATTTTTAGATGCTATTTATAGAACACCTAGTATATACCAAGAAACTATGTTCGGATGGGATTTAGGAATTACTCCTTTGGTAGGAATACAAAATGGTAATTATTCTTACATTTTATTGTTAATAATGATAGCATTATCAACATATTTCTCATTTAAATATACTATGAAACAGATGCCTACATCTTCAGATGAGCAAGCAAAACAAACTAAAATGATGCTAAATATTATGGTTGTATTTATTTTAATATCATCTATAAATTTCCCAACAGCACTGCATTTTTATTGGATAGCAACATATGCATTTATTGCGCTTCAAACTTATTTAATTAAATGGTATTTAGGAGAAAGAAAACCTAAAAAAGATAAAAACAAACCAGTACTTAAAGAGAAAATAAAAGAAAAGTTAGATAAAAAAGAAGGTAAAAAAAATGAAAAAGATAGTAAAAGAAGCAAAAACGATTGAGGAAGCAATTTCAAAATTAGAAGAAGAAGAAAAGTTAACAAGTAATGATTATTTATACAAAAAGCATGTTGTTAAAGGATCATTTTTAAAAAGTGATTCTATAAAAATAGAAGCTTATTTAAAAGAAAATATATTAGAAGACATTAAAATATATTTGAAAGATATTATAAAAAATTTAGGTTTAGAAATATCTTTAGAAGTAAGAAAAAATGAAGAAAGAATTACAATTAATTTAATTTCTAATAACAATCCACTACTAATAGGAAAAAATGGACAAACTTTAAAAGCATTAGAAACTATGATTACTCAAAGAGTATACTCTGAATATGATTTAAATTACAAAGTATATTTAGATGTAGAAAATTACAGAGAAAAGAAAGATAACAGAATAATTAAGTTAGCAAAGCAAACTGCAAAGGATGTATTAAAAACAAAAAATTCCGCGATATTAGAAAATTTAACATCTTATGAAAGAAGATTAATGCACAATTCGTTAGCTGAATTTAAAGGAATAAAAACTCATAGCGAAGGTGATGAACCTAACAGAAATCTAATTATAGAAATAGAATAAAATTATTCTATTTTTTCTTTATATTAAATGTGTTATAATATGAAAAAAGAGAAGGAACAATAGAAAAAGGAGAGTAGTAATATGGAAGAAACAATAGCTGGAATATCAACAGCGCTTGGAAATGGAGCAATATCTATTGTAAGAATATCAGGCGAAAGAGCTATAGATATTGTAAATGAAGTTTTTTCTAAAGACTTATTAAAAGTAGAAAGTCATACGATTAACTATGGGTATATAAAAAAAGATTCTGAAATTATAGATGAAGTTTTACTAATGATAATGAAAGCTCCTAAAACGTATACCTGTGAAGATATGATAGAAATAAATTGTCATGGTGGAATAATAACTACTAATAAAATATTAGAATTATTGCTAGAAAAGGGTGCTAAATTAGCAGAACCAGGAGAATTTACCAAAAGAGCATTTTTAAACGGAAGAATAGATTTAACAAAAGCAGAAGCAGTGAATGATTTAATAAATGCTAAGTCAGAAAGTTCAAGAAAAATGGCTATTAATGCAGTAAACGGTAGATTATATAAAAAAATTAACGATTTAAGAGAAAATATTGCAAAAATTATAAGTAATATAGAAGTAAATATAGATTATCCGGAATATACAGATGAGTTATTTGTCACTGAAGAACTTATGGATAAATATTTAATAGATATAAATAGAAGTTTAAAAGATATAGTTAAAGATTCAGAAAATGGTAAAATAATTAAAAATGGAATAAATGTAGCAATTGTAGGAAGACCAAACGTTGGAAAAAGTAGTTTATTAAATGCATTTTTAGATGAAGAAAAAGCGATAGTAACATCTATAGCAGGAACTACTAGAGATATAGTAGAAGGAGAAATTAATTTAAATGGTATAAATTTAAATTTTATAGATACTGCTGGGATAAGAGAAACTAAAGATGTAGTAGAAAAAATAGGTGTTGAAAAAAGTAAAATAGCATTAAAAAATGCAGATTTAGTTATTATTGTATTAAATAATAATGAAAAAATGATTCACGAAGAAGAAGAAATGATAAAAAATTCAGATGAAGAAAAAACTATTATATTTATTAATAAAAGTGATTTAGAAAGTAAAATGGTTATAGAAAATAAAGAAGTAGTTTATGGAAACACTATAGAATTAAATGGAATTAATAATTTAAAAGAAAAAATAATAGAAAAATTAAAAATAACAGAAATTTTAAGTAAAGATATGACATATTTAGGTAACATGAGACAAATAGAATTAGTAAAAAAAGCAAGTAAGTCAATAGAAAATGCTCTTTTAGGAAAAGAAAACTATATGCCAATAGATTTAGTTGAAATAGATATTAAAAACGCTTGGCAATATTTAGGAGAATTAACTGGTGAATTTTACGATGACGAGTTAGTTGATACCATTTTTTCAAATTTTTGCTTAGGAAAATAATACTTTTAAAATATCGAAAAAAATAATATAATAAAGAAGGAGGAAAAATTATGGAAAACAATAACATGAGTATTTTTAATAAAATTTTCGCATGGTTAGGAGTAGGGTTAATACTATCATTTGGTATAGGATATTATTTATCAAATAATGTACATATAGTAGCTGATTTATTATCTGGAACTAGTTATTATGCAGTAATAATAACACCATTAGCATTAGCTTTCATATTTAAAATATTTATAAATAAATTACCAGCACCAATACTATATATACTATATGCAGTATTTGCATCGATCATAGGTATTACATTTGCAACTGTGTTTTTGATTTACGAAATGTCATCGATTATATCAATATTTTTATTAACATCATTAATTTTTATAGCAATGGCTATTTATGGTTATGTTACAAAAAAAGATTTAACTTCGATAGGAAGAATATTAATGATTGCATTAATAGTCATAATAATATTTTCACTTATAAACATGTTTATTTTTCAAAGTAGTACATTTGAATTAGTAATAAGTGCTATTAGTGCATTAGTATTCACAGGTTTTATTGCATATGATATTCAAAAAATAAAATTATTAATAGGTACTATGGAAGAAGAAAAATTACAAATATATGGTGCTTTTGAACTATATTTAGATTTTATAAATTTATTTTTAGATTTATTAAGATTATTTGGAAGAAGAAATTAGTTATATGCTAATTTTTTTTTATAAATTATAAGAATATTGTGATAAAATAATATAAAGGAGTATAACATATGAATTATAATATAGAAGGTGGAAGTTTACCAGTATTGACTATAAATTTACCAGAAAATCAATCAATAAATAGTGAAAGTGGTGCTATGTGTTGGATGAGTCCAAATATGAAAATGAGCACTACAACAAATGGAGGATTAGGAAAGTTAATGGGAAGAGCGCTTTCAGGAGATACATTAATGCAAAATGTATTTACTGCTACTAATGGTCCAGGAACAATTTCGTTTGCTTCAAACTTACCAGGTCAAATCAGAATTTTTGAAATTAGTCCAGGAACAGAAATGATTTTTCAAAAAGGAGGATATTTATGTTCAACTACTGGTGTAGAATTATCAATGCATTTTAGAAAAAAACTAGGTGCTGGATTATTCAGTGGAGAAGGATTTATATTACAAAAATTAAGTGGTCAAGGCCATGTTTTTGCAGAATTTGATGGTCATGTAGTAGAAAAAGATTTAGCAGCAGGGGAACAAATAATAGTAGATACAGGAAATTTAGCAGCAATGAGTGCAACCTGTCAAATGGATATTCAAACAGTTCCAGGAATTAAAAATATGTTATTTAGTGGAGAAGGATTATTTAATACAGTAGTAACAGGACCCGGAAAAGTATATTTACAATCGATGCCTGCATCTACATTAGCCTCGTCAATAATTAGGTATATTCCAAATAAATCATAAGATTAATTAATCTTATTTTTTATTGTTTTAAAAAAAATTGATTATGTGTTATAATACAAAGGAAAAAAAAGAAAGCAGGTTATTATGATAGATGTTTTAGTTGTAGGTGGTGGACATGCAGGATGCGAAGCTGCACACATTACATCAGTTTTAGGTAAAAAAACTGTTCTTTTAACAATGAATAAAAAAAATATAGCAGATATGCCTTGTAATCCGTCAATTGGTGGAACAAGTAAAGGTGTTATAGTAAGAGAAATAGATGCCTTAGGTGGATTAATGGGAAAAGTTGCAGACAAATCCCATTTTCAAGCAAAAATGTTAAATGCTTCAAAAGGCCCAGCAGTAAGATGCCTTAGGGTTCAAGCAGATAAAGTTAAATATCCAGAAAAGATGCTTGATGCTTTAGAAAATACTAAAAATTTAGATATAATTGAAGGTAAAGTAGAAGATATAGTTATAGAAGATGATAAAGTAACAGGTGTTATTTTAGAAGATGGAACAAAAATACACGCTAAAATTGTAATTCTTACTACAGGAACATACACAAAATCAAATATTTTAATAGGTTCACAATCAATTGAAGAAGGACCTCACGGAGAAGATAGAAGTAATTATTTATCTGATAATTTGAAAGAAAAAGGACTTAATATTATAAGACTTAAAACAGGAACTCCTCCAAGAATAAAAGAATCTAGTATAAATTTTGATATCATAAAAGAAGAACCTGGAGACAAAGAAAGTTATACATTTAGTTTTGATGACGAAGCAAGTTATGATGTAGAAAAACAAAGAAGTTGTTATTTAGTTTTTACAAATGATGAGACACATGACATAGTAAATAATAATTTAAATAAAAGTGCAATGTATGGAGGATTAGTAACTGGAATAGGTCCAAGATATTGTCCATCTATTGAAGATAAAATAGTAAGATTTAAAGATAAAGAAAGACATCAATTATTTTTAGAACCAGAAAGTAACTATATAGATGAATGGTATTTACAAGGTTTTTCAACAAGTATGCCTGAGGATATTCAAGAAAAAATGGTTAAAAGTATCATAGGTCTAGAAAATGCAATAATAACTAAATATGCATATGCAATAGAATATGATGCAATAGATCCTTTAGAATTAAAATCGAGTTTGGAAAATAAAAAAATAAAAAACTTATTTACTGCCGGCCAAATTAATGGAACAAGTGGATATGAAGAAGCAGCTGGACAAGGAATTATAGCTGGTATTAATGCAAGTTTAAAATTAGATAATAAAGAACCATTGATATTAAGAAGAGATGAGGCTTACATAGGAGTTTTAATTGATGATTTAGTTACTAAAGGAACAATTGAACCCTACAGAATGTTAACTTCAAGAGCAGAATTTAGGTTAATACTAAGACATGATAATGCAGATATTAGATTAAGAGAACATGCCTATAAAATAGGCACTATAGATAGTTATCAACATCAAATGTTAATAACTAAAATAGAAAATGTAAGAAAATTAATTGAAGAAATAAAAGAATTAAAAATAAAATTAGAAGACAGAACTATTAATATTTTTGATTATATTAAAAGACCAGAAATAAAATTAGATAATTTAATAGATACAAGCAAATATTCTAAAGAAGTTATTGAGCAAGCTGAGATAACTGTAAAATATGAAGGATATATCAAAAAAGCGTATGAAGGAGCAGAAAAGTTAAAAAAACTTGAAGAAAAGCAAATTCCAGTTGACATAGATTACGAAAAAATAAAAAATTTAGCAAGTGAAGCAAAACAAAAATTAATGAAAGTTAGACCTAAAACAATAGCACAAGCCAGTAGAATAAGCGGAGTAAATCCAGCAGATATATCAGTTTTAGCAGTTTATTTAAAGAAAGAGTATAGTAAAAATGAATAAAGAAATGTTTTTAAAAAATTTAGATGAATTAAATATTAATTATACTGAAAAAATGTTGGAAAACTTAGAAGATTATTATAATTTGATTGTAGAATACAACAAACACACTAATTTAACAAGAATAATAGAAAAAGAAGAAGCATACTTAAAACATTTTTATGATTCATTAACAATAGCAAAAATAATAGATTTAAATAATGAAAAAAATTTGTTAGATATAGGTTCAGGAGCTGGACTTCCAGGAATAGTATTAAAAATATTTTATCCTCATTTAGAGATAACGTTATTAGATTCTAATAATAAAAAAACCAAATTTTTAGAATATGTATCAGAAAAACTAGGATTAAATATAACAGTTATAAATGATAGAGCAGAAAATTTTGTTAAAAATAAAATAAACTCTTTTGATGTAGTTACTGCTAGGGCAGTAGCTAATTTAAGAGTATTAACAGAGCTTAGTGTTCCTTTTGCAAAATTAAATGGGTATTTTATAGCGATGAAAGCAAATGCTACTGAAGAGATAAATGAATCAAAAGAAACTATTAAAGTATTAAATTTAGAAGTAGAAAAAATAATTAATTTTAAACTACCTAAAGAAGCAGGTGAAAGAACATTAATAAAAATGTGTAAAAAAGAAACATCTGTATACAAAAATTTACGTTCTTATGATAAAATATTGAAAAATTCATTGAAAAAAAATTTAAGATAGGTTAAAATATAAATAAGAATAAAAGAGGGCCGCAAAGTGGATAGTAATAAAAATATTTTACAAATTCCAATCGAAGAAATATTACCCAATCGTTTTCAACCACGATTGGCTTTTGATAGTGCAGCATTAAATGAATTAGCAGCTTCAATTAAAGAACATGGTATTATACAGCCTTTAGTTGTCAGGAAACTAGCTAATAAATATGAAATAATTGCAGGTGAAAGAAGATATAGAGCAGCAAAATTAGCCGGCTTATTAACGGTTCCAGTAATTTTAACTGAAATGTCTGATAAAAAAAGTGCAGAAGTTGCAATAGTAGAAAATATACAAAGAAAAGATTTATCGGCTATAGAAGAAGCAAGAAGTTATAAAGCACTTTTAGATAAAGGAGTTTTAAATCAAGAAGAACTTGCAAGAAAAATGGGACTTTCTCAAAGTGCTATATCAAATAAATTAAGATTATTAGCATTATCTAAAGAAGTTCAAGATGCAATTTTAAATGAAAAGATTTCGGAAAGACATGCAAGAAGTTTATTAAAAATTAAAGATGAAGAAAAACAAAATGAATATTTGAATAAAATTATAAACGAAAGATTAACTGTTAAACAGTTAGAAGAATCTATAAAAAAATTTAATGAAACACTTCCTGATCCAGCATTTGAAGTTAAAATTGTAGAAGAAAAAGAAGCAAAAGAAGAGGAAATTATTAAATTAGTTCAAGAAGATGAACCATTATTTAAAATTCCGGGACTAGCAAAAAAAGAATATCCTAACAAATTCTTTAATTTTTTAGAAAATGAATCAGCAAACATGACAAATGATATAGAAGTTACAGAAGAAATAGAAATGTTAGATTTATTTGAAGAAGATAGTACTATAACAAATATAAAAGATTTATTAAAACAAATTCCAAATTTAGAATACGAAGAAGCATTCGAAAATGGCAAAAAAGTTTTAAAAATAAAAATCCCTAATTAGGGATCCATTACGAAGGAACTAGCCCCAGGCTCAGTTCCTTTTATAAAGTAATAAATGGTAGCTTTACTTTCATCAGTTGTAGGAAGTCCAGTTACAGCATCGAGCATTAAGCCAATAACATTTTTAGGTTGATCATACCAAGTATCTTCTGTATCTAAAAGTACTTCTTCCATCGTCGAAGCCCAAATGTTTCGTTCAGCTCTTGAAATTTCAGAAGTAGTATCACGACCCTCATCATAGCCCATCCATATAGCCATTAATAATTCACTGTTATAACCAACATTCCAGTTATCTGTATTAGTTGTTCCACTTTTAAAAGCGTATTTATGTGTTAAAACATCTGCAATAGATAACGCTGTAGCAGTAGTGTAATCACTAAATTTTTCATTTGTAGTACTAGTTAACATTTCATTTAAAATATAAGTATAGTTAGGATTTATTACAAGTTCATTAACAATTTTTTTTTCATATAATATATTACCATTCATATCCTCAATTCTAGAAATCAAATGAAGATCTCTTTTATAGCCACCTGATGCAAAAGTTGTATAACCAGTAGCAAGGTCCATAATATTAAGTTCACTAGTACCTAGTGCTAAGGAAGCAACGTTATCAAGATCGCCTTCAATTCCTACAGTCTGAGCGGTTTCTATTAAAGTATCTACTCCTAAAAATAAATTTGTTTTAACGGCATAAATATTATCAGAAAAAGCAGTAGCAGCAGCCATAGTTATATCCTTTTCAGCATATAAACCATTAAAATTGCCAGGTGAATAAATTTGATTATTAGATAAATTAAAAACAGTATGTTCACTAGTAAAAGTAGACGCCATTGTCATATTATTTTCAAGAGCAGCATAATACAAAAAAGATTTCATGGTAGAACCGACTTGTCTTTCGGAGTATAAAGCGCGATTGTAAGTGGATGTAGAATAATCCATACCGCCAGTTAAAGCTATAACAGCACCACTCTCAGGATCTACTAAAATGCTAGCAACTTGATGTTCATCATCTACTTTATATTCTAAAATATTTTCCTCTAAAGAGATTTGAGCTTCCATATCTAAATTGGTATATATTTTAAGTCCACCAGATTCTACTAAGGAGTCTGGTATTTCCTCAAGAGTGTCCAATTCATCTAATACAGCATCTTGATAATACATAAGCATTTGTAAATTATTTTCAGTGTGTTTTCCGTAAATGAAAACATTTTCTTGAAATAAAGAGTCATATTCATCCCAAGAAATGTATTCATTATTTACCATAGTTTCAGCAACAATTTTAGCACGTTTAACACAAGCATCGTAATTAGTTAATGGATTTAAACTATTAGGACTATTAGGAACACCAGCAAGCATTAAAGCTTCTTCAAAGGTAAGTTCACTAGCATCTTTATTAAAATAAAAAGTACTAGCATTTTGAATACCATAATTGCCATGACCATAATAAATAGTATTTAAATAACCTTCTAAAATTTCATTTTTATCATAATGAACTTCTAATTCCAAAGATAAAAAAGCTTCTTCAATCTTTCTATCCCATGTTTTATTAAAATCTAAGTACATGTTTCTAGCGTATTGCTGAGTAATAGTAGAGGCACCTTCTGATAAACTATTAGTTTGAATGTTATTTAATAATGCACTAGCTATTCTGACATAGTCAAATCCATTATGAGAATAAAAGTTTTTATCTTCAACAGAAATTACAGCATTAATCAAATCAGATGATATATTTTCAAGTTCAACCCATTCACTATTTTTTGAACCTTGATACACTAAAGTTTCGGTATTATCATAAATATAAAGATTGCCAGTATTTCTTAAATCTATTTTAGGAGTTATATAAGCATAGATATATAAAGCTATAATTCCAATAATAATTAAAAAACAGAAAAATAAAAATAATTTAAAAGAGAAAAACAATTTTCGCATAGTATCACCTTTTTTTATTATTGATAAAAATGTAAATAATATAAGTTAAAAATGTACATTTTACGTAATTTGTAATATATAAAAAATAAATTGAGTTAAAAATATTGATTTTAAAATATAGTATGATATAATGTTTAGGAAAAAAGCGGGGTGTTTTTAATGAAACAGAAAATAAATTGGCAGCTTTTTGACAATAACAAAGAAATAATATCTAAAAAAAATGTGGAAGCATATTATGAGTATAATAAAATATTCATTTATGAAGAAGCAACTGAAAAAAATGTGTATGATTATAAAAAAAATACATATAGTAGAAAAACAAATGAATATGAAATGGTTATTGATTTTAGTGATAAAACTTGTTCTTTTGACTTTGGTTCAGAGGGAAGTTGCACAATCGATATAGAATGTAAAAGTCACGTTAAATTTGATGAAATAATTTTAGAATATAAAATAGATGATTCAATAAAAAAATTAGTAGTTCAAATTAATGAAGTAGAAATGTAAAATAACATATAATATTTTATAAAAGAGGAAGGTATAATATGAAAATTAAGGATTTAACTATAGAAGAATTAGAATGTATGGGATATGATGAAATAGCATATTTAATTCTTGAAGAAACAGGAAAAAAAGAAAAATTATTAAAATTATTTGAGAAAATATGTAAATTATTAGAATTAGATTTTGAATCGCAACAAGAAAAAATTTCGGATTTTTTTGAATTACTATCAACAAATAAAAAGTTTATAATGTTAGATAATGGATACTGGGATTTACAAATCAACCATAAAGTAAATATTACTGTTGAAGATGCCGAAGAGGATATTGTAGATATCGATGTAGACCATGAAGAAAGTCATGAAGAAGAACCAGAAGAGCAAGAAACGATATTTTACGACGAATCAGATCAAGATGATCAAGCAGATGATGAACTTGCAAACTTCGTTGTTATTGAAGATGACGAAGAAAATGCAAGCATATAGCTTGTATTTTTTGATAATAAAAGGAGAAAGTTATGTTTGAAAGATTAAATAATATAGAAAAAAGACACTTAGAATTAAAAGAGGAATTATCAAATCCAGAAGTATTGTCTAACTTTAATTTGGTAAAAAAACTATCAAAAGAATTAAGTGATTTAGAAGAAATAGTTGAAGTATATAATGAACTAAAAAAAGCTGAAAGTGATTTAGAAGAAGCTAAAATGATGTTGACTGACGAAGAAATGAAAGAAATAGCTCAGTTAGAAGTAGAAAATTTATCAGAAAAAATAGTTGAACTAAATGCAAAATTAGAAGTTTTATTAATACCAAAAGATGAAAATGATGGTAAAAACGTTATAATAGAAATAAGAGGAGCAGCAGGTGGAGATGAGGCAAATATTTTTGCAGGAGACTTACTTAGAATGTACACTTATTATGCAGAAAAAAATGGATGGAAAGTAGAAATTATCAATGAAATAGAAGGAACAAGTGGAGGATTTTCACAAGTTGAATGCTTAATAAAAGGTGATAGTGTTTACTCAAAATTAAAATATGAAAGTGGAGCACATAGAGTTCAGAGAGTGCCTGCAACGGAAACACAAGGTAGAGTTCATACATCAACAGCAACAGTTGTAGTTATGCCGGAAGTAGAAGATGTTAATATAGATATAAAAGAAACAGATTTAAAAGTGGATGTATATAGATCATCAGGAGCTGGTGGACAGTCAGTTAATACAACAGATTCAGCAGTTAGAATAACACATTTACCAACAGGTATTATAGTTACGTGCCAAACAGAAAGAAGTCAAATTAAAAATAAAGAAAGAGCTATGAAAACTCTTAAAGTGAAAATATATGACGAACAATTAAGAAAACAAGAAGAAGAAGTAGGAGCAACAAGAAAAAATAAAATTGGTACTGGGGATAGATCAGAAAAAATAAGAACTTACAATTACCCGCAAAACAGAATTACGGATCATAGAATAAATTTCTCGCTACTTTCTCTAGATAGAGCAATGGATGGAAATATAGATGGTATTATTGAGGCTTTAGTTACAGAAGATATGAAATTAAAATTAGCTGGAGAACAGTTCGAAGCTTAATGACAGAAGAAAAATTAATAGAAAAATATATTGATAAAAATAAACAAGAAGAAGCATTAAAAAAGTTAGAAGATGGAAAGCCAATCCAATATATAATTGGTAATGTTGATTTTTATGACTCAATAATAAAAGTAAATGAAAATGTTTTAATTCCAAGATTTGAAACTGAAACATTATTGGAAAAACTTATAAAATTAATAAAAAAAAGATACAATGAAAAAATCAAGATATGTGATTTAGGAACTGGAAGTGGAGCAATAGCAATTACACTAGCAAAAAACTTAAACTGTGAGGTAACTGCTTTTGATATATCAAAAGAAGCTTTAGAACTAGCTAAATCAAATGCAGATGATAACAAAGTAGAAATAAGTTTTATTAATTTTGATATAAGAAATAAAATACCCGGAACATACGATGTGTTAGTTTCTAATCCACCATATATAGATAAAGAGGACATAATTGATTCAAAAGTATATAATAACGAGCCACATTTAGCACTATTTGCAGAAAATAAAGGCTTATTATTTTACGAGAAAATATTAAGTTATGCATCTGAAGTATTAAATAAAAAAAGTATAATTGCATTTGAAATAGGAATGACTCAAAAAGAAGCTATAATTTCTATAGCGAAAGAGTATTTTAAGGAAGCAAGTATATATGGAGAACAGGACTTAACAGGAAAAGATAGATTTATATTTATTATAAATGAATAAAAACTATAAAATTTTTACATAATTTCTTTGAAAAGAGGATAATATGAAAAAAATTATAGTTTTTTTATTTTTACTAACAGTAACATATTTAGTATTATCAGATAATAAGACAGAAATAATTATACCAAAAGAATCGATTAGACTTAGAATAATAGCAAATAGTAATGAAGCAAAAGACCAAATAGAAAAGTACAAAATAAAAGAAGAAATTGAAACAATTGTACTAGATGTTGAAAAAAATTCAAATAATATTGAAGAAAGTAGAAATAATATTGAAAATTCTATAGCTATAATTGAATCTAAATTAGATAGTTATAATACTGATTACTCTATAAATTTTGGAGAAAACTACTTTCCAGAAAAAATATATAGTGGAGTAAAGTATGAAGAGGGAATATATGAATCTCTAGTAATAACAATTGGAGAAGGAGCAGGAGATAATTGGTGGTGTGTTTTATTCCCTCCTTTATGTTTAGTAGATGAAGAAAAAGAAGAGTATTCATTATATGTAAAAAACATAATAGAAAAATTTTAACATACAGTTAAGTATGAATACATTTATATCAACAATATTACTTGGAATATCTTTATCAATGGATGCTTTTTCATTATCGATATGTCTAGGATTAATTTTAAGTAAGAAAAAAGCTAAATTTTTTACAATAACAGTAGGAATATTTCATTTAGTTATGCCTGTATTGGGAGCACTTTTAGGAATAAAGATGCAAAATATATTTGATGTTAACACTGATTTAGTATTTACTATAATTATATTAATAATAATCATACAAATCATAATAGATATTATAAAAAATGAAGAAACCAGTAACATTTTAAACGTTTATGAGTTAATTATATTAGCACTAGGTGTGAGTCTAGATAGTTTTTCAGTAGGGTTTGCTCTAGCGTTAACTAGTCAAAATGTATTAATATGTGGATTAATTTTTAGTATATTTAGTATGTTTTTTACTATTTTAGGACTAATAATTAGTAAGTATTCAAGTGAATTTTTAGGTAAAAAGTCCAGGATTTTAGGGCTTTTAATATTGATTGTACTATTGATTACGCATATCATTTGACAAATGAAGAAATTTTTATTATATTTAAGGTATTGAAAAAATAAAATATTTATGATTAAATATAATGGCAATTGTTTGAAAGGTGATTGATATGAAAAGAATTATAATTAAAGGAAATAAAAAACTTACAGGAACTTTAAAAATTGGTGGTGCAAAAAATAGTGCAGTAGCAATAATACCAGCTGCTATTTTATCAGATGAAATAGTAACAATAAATAATGTTCCAAATATATCAGATAAATTTGCATTAATAGAAATATTAGAATTATTAAATGCTAAAGTAGATAGTAAAGATCAAACTTTAGTAATTGACTCTTCTAAAGTAGAAAACTGTGAAATCAGATATGATTTATGTAAAAAACTAAGAGCTTCTTACTATTTAATGGGTATTTTACTTTCTAAATTTAAAAAGGTAGAAATATATGTACCTGGAGGATGTAAAATAGGAGAAAGACCAATAGATTTTCATTTAAAAGGATTCGAAGCTTTAGGAGCAAAAATTACAGTAGATGATGAAAAGTATACAATTGAAGCAGATAAATTAGTTGGAACTGACATAAATTTAAGTTTTGCATCAGTAGGAGCAACTGTTAATATTATGTTTGCAGCAGTAAAAGCAGAAGGAAAAACTACAATAACTAATGCAGCAAAAGAAGTAGAAATTATAAATATAGCTGACTTATTAATTAGTATGGGTGCTAAAATAACTGGTGCCGGAACTAGTGTAATTACTATTGAAGGTGTAGAAAAATTAGGTGCCGGGGAAATATCAATATTATCAGATAGAATAGAAGCTGGTACATATTTAGTATTAGGCGCATTACTTGGTGAAAATTACTCAGTAGAAGGAGTAGAACCTCAATACCTAGAAGCATTATTTGATAAATTAGATCAAATGAACATAAAGTATACAATTGAAGGAAACAAAGTTCATATAAATAAGGCAGAAGATATTAAGCCAATTAGTTGCACTACTGGTGTATATCCTGAATTTGTTACTGATTTAGGTCAACCATTCCAAGTTTTATTAACACAAGCAAATGGAAAATCACATTTTAAAGAAACAATCTATGAAAACAGAATGGGACATATTAAATACTTAAACAGAATGGGAGCAAAAATTACTGCTGAACAAACTGAAGCATATTTTGAAGGAAAAACCGATTTAACAGGTGCTGAAATAACAGCAGTTGATTTACGAGGCGGGGCAGCTTTAGTTCTTGCAGGATTAATAGCAGAAGGTACTACAATCATAAAAGATGCTGATCACGTACTTAGAGGCTATGAAAACATAATAAATAAGTTAAGTGATTTAGGTGCTAATATCGAAATAGATGAAATATAATGTAAGGAAACTTACATTTTTTTTGAGGTGATAAAGTGGAACGTAAAGTGTGTTTAATATTTTTAATAGGAATGATTATAGTAATAATAATTTATTTCTTTTTAAATCATGAGAATGTTGATTATATGAGTATTGGTGATAGTACATCATACGGACTTAGTTATAATAATATAAAAAGTTATAGTTATTCAGATTACATAAAAGAAGAAATAACAAATATAACAAATTATAATAATGATTATAGTATTTCTAATTTAACAACAAGAGATTTATATTATCTAATTATAGAAAATGAAAAAGTAGGAAATAATAAAACTGTCAAACAAGAAATATCTACAGCTGAATTAATAACTTTATTAATAGGATTAGACGAAATAAATAATAATCAAAATATCAACTTATATTTATATTATTTAGAACAAGTTATTTCGGAAATAGTAAAAATAAACCATAAAGAAATATTTGTATTTAGTTTATTTTCTACGAATGATAAAATAAAAGATATTAATAAATGTATAGAAAACTTAACGATAAAATATGGTATAAATTATGTAGATTTAGAAAAATTAAATAATGAAGAATATTATTTAGATAATTCATATTTATTAAATGCTGAAGGTCAAAAAGAAATTAAGACAATTTTTATGTCAAATTATATTAAATCTAATTAATAAATAAAAAAAAGTGATATAATATAATTGGTGATAATATGAATAATGATATGGTAGACAAATTATTTTTAAAAAAAGAAAATAGTTGGAAACATAAAGAAGATAATGATTTAGAAGTAGTACACGATTATGCTGAAGGGTATATGAAGTTTTTAAATAATAGTAAAACAGAAAGATTATGTATACAAAATTGTGTAAAAATACTAAAAGATGCTGGATTCAGAAATATAGAAGATCATTCTAACTTGATATTCGGTGATAAAATATTTTATATAAATAGAGATAAAAGTTTATATGCTGCAGTTATAGGAGAAGAAGAAATTTCAAATGGAATTAACATAATAGGTTCTCATGTAGATTCTCCAAGACTTGATTTAAAACCAAATCCATTATTTGAAAAAGGGGAATTTGCTTACTTTAAAACAGATTATTACGGTGGAATAAAAAAATATCAGTGGACTAGTATACCACTTAGTTTGCATGGAGTAGTAGTAAAATCTACTGGAGAAAAAATTTCAATTAATATAGGAGATAAAAAGGAAGATCCAATTTTTACAATTACAGATCTTTTACCTCACTTATCAAAAGAACAATCTTCTAAAAAATTAGAAGAAGCTATCGATGGTGAAAGTTTAAATGTTCTAATTGGAAACATACCACTTCCTAGTGATAAAACTAGTGAAAATGTTAAATACAATATTTTAAAATTATTAAATGAAAAATATAATATAACAGAAATAGATTTCAACAGTGCGGAACTAGAGTTAGTTCCTGCATACGAATCTAGAAGTTTAGGTCTTGATAAAAGTATGATAGCAGGTTATGGACATGATGATAGATCAAGTGTTTATGCATCGCTTATAGCTCTTACAGAATTAGAAGAAGTTAAAAAAACTGCAGTATGTATATTTTCAGACAAAGAAGAAACTGGAAGTATAGGAAATACTGGAATGGAATCAGAAACTTTTGATTATTTCATAACATTAATTTTAGAAAAAATGATGATTAATAATCCATATGTACTTTCTAAAATTTTTAACAAATCAAAAATGATTTCAGCAGATGTAGATGCAGCGTATGACCCAAATTATGATAATGTATATGAAAAAAACAACTCTGCTATGCTTGGTAAGGGTTTATCAATAGTTAAATATACCGGCGGAAAAGGAAAATCTAATGGTTCAGATGCCTCAGCTGAGTATGTTGGATATATAAGAGGATTATTAGAAAAAAATGATATAAGTTATCAATTTTCTAAGTTAGGTAAATCTGATTTAGGTGGAGGGGGCACTATTGCATACATTTTAGCAAATAAAGGTGTAGATGTAATAGACTGTGGTGTTGCAGTTTTATCAATGCATGCTCCATATGAAGTGATAAGTAAATACGATTTATATGAACTATATAGATTAAATAAAAGTTTTTGGATCGAATAAAGGAAAACACTTGATTGTTTTCTAAAATGTGATATAATACATAGGAACACAAATTATGCTTAAAAATAAGCATGGCGAAGGGAGCGAAAGTAATGAAAGCAAATATACATCCAGAAGTTAAAGAAACAACTGTTACTTGTGCGTGTGGTAATACATTTAAAACAAAATCAATTAAAGAATTAATTAATGTTGAAGTTTGTAGTGAATGTCATCCATTCTACACAGGAAACGAAAGAAAAACAAACAAAACTGGTAAAATTGAAGAATTTAACCGTAAATATAACATCAATCAAAAGTAAAACTAAGTTTTTACTTTTTTTGTTGAAAAATTTTGATATAATTATTATAGGAGGAGTAAAATGAAAGTATATATAGCAGCAGACCATCAAGGTGTAAAAATGAAAGATATGTTAACTGAATTTCTCGAATCAAAACAAATAGATGTAAGAGGAGTAGATATAGAAAATAGTCCTACAGATGATTATCCTGATTTTGCATTTAAAGTTGGAGAAAATGTAGTAAAAGAAAATGCTTTAGGAATTTTAATATGTGGTAACGGAATTGGGATGAGCATTGCCGCAAATAAAGTTAAAGGAGTAAGAGCAGCAAGAGTTCTTGATGAAGATGATGCATTTAAGTGTAAAAATCACAATGGTGCAAATGTGATATCATTAAGTTCTAAAATAGATGATGAAAAAACACAAAAAATAGTAGAAACATTTTTATTCACAAATTTTCCGGCAGTTCCGAAATATATTGCTAGAGTAGAAAAAATGGATAAATATAATGTTTAGTTTTAACATAGAAATAATACTATATGGCCTATTTACTGTATTAAGTGCTTTAGCGATATCAGGAATAAATTTTGATGGTTTCATAAAAAAAGGAAAAATAATAGAAGCAAGGTTATTAGTAATGTTATTAAGTATTAGTTTAGGATATTTAGTAACAAATTTTGTTCTAATTTTTATAAATTTATAATAAAAATTATAAAAGGATAATATATGAAAATAAAAAATATTTATTTGTTAAGTATTACATTAATAGTATTATTAGTTTACTTATCTTTACCTAAGACTAAAGTATCAAAAATTGATATTGAAGAACAAAAAGAAGAAATAGTAGTTAAAGTATTAAAAGAAGATAACAAAATAGATAGTATATTATTAGAAGAATATATTATAGGAGTAGTAGCAGCAGAAATGCCTGCTTCTTTTCATATTGAAGCATTAAAAGCTCAAGCAATAGCATCTAGAACCTATGCGATGTACAAAATAAATCAAAATAGTGGTGAATATGATTTAACAACAGATGTTACTACGCAGGCATATATAACAGAAGAAGAAATGAAAGAAAAATGGTTAGAAGATTACAGTTATTATTATGAAATAATAAAAAATGCAGTAGAAGAAACTGAAAATCTAGTGTTAAAATATGAAGATGAAATAATAAGTGCATACTATTTTGCTATAAGTAACGGATCAACAGAGTCTGCTCAATCAGTATTTGGAGAAAATAAAAGTTATTTGGAATCAGTGTCATCTAGTTGGGATGCTAATGTAAAAAATTATTTGGTAAGCATAGATATTACTAAAGAAGAATTTTGTAATAAAGTAGGAATTAATAGCTCAGATGTTATAACTGCACAAATAAAAAGAAATGACTCAGGCTACGTTGAGACTATTTTAATAAATGGTAAAACTTTTTCTGGAATTACCTTTAGGAATTTATTATCTTTAAGATCTGCAGATTTTGAACTAACAATAGGTGAAGAAAAAATTACTATAATAACAAAAGGATATGGCCATGGAGTAGGAATGAGCCAATATGGAGCTAATGAACTAGCAAAAATGGGTAATAATCATGAATACATATTGAATTATTATTATCAAAATATAGAAATTAAAAAAATAGATGTATAAGAAATAGTCTAAATGCCATACTTTAATTAGGATGGTGAATATGAGAAGAAGAAAGTTAAAAGGATTTGTAATTCCTACAATATACGTTTCAGCAATAATGATCGTATTTATAACAGTAATAATGATAGGAAATATAACAACTCCACTACCACAAGGAAATAGCGATTTTTCGGTAGATTCATTAGATAGTGAAGAAATACCAGTTGTAGCAGAAGTTATAACAAAATCAATTAAACCTTATACAGATGAAAGTGTCTTAGTAAGCAAAGATTACTATTCAAAAGATGACGAAGAAGATATGCAAAAAAATTCATTAATATTATATCAAAATACATATCTTCAAAATTCAGGCATATTATATACAGCTGAAAATACTTTTGATGTAATTGCAGTTCTAGGTGGAACAGTAAAAAATGTAACTACAGATTCTATTTTAGGTGTTATGGTAGAGGTATCACACGATAATAACTTAACTAGTTTTTATTATAGCTTAAGCGAAGTAGAAGTAAAAGCAGGCGATGTTTTAGAATTAGGTCAAATAATAGGTAAAAGTGGAGACAACAAAATAGAAAATAAAGAAGGATCGTCGTTATTATTTGAAATATATTATCAAGGTAAAACAATCGATCCAAATAATTTTTATGATACAGCGATAGAAGATTACAAATAAATTCCTATATGGAATTTTTTTGATAGGAGAATTTATGAAGAAAAATATACTATATATATCTGAAAATAAATTGTATTACTATAGTTATAAATATAATAAAATATTTGAATGTTTAATAAGAAGTGATGTGATAAATGAAAGTAAAATTTCGAAACCTAAAATTTTCTTTGGAATTTTCAATAATTTTTTAAAGAAAAACAAGTTATTAACATCAATATTCACAGAAAAAATAGATGTAATAATAGAAGAAAATTTTAAAGATTCTGATAAAAACATTTTAGATGAAATTTTACTGAAATTAAATTTTAAAAATATTAGATATATATCTACAAAAAGCATACTAAAAATTAAAAAAAACATTTTATATATTAACAATAATAAAGATTACTCAGTAATATACTATAAGGATAAATTTGATAAAGAAAAAACATTTGTTATAAATAAAAAAATCTTCGTAAACAGTAGTTTTGAAGATTACATAAATAAAAACTATAGAAATTACAAAACAATTTATAACTTCGGAGAAAAAGAATTAGAAGAATTAAAAGACTTTGATTTATATATTTATCAAAATAGCCCATATTTTATTATAGAAAACTATTACAATCTGCAAATGACTAAATAAAAAGTATTGATTTTTACATAAAAATGTTATATTTTACCATTAGCAGTAAGAAATGGAGTGAATATGATAAAGTTTGTAATAGTAGATGACGAACAACAAACGGTGGACAGCGTTAAAAAAATTATAAGTAAAGAAAGCATGAAAATAGAAGAAGAAATTGATGTCATCAGTTATAATTTTTTTAATAAAGATTTAGAAAAAGAAATAAAAAATACAGATGTAAAAAAAGTATATATATTAGATATAGAATTACAAAAAGGAATATCAGGAATAAAGATTGCAGAAAAAATTAGAAAAGATGATTGGGATAGTGAGATAATATTTATAACTAATCATGATAAAATGTTTGAAATTGTTTATAGAAGTATATATGATGTATTTAGTTTCATAGAAAAATTTCATGATTTTGAAGAAAAACTCAGTATAGATCTAAGTAATATATTTAAGAAAAATTTTGATAATAAAATGTTTTTATATTCAAATAGAAGTATCAACTTAAGAATTTATTTTAGAAATATTTTATATATCTATAGAGATACATCAGATAGAAAGTTATACATAGTTACTTTAAATAATGCTTATATTATACCTATGACTTTGCAAGATGTAATGAACTTACTGGATTATAGATTTAAATTTGTACATAGAGCTTGTATTGTAAATATAGAAAAAGTTGAGGAATTTAACTTTGCAAAAGGGTGTTTTACACTTGAAACAGGGCAAACAGTAGATATGTTATCAAAAAAATATAAGAAAGACCTAGATTGATGAGTTTAATTTTATCATTTATATCTGCAACAGTATGTTATCAAGTACTTAATAATTTAAGTGCAAAAAAAGTAAAAGGAAATTTAAAATATCAATTTATAATAATTTTAACTAGTATAATGTACATAATAGAAGTATTAGAAATAACAACATCAAAAATACTAATATTATGTTTAGTATATTATTTAGCAAATAGAATTTTTTTTAAAGAAACTAATGAAGATTCAATTATAAATATAATCATATTAGTATCTACAGCTATCATATCAGAAATATTGATTATGGTAAGTATAATAGGTTTAAACCCAAAAGATTTAGACTCGAATATGATATATATTGTGTCATCAACAACATTGTTTATTATATTATTACTAGGAGTAAAAACTAGATTGTTTAAAATTATGAAAAATAAAATAAAATATGTTTGTAAAAATTATAGAAGAATATTATATGCAATAATATCCGAAGTATTAATATATTTATTTTTTGGTATTATAATATACGATTTTATTTTTAATGATATAAATAAATATGTAATATACATATTATTTATAATTATATCTGTTTTTTTCATAGTATTTCAATTTGTTTTAATAAAATTAGTCAACTCAAAAAAAGAGAGGGATGCTAGGATGTCAGTGATAGAAAATTATGAAGTGTTATTAGAACAAGAAAAAACAGAAAAACACAACCTTAGAGAAAAGCTAGTCGCGGTTAAATTTGTAGAAAAAGAACAAGTTAACGAATTAGTAGACGAAATACTTTTTTCGATCGAAAAAAAAGAGAGTAATTTATCTCAATTTTCAAAGTTGCCACCTTCATTAATGGCGTTTTTGTACGAAAGAGTGTCACATTTGGAAAATGGAGTTGTAATAATAGATTGTCACATCGAAAAAGATTTATCAAAATTAATGAAAATGAGAACATATTTACAATTTATACAAGCTCTTGGAATATCGATTAATAATGCATTAGAAGCAACAAAAAATCTTGATAAATATTTTATTAAAATAAGCATAAAAGAATCGAAAGAGGAAGTTATATGTATAGTACAAAATACAATGCATGATAAAATTGACTTAGAAAACTTGATAAATAGTAAATACTCAACAAAAAATAGAAATAGTGGATATGGTTTAAAGAGTATAGGGCAAATGAGTAAAGTCAAATTAAGCATTGATTTAAATGAAGAAGTTTTTGAAATTAAATTTAAGTCAAAGAAAAACGCTAATAATTGAGTAGCGTTTTTTATATTAACTCTTCGGGACAAATAGGTTCATCTAATAAAATAATAGGTGTAAAGTTTTCTTTACCAGTTACTTCGCCAATATTTTTTAAAATATCTTTTAACATGTTATGCTCCTTTCTGCTTAAATATATATTATTCATTTAAACCGTACTTTTTTTATAGTACAAATAGTTATTGTATCTTACATTAACTATTTTATATGAAATAGGATTAATTAAAATTGATTGTAAGAATATTGAGAATAATATTGCATTATTAATAAGTGTGTTATTAATAAATATAGTTATAAATAATAATATAATTGAAATAACAGCTATTAGCTTTTGGTTTCTATCTCTTTTTTCTTTTTTTATAAGAGGTCTTTTTGGTGTATCAGCTGGTGTATATTTTATTAATAAAAAGCCAAATAAAACAAAAAGCGAATAATACAAATATATATTAATATTTAAATATTTTATTAGTAATGGAAATAACACAAATACTATTATTGATGAAATCCAGCAGTATAAGTTCTTTGTTGCATGTAAACCAAATGATATAAACCTTAAAATTGAATAAAAACATATAAGTAAAATGGTTTCGATAAAAATATTAAATATTAATGATATTAAAACAATTACTGAAATTTTAGTAAAAAAACTATAAATACTATATAAAGCGTATCTACAAATTCGTTCTTCACTTTCGGTAAGGCTATCTTTTTTCTTAATTCTATTAATAAAAAAATCTAATATTTTATCTCTCATAAAAATTTACCTCTGGAAAAATAATATCAAAAATATATATGATAAAAATATAATTTGCTTGAAAATGAATAAAAATAACATAAAAGGAAAAATAAGTTAACAAAATGTAAAAATATTAATTTTGAATAAGAAATAATATATTTTTGAACAAATCAAGATTCAGAATAAAAATAGCATGTTATGATTAGCGTGTGTTTGAAAATGTCACCTTTTGAAATACGTAACTTGTATTTTAAACTAACATTTTCCAGTGTTGTTTTATTCAAAGAAGAAATGAGGTGTTGAGTTATGAAGGGTACAGTTAAGTGGTTCAACAATGAAAAAGGCTACGGCTTTATCGAATTCGAAGAGTTAGAAGATATCTTTGTTCACTATTCTGCAATAGTGAAAGAGGGATATAAAACTCTAGAAGAAGGTACAGTTGTGAATTTTAAATTAATTGAAACTTCTAAAGGTTTACAAGCTATTGACGTAACTGAAGAAAAAACAATCCAGATTGCTTAGAAATAAGCAATTTTTTATGGGAATAATTAATTTTTTAAATACTAGAAATTAATAATTAATGGTGGTATAATAAACTCAAGGATGGTGATGTCATGAAATTACAAATTCATGGAGACAAAATAGTAGTAACGAGTGCTATTAAAAATTATTGTGAAGAAAAATTTAAAAGAGTAAGTAAATATTTCTTAGAAGAAAACAACCTAAAAGCAAATATTAATGTTCGAGTAAAGAATAAAATACATACAATAGAAGTAACTATTCCTACTAAAAATTTCATTTTAAGAGCAGAAGAAAAAAGTGATGATTTGTATAAATCTATTGATTTAGTAATTGATAAGTTAGAAAGACAAATTACTAAAAATAAAGAAAAAATTCAAAAAAAATACAAAAATACTAAAGACTTCAATTTCGAAGTAGAAGTTAAAGAAGAAGAACTTATTTTAGATATTGTAAAAAGAAAAAATCTATCTATTAAACCGATGGACGAAGAAGAAGCAATTTTACAGATGCAAATGATAGGTCATGATTTCTTTGTATTTAAAAATCTGGACGAAGAGTGTGTATCAGTAATATATAAAAGAAAAGATGAAAAATTTGGTATTATAAACGTTAAATAGAGTTAAAAAACTCTATTTTTTTATGATATTTATGCTATAATGATTAAGAGGAGACTATATGAAATTATTAAAGAAAATTTTCGATACGGAATATAAAGAATTAAAAAGGTTTGAAAAGCTTGCAGATGAGATAGAAACTTTAGATATAGAAATGCAGTCTTTGAAAGATGAAGACTTTGCAAAAATAACTAGCGATTTAAAAAAAGAGTTAGAAGAAGGTGCAGATTTAGATGATGTTTTAGTTAGAGCATTTGCTTTATGTAGAGAAGCAGCTTCTAGAACTATTAATGAAAAACACTATAGAGTGCAAATACTTGGTGGTCTGGCAATTCATTTTGGTAACATTGCTGAAATGAAAACGGGAGAAGGAAAAACGTTAACTACGACACTTCCTGCATATTTAAATGCCTTAACTGGAGAAGGGGTTCACGTAATCACTACAAATGAATATTTATCAGCACGTAATGCGGAATGGATGAAACCAGTATATGATTTATTAGGAATAACAGTAGGAGTTAATTATAGAAATCTAACACCAAAAGAAAAAAAAGAAATATATAACTGTGATATAACATACTCAACAAATAACGAAATAGGATTTGATTATTTAAGAGATAATATGGTAGTTAAATTAGAAAATAAGTCACAAAGAAAATTGAATTTTTGTATTATAGATGAGGTAGATTCAATATTAATTGATGAAGCTAGAACGCCGCTTATAATTAGTGGGGGAAAAGTAAATGTAAGTAATTTATACTTAGAAGCCGATAAAGTAGTAAAAGCTCTTAAATTAGATGCTGATTATACAGTAGATGAAAAAACTAAAAATGTATCTTTAACAGAAGAAGGAAGTACAAAAGTAGAAAAACTTACAAATATAAAAAATCTATATGATATTAATAATGCATCTTTTGTTCAAAGGGTTAACCAAGCATTAAAAGCAAATTATGGTTTTAAAAAAGATGTAGATTATGTAATTGAAGAAAAACAAATTATTATTGTTGATCAATTTACAGGAAGATTAATGCAAGGTAGACAATTTAGTGAAGGTCTTCACCAAGCTATTGAAGCTAAAGAAGGTGTTGAAATTAA
>CAYJFJ010000014.1:0-31211 GCA_964369845.1 uncultured Muribaculaceae bacterium | reverse complement strand
GGACTGAAAATCCTTGTGTCGCAAGTTCAATTCTTGCTGGAGCCACCAGAGAAAAATAAAACGAACTTTAAAAGTTCTTTTTTTTATACATAAAAAAAAGAAGTAACTACTTCCCTATTTCTAAAAGCTTGCTTTCAATCCATCCTGGCAAAGCTTTTTTTAGTGGTATAAATCCAAACTTTGCACTCTCATCATGAAATGCTTTCTTCGAAGCTTTAAAATTTATATTTTTAACTGAAAGCTTTAATTGATTATTTTTTTGATCGGATCCTATTATTTGGCAATATATAACATCACCAATATTAACGTAGTTAGTTATGTCCTTTACATATCCTTCAGTAATCTCTGAAATATGAACAAGTCCTGAATACCAATCTTCGGTACTAACAAAAAAACCATAAGCTTCAATTGCTGTTACCATACATTTTACTATGTCTCCTACTTTGTAATTTTTCATTTTTTACCCTCAAAAAAATTATATCATACATAAATAATTATAGCAATTATGTACTCTTAGTTAGCCAATTTATACATTCTACTTTACTATATTTTGATATTTCATTATATACTTCAAAAATAAATTCTTCAAACTCTTCTATTTTAGCTATTATACTTATTAATATATTTTGATTTTCATTATCTATCATCACTTTTTCATATAAATCAAAATACTGTGACGGATATAATATTCTAGCAAATAGCATATTATATTCATATTCACATAGTTTTACACACTTTAAATAAGTCGATAAATCTAAAAGTGCATCATTTCCTTTATAAAATTGACTTTTTATATATTCTGCTATGTCTCTAATTTCTAAGTCAAAGATATATGAAAGAGGATTATAATAATTTAGTTCATAATTAGGCTGGTATATCCTTCGATGACACAAACATACCCTACATTCTGTTTTATCTTTAAAATTTGAATTCATTTTATTTACTATACTTATTGCATTTTCTGCTAAACCTATATAATAACTAATTGAATCCAAAATAATTTCTTTATCTTTACCTAATTGTGATACTTGATATTCAAAATAATCAATTTTTTCTGACCATAGCTTTCCCCATAAATTTTTATACATTCCTTTACTCGTTTTATTAAGTAAGGTTTTTTTATTTATTTCAATCATTTTGACTATATCTACTTCTTTTTTATAAAACTCATCTATTTTTAAGAGCACATATACTTCTTCTCCTATATTTACATAACTCTTTCCATCTTTATTTTTTATCAATGAGTAACTTTTAACGTTTTTTTGCTGTAATTCTTCTGAGCAACTTATAATTTCATCTAATTCTTTTTTACTTCTAATAGTAACTACAAATATATATAAATTTCCATAATAATAAAATGATGTTAATTCATCTCCATCATCAACCTCTTCTAATTCAATATTATAGTTATATTCTATTAATTCTTTCATAATATCACATTAAAATATATGCAAAAAAAAAGAACATAAGTCCTTAGTTTTTATCTTCAAATTTTTTAACAAGTGCATCAAACATATTTTCACAAGCTTTCATGAATGTTTCTTTCATTTCTGTATAATCTACTTTTTCAGATATATTAGCTTCAATTTGATTTTCTAAAACAGGTGGAGTCATTAATTCTTGTGCATTAGGTAATTGATTTGATACTGTTGATGCCATTTCTACTGCTGGAATAGATGCTGGTGTAACATTAAAATCGTTTACAACCGGTTCCATATTCATTTCTGGCATTGAAGTTGTTGCAAATTCAGCTACTGGCATTGCACTTGGTATAGGTGTTGGTTCAGTAACTACTGGAGCAACTGGTTCAATTACTGGAGCAACTGGAGCAACTGGTTCAATTACTGGAGCAACTGGAACAACTGGCTCAATTACTGGAGCAACTGGTGCTTCATCAACTGGTCTATAGTTGTTTTTTAGAGCTTCAAAAGAAACAATCGGCAATGTAAGTTGAGTATAAAATATATCATCAGCAGATATTTCTTCCATCACTGTAAAATACTCTACCTTATTACCACTAATAATATTTTTTAAATATTCTTTTACTTTTTGCCACTCTGTTTGGTCTGCTATTTTTTCAATTTTGTTACCTACTAATTTAGAAACAAGAATTATAGGCAATCCCATCGACCCTGTGCTTTCGTTATCTAATACAACGTAAGCATCATCTACTGCCTTAAACGCTGTTATTACTCCCTTTATATCTTCAATTCCTGAAGTTAATTTTATTTTTATTTTACCCACTTTAAATTTTCAATCCCTTCTTTATTCTCAAATAATTATAGCATAGTAATTTTTATTTTTCAATTTTTTTCAAAATAAAATATTTACATCCATAAGCACACTTTTCATTTATATACTTATCTACACTTTCTATATTATTATATTCTTTCACAACTTTGTTATGCTTATCGTAAAAACCTTTTAATCTTAATTTTCCATAAGCCCAGTCGCCTACGATATAATTGAATTCATCAAAGTATTCTGTCAATTTACTTATTACTTCTTCTTCAACAAATCCTTCTTTATGATTTTTAATTAAATCATATTTTTTTCCTTTTATTTCCATAAACCCTCCCTAAAATATTATGGTTGCTATTATAATTAACATCGCTAATGTACATATAATTGACAATATTAATAATATATCAACATATCCATTACCTGATGTAATTTTATCATTTTTATGATAATGATTATATATTGCTCTTTCAAACAAATATTCAAAATTCACTGCTGTTTTATTCAAATGAAATTTACTATATACTAAATCATTGATATTTTCAATTTCATCAGCAGAAAGCAGTGCTATATCCGTATAATTTTTATCAATTGTTTTGTAAGCTTCTGGAGCTAATAATTTTTTAGGTTTTTCAATATAAATTTTATGATTCGTGTTATTTTTATCATCAAAATATTTTAATATTTCAAGTTCGTTTTTTGTATGTAAATAATTGTACGATATTATAAGTTCATTACTGGAAAATGGTGAATATAAAATTTGTTTAAATTCATATTCTTCATCTGTTGTCACATTGTAATTAACCTTTTTGTTAATATACATATCAATTAACATTTTTTCTAATTTAACAAAACTAGGATTAGGAACTACTTTATTTTTTTCATTTATATTAAATAAAGTCAATTCATTAAATAAATTTATTACATTTTCTCTTGAATATCCATACTTACTTAGATTTTCTACCAAAAGTTCAGGATTTTTAATCAAATATGGATTTATTATATCTAATTCATTATATAAAATTATCAAAGTTCTAATAAATACAACTTGAAATGAATTATAAATTATGCCCTCTTTATGATCTTTACTTTCTAAATAACTTTTGATAGATATTTCTAGAGATTGATTTATAAAACACTCTTTCATATCATTCACCTATTGTAATTATATCATAACTAGTAATTTATTGGAATTTTTTTTCACTAAAAATTAAAAAAAAAGACACATTACTGTGTTTTCTCATTTCTTTTATCGATTATAACTTTTAGCGCTTCGTATGGAAGAAGTGCACATTTAATTCTTGATTTTTGTTTTGAAATATCTACGTATGCATAAGCATCATTTAAAATTTTCTTATCATATGGTTGATCATATAACATTTTTTCAAAATTATCCATAAATATTTTTGCTTCTTCTACCGTTTTTCCAATTAAATTTTTTATCATAACTGAGCTAGATGACATACTAACTGCACATGCATCTCCATCAAATGTTATGTCTTTAAATTTATCTTTTTCAAATTTTACAGCAATAGTAATATCATCAATGCATGATGCTATACTAGAATTTTCACTTATATAACTTTGATCCTCATTTACTTTTTTATTAATTGGATTTTTATAATACTCTATTATTACATTTCTTCTTTCTTCAGGTGTCATTTAAATCATCTCGTTTTCTATTTTTTCTTTATCTTTTAACAGTTCTATTAATAAATCAATTTCTGATTCTGTATTATAAATGTACAAACTTATTCTTAGTGTGTTTTTAACTTTAGTTTCTGACTTTAAATTTTTTGCACAATGGCTACCTGCTCTTACACAAATATTGTACTTATTTAAGTAATAAGCTACATCTTGTGGAAAAACACCCTCAACATTAAAAGATATTATACCACTATCTGCTTCTAAATTTAGAATATCTATATGTGGAAATTTTATCAATTCATCGAGTAAATATTTTCTAAGTTTTCTTTCATGAAATTCTATTTTATCCATTCCTATGTTCTCAAGATATTTTACTGCTTCACCAAAGCCTATAACACCAGCAATATTCGGAGTACCTGCTTCTAATCTCATAGGCAAATCTTTGTAATAAATTTGAGTAGCTGATTCAAAAGACTCATTCATTCCACCACCAAGTGATATAGGTTTTAATTCATCTAAAAGTTTAAATTTACCATAAAGTAGTCCTACTCCAGTTGGACCTAACATTTTGTGAGCTGAGGCTACTAAGAAATCTATGTTTAATTCTTGGACATCTACTTTAATGTGAGGTAAACTTTGGGCTGCATCCAGAACTACAAATATATCGTTTTCATGAGCAAATTCACAAATTTCTTTTATCGGTCTTAAATCACCAATTACATTTGTTATGTGAGCTAAAGATATTACTTTAGTATTTGGAGTCATTACTCTTTTTATATTTTCAACAGTTACATGATATGCTTCATCTAAAGGAATATAATTTACCTTGCACCCATTTGTATTTACTAGTTCAAACCAAGGAAGTACATTTGAAGCATGTTCACTTTTAGTAATTAAAATTTCATCATTTTCTTCAAGTATATTTTTGAAAAAACCATTTGCTATCATATTTAAGCTTTCAGTAGATCCGCTAGTAAACACTATCTCGTCTCTTGATTTAGCATTTATAAATTTTTGAATTATATCTCTAGCATTTTCATACTCAACATCTACTTTAAAAGAAATATCATAATCCCCTCGATGAGCATTAGCACTATAATTTTCATAATAATCTACTATTTTATTTATTACACATTTAGGTTTAAATGTAGTTGCTCCATTATCAAAATATATAACATCTTGATTTAACATTGGAAAATCTTCTCTATTCATTTTGCTTCCTTTCTGTTTTTTGTAAACAATTTTATATTTTAGTATATTCTATAAATTACAACTTAATTATAACATAAGTCTACTAGTTATTAGATTACTTCTCATTTCTTTATAATTGTAACATAAAATATACTATTTTTCAAATTTATTTGTAGCATATTTATTACTTTTACTTTTTTTGTAATTATACTATTTACAAAACTGATTTTTTGTTTTATATTTGAGATGGAGGTCTATATGACAAAATATACTACAAAAAGAATTTTTAAAAAATTTAAAGCTTTATCTAAAAAAGAATTAAAAAAACAGCTACTTAAACTAAATGTAGCTACAGACTCTATTAATAATGTTATTAAAGAATTAGAAGAAAACGGTATAATTTATTTTGATATAAATAAAAATGTATATATACCCTTGCCTTCTAATTTTTTTATTAGTGAAATTTATCTAGATGATGTAAATGATTTATTTGTACATTATAAAAACAAAAAATATAACGTTAACGCTTCTGCAATTAAAGTTTTACCTGGTGATGTTGTTATTTGCGAAGATGATAATGCGATTACAATCAAGAAAATCATCTCTAGAAGAAATACAAAGGTGCTGGTTAAAGTATCAATTTTTGAAAATGAAATTAGAACTACTAATGTAAATATTTCAAAAGATTATCCTCTTTTAATACCATTTAATATTACTAAAAAACTAAGTGATGGTGATGTTATATCTGTTAGTTTACCTACTGTTACTACTAATGGTTATTATATTGCTAAAATGAAAGATGTTTTATACAATGAAAATACTAACGATAATTATACAGATGATATCAACACAAAAATTGTTTGTGAAGTTATCTTAGAAAATGGACAAAAGAAATTAGTTCCTATTTTTAAGAAAATTGATAATTATAATATTAATATAGATACATATGAAATTAATAAATATGTTCAAGGCGATAGACTTTTAATATCAAATAATACTATCGAAAAGTATATTTGTAATATTAAAGATAACGATGCTACTACCACATGCTTATGTGAAAGCTTTGGTTTTCCCACTAAATTTAGCAAAGAAGCTATTAATGAACTAAAAAAAGAAAATTCAGAAATTTCTTCAGAAGAATTTTCTTCAAGAAAAGATTATACAAATGATTTATTTGTAACTATTGATGGCGCTAGTACTAAAGATAGAGATGATGCTGTATGTGTTACAAAAAATTCTGATAACACTTATACTTTAAAAGTTGCTATTTCTGATGTATCCCATTATGTTAAACAAAATACTGCTTTATTTCATGAAGCTATTTCAATGAGAGCTACTTCAGTTTATACTGCTGGAAGTGTAAACCCTATGCTTCCACACAAACTATCTAGTGACATTTGCTCTTTAGATGAACAAATACCAAAATTAGTTAAGACTATAGAAATTACTTTTGACTTAAACGGAAAAGTTCTTAATAGAGAATTTAATTATGGAGTTATAAAGTCTAAAAAAGCAATGACCTATGAAGCTGTAAATGATTATATCGAAAATAAAAATGTTCAAAGTGGATATGAGAATTTCACAAACGAAATTGATAAATATTTGGAACTAACTAATATATTAATAGAATGTTCTAAAAATAGAGGATTTTTAAAATTTAATAATTCTGAACTAGATATAGTTGTTGATGAAAATAAAAAAACTACACAAATTAAATCATATGAAACTGCAATGGCACAGCAAATTATTGAACAGTTTATGATAGCTGCCAATAATAATATAGCTCTTCTTTTTGAAGATAAAATAAATTACTTAAATTATAGAGTTCATTTTGATCCTATTTTAAGTAGTCTTAATAATTCTATTGAACAAGTAAAAAAACTTAAAATTAATTATGACAATGAAAAAGACTTTTACACTCCTGATAATCTAACAAATATAATCAGTAATTTAAGTGATGATGATGTGGGTCTAGTAGCAAAATCACTAATACTAAGAACGTTTAAAAAAGCTTATTATAGTACTGATAACTCTCAGCATTACGGTCTTGGATTTTCTAATAATTATTTACACTTCACTTCTCCTATAAGACGCAGCTCTGACTTACTTGTGCACACAGCCATAGATTTATATCATGGAAAATGTACTGATGAATATTTGGCACAATTTAAAAAACTATTACCTGAATATGTTAAAACTGCCTCTGAAAAAGAAGTAGCTTCTGAAAAGGTTGAAACTGCTTCTAACAATTTAAGAACTTTTGAATATCTTATGAATAATAATGTTAATAATATCGAAATGGTAGTATCTAATATAACTGAAGAATGCATTACTGTTCAAAGTAAAGGCTTCCCTACTGGTTATATTACTTATGATAGTTTTCCTTCAAATGTAAAAGTTAACCATAGAAGAAAAACTGTTTATATTCCTAAGACTAATACTTATATTAAAGTTTTTGATAAAATCATTTTATCTCCTAAATGTTTAAATGAAATTGGTATTATATACAACTATGTTGATTTTAATAAAGAAAAAAAAGATAATTTTAGAAATAATACAAGATATAGACACAAATAAAAAAGAAGGATTTTTAAAATTCTTCTTTTATTTGTGTTAAAGATTTATCTATAAATGAATATAAATATATCAAGCATTTTTTATTAGACATTTTTTCTATATATTCTTTATAACCATTTAACTGGGCTACATATGCATCGTTAGATGTGTTTTTTAATTTGTAATCTATTATTATAAACTTATCTTCAAACTCCAATAACAAATCTATTATTCCATGAAATTCATCATTATCTTTATAATAAATAAATTCATACTCTTTGTATATATTCTTATAGCCCTGAATTATATCTAAATCAAGAAAACTTTTAACAATGCTTTGATATTTTTTATCTACAAGTTCGTAGTTTGGATTTTTAAAGTCTATGTACTCCATTATTAGGTGTAGCTCTAAACCAGTAGTTATAAAAGTTTTAGCTTCTTTTGAAAATAATTCTTTAGAACTTTTTGAAAAATGTTTCTTTTCTTCAATAACTTTTTCATATTTATTTTCAGTTAAAATTACTTTTTTATCCACTTTTTTAATTTTACTTTTGTAATCTGTCTTTTTCGAAAAATTATAATCTTTTGTAAGTCCAATATTACTAATATCTACATTCACTACATATGGATATATTACTTTACTTATTGATGATAAAAAATGTGCAAAAGATCTATAAGCTAACCTATCTTCATTATTTACTACATTACCTACTATTTTATAATTTTTATCATTTTTGTAATCCATGACAAAAATCATTTTTTCTTTTGCTCTTGTTAACGCTACATAAAACAGTCTTAATTTTTCACTTATTTCATCTTTTATATAATTATCTTTTAATAAAACTTTTGTAAATAACGTTTTAAAATACTTATCTTTTACTGGAATTATAAATCCTAATTCTTTAGAAAATATAAATTTTTCTTTTAATTCTAAAATATTAAATGATTTATCTAATCCTGCAAAATACACAACCGGAAATTCTAAACCCTTAGATTTATGAATAGTCATCATATATACACCATTTTCATCTTCTTTTGATAAAGAATATTTTATATCTAAATCTCCTGCCGTTATATTATCTAAATAATTTATAAACTCATCTATTGTATATATATTTGCTGCTGAGCTAGCCATTTTAAGTAAGTATTCTAAAATAACATTTTCTTTAACTACTTCTCCTACTGTTATTACTTTTTTATAAAAATCAAAGTCATCTACAATCTGTTTAAATATATCATATATATTTTTAACTTCAATATCTTCTGCTATATTTTTACATTTTTGAAAAAGTTCTGTTTCAAAAAATTTGTTTTCTGTTATCACTTCAAAAAGAATATCATCATCTAATTTTTGTATAAAACTTCGTGAAATAGATGCAAATGCATATTTAAAATCTTTATCATATTTTTTTAAACTTATATTATTTATTAATATAAATATATTTTTTATTATTTTAATTACATTTGAATTTTTAATCGATTCATCTTTATATATTGATAGCGGAATGTTTAAATATTCAAATACTTTTTTATAATTATTAAAAGAAGATGATCTATCTAATAAAATTGCGAAATCATCATACTTAGCAGGTCTTTTTATATTTTCATCTTTATCAAATATTACATAGCCAGATTCTACTTTTTCTTTTATATCTTTGGCTATTGTGAATATTTCAATTTCTTCATTTGAAAATATTTTATTTTCATCTTTTTCGTAATTTAATACTTCAAAGTTATTATTTTGACCTGTGAATCCTTCTTCATTATACATCATGTTACCAAATATTAGTCTATGTTCTTCTTTATAATTAGCTCCCCCTATTGGTGCATCCATTAAAGGATCAAACATTAAATTTATATTCGTAAGTACTTCCTCTCTAGATCTAAAATTTTTATTTAAATCTATTCTTTTTCCACCTATATCTTCGCCATAATTTTCATATTTATCTTTGAAAATTATTGGATTAGCGTTTCTAAATCTATATATAGACTGTTTTATATCTCCTACCATGTAAACATTATTTTTACTTATCAAATCTGTAAAAGTTTCTTGAATATCCGATGTATCTTGATATTCATCTATTAAAATTTCATTAAACTTTTCTTTATAAAATAATCTAACTTCTTCATTTTCCTTTAATATATCTATTGCCATTTTTTCTATATCTAAAAAATCAAATAGTTTTTCAGTAAACTTCAATTTTGTTACCCTTGCATCAAATTCTTTTACTAAAAATAAAATTGTTTCTACATTTTCTAATGAATTTAAATAATCTTTTTTCATGGCTTCTTCACTTTGATATTTAGTAAGTTCTATTACTCTTTTAAGTGCTGAAGATAACTTTTCTTTTTCTTCCTTAAATTCATCTGATGCTCCTCTTTTTATTGGGAGTTTTAACTGGGAACCTTCTTTATAGTCATCATATGTTGTTGCTTTAAATAATAAACTAAAATCTATTTTTGCAGTATACTCACTGTCCATTCTTTCCATTTCTTCAAAAGAATTTTTTATAGATGTTACTTGCTCTTTTATTAAAGCAATATATTTTGATATGTATTCTTCTATTTTCTTTTCATTATAGAAGTAATTTATATAATTATTTAAGTATTCGTCTTTTTCATATATTAAATCTATATTTTTTTGACTAGACTTAATAAATGTTTTTATCTCATTATCATTTTTTAAAGAATAATCATTTATTAATTTTAAAAACTTTTCATCTTCCTTTTCATACAGTTCTAAAAATAAAGTCTCTAATATTTCATCTTTTTTTAAATCTAATATACTTGCATCACACACTGTTATATCTTTATCCAAATCTTTTAAGTAATGATATTTTTTTACTATTGCTAAAGTAAATGCATCAAATGTTGTGATATATGCCGATGCTACTTTTTCAGATTCTTTTTTTAGCTTTGGAACTGCTTTAATTTTTTTTCTAATACGCTCTTTCATTTCTGCTGCAGCAGCATTTGTAAATGTTAATATTAATAAATCATCAACACTTACTCCTTCTTTTACTTTTCTAAGTACACGTTCTGATAATACTGCTGTTTTACCTGAACCTGCTCCTGCTGATACTAATATATTTGAGCCTTCTAAATCAATTGCTTCTTGCTGCTCTTTTGTAAATCTAGGCATCTATATCCTCCTCACTTAATATATCTTTTATTTTTTTATTTTCAAGTTCTACCACATCTTCTTCTTTCATATAACATAAGTCTTTAAATTTGCAGTAATTACACGAAACATTTTTACCATCTATTTTTTTAGGATTTATTAAAAAGCTTCCATCTAGTATTTTAGCTGCTGCGTTTTTAATTTGTTCTTTTGTTATTTTTTCCAGTTTATCAATTGATTTTTCACTTAAAACTTTTGCATAATTTGAAAAACCATTACTAGATAATTTCATAGACTTTATAAACTGACTATTAGCATATCCTGAATCAAGCTCCTTAAGTAAATTCTCATTATCTATAGAATATCCTTCTAACTTAAGACTTTTTTTTCTTTCTTCAACATCTTCATCTATTTTAGGATTATTAAGTATTTTTTGTAAATAAAATCCTCCTATTTTAATATCTTTATCAAAAGATTTTGCTAAAGTAATATATATAGGTAATTGTAAATTAAGACCATAACATACATTGTCAATATTTGATGAAATCGATCCAGTTTTATAATCTATTATAACTGCTAAACTTCTATCTTTATTAAACTTTAATTTATCTATTACTCCATATAACTTTACTTTTCCTGGTATTATGTCTTCTATAATTACTTTTTCTTCACAAAGATTTTCTTTTAAAGTAGTTACATTTTCAAAATCTAATATTACTTCAATAATAAACTTCAACTCTTCTTTAAGAGTCTTTAAAAAAACTTTATCTTTAGCACTAACTATCTTATCTATCAAATACTCATCGTATTCTTTTTCTAAATCAAAATTTTCTGTATATATTTTAGATAAAACATCATGAAACAAATTACCTATTAATAAAGCAAGTGTTTCTTCATTTTTTTCTAGTTTTAAAACTTTTTTTATATAATACTTAAATCCACAGTTATAATAATCATTTATGCTTGTATAAGATAATGTTATTTCGTTTATATAATCATTATATTTTTCTTTACTAATGCCTGTGAACTGATTATTATAACTCTTGTAATCTATTTCATAATTACTAAATAATAAGTGTGTTTCATCACTTAATACATTAAATTTAACTAAGTCATCTAATTTTTTTGCAAGTGCTATTTCATTATATTTTTTTGAGTAATTATAACTTGTTTCTTCATTTTTTATAACATTAATATTCATTTCACTTATTAAATAAGATGGTTCGAATTTTGCAAAGGCACTATTTTTTTTATAACTAAGAGTTAAGTTAGGTACATTTTTATAAATTTTATCAAATAATAATTCACTATAATTATTTTTCTCTAAACTTGTAAGAATTCCTAATTTTTCTTTTTCTTTATCACTTATAAAATCTTCATCTTTTATACTCTTTGGAACACTTCCTTCATTAATTCCTAATATAAAATAATATTTATTATCATACATTACATCTTCTAAATTAATAATTTCTATAGCTCCATGCATTTTTTCTTCAGCTAATTTTATATTTTTTAAATCATCATAAATCATTTTAAGAGTAAACTCATTTATTTCATTGTAACTATTTGCATTAAAATAATTTATAAGTTTATCATATATTTTATCTTTATTAATACTTTCTAAAGAAACTTCTATATCTTTACTTTCTTTTAATTTGTTATAAAAATTTATAAATGTTGTAGTTTTTAATATACTTACACTATCTTTTATATCTATAGGTATATTTAATTGATGAAATATTTTTCTTAATGCTAGTGTATAATCTGCTTGTGCATTTACTATTTTTATTTCACTTGCATTTCTAGAATCGTTTAATAAATCTATTATATTAGTTCCTACAAAATACACTTCTTCTTCAAGTGTATTAAATTCATATATATTATGAACATAATTGTAATCATATTCTAAATTTGTAATAACTGAATCCTTAAAAAAATCTTCTATATATTTATCTAAATGAACATTTATTACTAAAATGTTTATATATATATTTTTAAATAATTTATTTTTAACAATTAAATTATTTTCCTCTAAACTTAAATATACTTCTTTTAACTTTTCTGGTTTATAAAGAACATTTTTTAAATATACTTTTGCTAAACTGTACGTAACATCATATTTAGAAATTACATGCTCTATTCCTTCTTTTTTTACTTCTCCAACTAAAAGCAAATCAAGCTCTCTTTTTGTCATGATTTTAGTAGTAAAAATTTCTTTTTCTAAACTTATTTTTTTTAGAATTTCTTTTTTTATATTATCAGTAGTTATTATTAAATCATAACTTTTATATTTCATTTTTATCACCTAAACAAATTATATCATGGCAATAAAAAAAGTTCATCATTTAGAGAACTTTTTCTTCATCTTTATAGTGATTCCAGTTTTCATCATATGGAAAAGCTCTTTTTAAATTTGCTTTATATTCTTCTAAAAATGCCTTACTATCAACATTTTTTATATAACTTACTGCCGACAATAGTTTTTCTTCATTAATTACTTTATTTGTTTTTTGAATAATTTCATTTCCAAAAATTGTTAAAAATTCATTATAATCATTTTCATTACTATCTTTACTTAATTCATTATATTTATTAAATAATTTATCATATAATTCATTATCTAGTTTAAGCAAAGTTTCCATTATAAAATTTACTACTTTAATTAGTGCTTTTTTATTACTTTTTTCTTTTAATTGTTCTTTGTTAAGATAAACATTCATTTTACTACAATACTCTTCAAAAGAAGTGCAGTCAAATATGTAATCAAGTCTATTTAAACTAAGAGGTAAATCACTTTTTTTCATATCATTAAATGTAAAATGAGCATATGTATATTCATCTTTTGCTAAATTATTATCCCATGTACTATCTGCAATATAATAACCATTTATATTATACTTTTCATCTTTTATATTTACCATAGTTCTTACATGACCTTCATGCACTGTTTGATTTTCTTTTGTTATATATATTGATGTTGAATAATTCATTGCTTCAATATCTACCAAAGCAAGTAACTCTAGTAGTAATTTACTAAAACCTACGCATACCATATATTCATTATCCAGTATACTACTTAATTTTCTTGATAACGTTTTATCTTCTGGACTTTCTTTGTATTTTTTAAATTTTTTAACTATATCGTATATTTTTAAATATTTTTCATATGGTGATAAATTACTTTCTTTGATGTCTTTAATTAAAAAATTTAATTTTTCATTTAAATTTAAATAAGAAACTAAAGAGAAATCTTCTAAATCATAGTTTACTATTAAACTACTACACTCTTTAAACTTTTCTAAATAATTTTCATCAAAATATTTTTTGTCTTCAACTTTTATTTTAATTTGAGTATTTTTATTAAAACTTTTAATTTTTTTTACAATTTTTAAGGCATCTTCATAATACTTTTTTACATTTTCTTTAGTATTTGTAGTTGTGATACTTTGAATAGTCACTATAGTATTTTCTCCTACATACTCTAAATTATTAAATTCTCTTTTATTATTTAGTATATCAGTTGATATACTAATTTCACTATTATTTAAACTTTTCTTCGTGTAATATCCTATTAAGTATTTATGAGACAATACTTCCTTTTTTCCATTTTTAAATAAAATAACATCTAAAAAAGAATTTTTTATTTTATCTAACATTTCTGTTGATAAATCTACATCTATTAAAGTTATTTTCTTATCACTTTGAAGTTCCTTATCTAAAAGATTTTCACTGTATACTTCTTTTATAATACTTATACTTTTAGCTTCCTTAAATGTACTTATCATTGCCTTTGTTATTCTATCTTTATGTTTTAAAAAGAAATTTTTATTTATAAAATTTGTACTTACAAAACTGTTTTTGAATGTAATAATCGGATTTTCTTCAGTAGTATAAATGACATTTATATTTTTTTCATTATATATTCTTTCTAAACCTGTAGTTATTTTATCTCCACAATAAAAAGAATCTTTTATTTCATACTTTGTTCCTGATTCTATAGCTTTTACTAATGAATCAATATCATTAATATTTTCTACAATTAAATCTTTATTTTCGTATATATTTAAAACATTCATTTTACCCTCTATCACATTATAGCATATTTTTTAAAATAAAAAAAAGTTTACTATTTAATTTAGTAAACTATATGTAATACTTACTAAAAGTATAAGTATTACGCAAAAACTGAAAATTTTAATATATTCTTTCATATTCATATTCTTTGTATTATATGAAAAATTATGCATTTCGTTAATCAAAAAAGTCACTTAAAACTTTTCTCATATTTCCTTCACGTTCGTTATAAAAATCTATTCTAAATTTTTTTATTCCATAAAATCTTAATTCTTTTAAATCTTTAATTTTAAGTATATCTTTGTAATCATATAAATAATTAACTCCATTACTGCACTCTAGCTCATATAATCTATCAAAACTATCTTTTAAGTTCTTTTTAGAATTTTTATACTTACATACATCACAAATTGGTTTGTCATAAACTAAACAATGTTTCATAGTCATTACTTTAGTTTTTCCATATATAAATGCTTCTGCAGATGAAATAACTTTTCTATTTATTTTTTTATACTCATCAAGTGTAAATTCCGGTGAGTAAGTCACTACTCCGAATTTATTTAAATAATTGACTGTATTTGAATTAAATACATTAAATCCATAACCAAGCACTACTTCATTATTTTCTTTATATTTTTCTAAATCAGAAGTTGAATTTATTAGTAGTTTTTCATTTTCGAAATTTCTACTTTCATTAATTTTAACTTCATAATATATGTTTAAATGTTTATTTTCTTCATATAATTCATAATTATTTGTATATATTCTTTTTACTGGATATTTACTTACAAAATCAAGTTGTAATTCATTTCTTACAAATACACTCAATTCTTCATCACTAGTTACTTCTTCGAAGTATTCTTCATAAAGTTTTTTTGAATAATTACTTTCTTTATTACTTCTTACCTGTGTTAATTTGTCTGTTAATAATCTTCTTATATTATTAAGTTCAGATAATCTTATAAATATATTTTCATCCATATCTATATCAATATTTAGCGCTGTAAATGCAGTTGTTCCTAACTTAGTTATCTTCTCTATAATATCTTCCTTAGATACTGCTTTATTCTGAGCTAAACTCACATTTTCTTCTGATGACTCTGTAAATGTATAATTTCCATCTGTTATAGTTACATTTAATTTTTTTCCAAGTTTTGCTTCTACTTTAATATCAATATTCACTTTTTTCTTTTCATAAGTTTTAAGTGATTCATTTAATTTAACATCTACCGTTTTTAAAACAGTATCTTCTTCTTTAAGACCAATATTATTTGGAATACTTATTAAATCGTACGGAGCACCTTCTTTAATTATTTCTCTGTTTTTATAAATATTAAATACATTCATTCCTCTGTCAGCTTTATCAAATTTAATTCCATCACCAACATGAAGTTTTCCAGATAATTTTATATTTATATAATCTTTTGTTAAACTTATAACTTGACCTATTACTACACCTTTATGATTTCCTCTTTTTATTCCCATTAAATCATTACTGTTTTCTAAATGACCTGTTGAATATCCTCGATTAAATAATTGATCTAGTATTTTTGTTTCTTCACTAATGTCCACTTCTTTATTTTCATAAAATGCATCTATAAGCTTTCTATACATTTTTGTTACCGTATAAACATATTCAGCTGATTTCATTCTTCCTTCAATTTTTAAAGAATGTACATTACTTTTCATAATATCTTCAAATAAAGGTGATGCATTTAAATCTTTTGGACTAAGTAAATATTTACCTACTTTTTTTACTTCTTCGTCTTCAATTAATAAGTCATATGGCATGCGGCATAACTGAGAACATGCACCTTTATTACCACTTCTATTCATAGCCATACTACTCATTAAACATGCTCCTGAATAACTAATACATAATGCTCCATGAATAAAACATTCTATTTCTAAATCAGTTTCTAAACTATTAATTTCTTTTAAACTAAGTTCTCTTGCTACTACTATTCTTTTAAAACCTATTTCTTTTAAAAATTTAGCACTATATTTATCTAAATTGTGCATTTGTGTAGATGCATGAAGTTCTAATTTCGGATATGTTTTTCTTACTAAATTAGCAAGTCCTATATCTTGAAGTATTACAGCGTCTACACTATTTTTATGTAAAAAATCTATAAACTCCATAACTTCTTCTAACTGATCATCTTTAATTAAAGTATTTACTGTTACATATACTGATACATCATATAAATGTGCATATTTAATTACTTCTGCTAATTCCTCGTTTGTAAAATTTTGAGCTGATGATCTTGCTCCAAATGCTTTTCCAGCTAAGTATACAGCATCTGCTCCTGCATGAACTGCAGCATAAAATGCATCCATTGATCCTACTGGACATAATAATTCTTTTTTCATTTAACTTCTTCCTTTTCTTTCATTTTAACACTTATTGGTATATTTACCAAGTGGGCAAAGAAAAAACACTTAAAGTGTTTTAATCTATACTTCTGATTCTACTTTTATTTTGGTTGTTACTATCTTGATGAGAACTTAAAATTGGTTTAACAACTATTTCCCAGAAATCACTCATTTGACTTTCATTAAAATTATATAATTCATTTACTTTTCTATATTCCATCAATTTTTCTAAATATTCGGAAATGAAACCCACATTTTTTGCTTGAGTTAAATTACCCATTAACTCTTCTAAATTTATAAGTGGATTATTTAAATTTAATTCTTTTGGTGAATTAACTGTTTTTAAAATTAATGCACCTTCTTCTGGCACTTCTCCTTCTTTAATTTTATCTACTAAACTAGATTTCAAATCTTTTCTTATTAAATAATGATGTGTTATTTTATCATTTGTTTCTATAATGCAATATTCATATTCTGCATTTGTAATTTGTTTTAATAATTCACTTAATAATATTACAATATCATACATTTTAAATAAATTATATTTTACTGTTTTTATGTTAGAACATTTTATTATCTTTTCTTCTTTTTTCGCTTCAAATTCTCTTTTCACAATTTCAATTAGTGCATTAGCAGTTTCTTTAACCTTTTTCTCTGTATTTAAAGTTATTCTTACTTCGTAATACTTTTCTATTTCATCATCTATTTCAAAATGTTTTTGTAAAATTTTGTTACCCATTACTATAGTAGTAGTTACCGATGTAGTAAATAAACCTAACCAAAGTGGCCATAAATCTTTAGCTACTACTGCATTTGCTAGAATTAACCCAATTACTAAAAGTGAACTCAAAAATCCTTTTTTAATTGAATTTGATGATTTAAGTATTTTGTCATTGGCAGCTTTACCGATTTTTTGTTCTTCTTCTTTTTTATTAGTTACTACATCAAATATTTTATAATAAAATATTGCTATTTCTTTTGAATTCTCTTTTTTTATTAATATTTTGTTATTTTTATTATCTTCTTCAATTATTAAAAAGAATTCACTTCCTTCTTTTTCTATATAAATTTCTTCAAATAAATCGTTCATATTTAAATTATCTATATTACCTATTTTTTCTTCCAAAAACTCTTTTAAATTATCCATTTTATCCCCTTTTTTGCGTTTTATTATATCACTTTATTATACATTGGTCAATTTATTATGAATATATAAAAAAAAGCGTTATAAAACGCTCTTTTATTATTTATATCTTCCTCTTGCTAATGAATAATTTCTATATTCACTTTTATTTGTAACTTCTTCTATTACTTTTAAATATTGAGGTACTTTAATATTATCATCTTCATTTTGAAGCTCCACTTCTAAAATGGCTAGATCACTCCAAAAATCATATATATCTATTTCTAAATATTGTCCTTTAAATGGTAAACAATATCTAGTTTTATTAATTTGATATGTATTTTCTTTTGCTTCAGTTAATAACTGTTGGTATTCCATGTATGATAATCTTTTCTCTTTTTCAATTCTTTTTGCACTGCTTACATCTATTTTTGTAGTCATATAATATGTATAGCTTCCATTTTGTCCTCGTTGTCTTAATCTTACTTCCTCACCACTTGAACTTTGTAAATACGTTTGTACTATATCTATTTTTTCTGCTTTTTTCTCAAGTAATTTAATGTTTGGATATTCAATTAAAAATTTTCTTTCTATTTCATATGGTTCAGGTTCTCCTAAAAAGTTTGACATACATTTAAGCAAATATTTCATTTTTTCATAAAAATCTCTTTCGTTACCTATTATTCTAAGATGTGGATGACCTTTCCAAGCATCAATAGTTTTTTCATCTAATATTTTTGCGTCTTCAAGTGATTCTTTTCTAGCTGAATTATTATCTAGTGTATAAAATTCTTCTGCTCCATTTGCCGCCGTTACTAAATGAAATACTGCATCATAATTATCTCTTAAATCAACGTTTGACATTTTAAGTGAATTTAATATTATCTTGTATTCTACTTCAGATAAATAAGCTTTTATATCTGCAAGACCTCTATCATAAATTATTAATATTTTATCTTTATCGATTTTTGATGCTATTTGATTGTATTCTTTTTCTTTTTTTATTTGCATTTTTATTAGTATTTTTTCAAACTCAATCATTCCTCCGACTACATCTGGCGTTACTCCTGAATTTATTAATTCACTTGCAGTTTCTGCTACAAATATTACTTTATAACCATCTTTTAAAAATTTATTTTGAATGTAACTCATAGCAGTAGTTTTACCAGCACAAGGACCTCCTGTTAATACTATTCTGCTAATTTTTTTATTCTCTTCAGTTTCTCCCAAAATATCATCTAATGAAATACTGAAAAATTCCACTACTGACTTTAATTGATTTAAACTAGGCTCTGATATATCAGTTTCCCACTTAGATACTGTTTTATCAGATAAATTAAGTAAATCTGCTAACTCTTTTTGAGAAAGCCCTACACCTTTTCTTAGTTCCCTTATTTTTTCACCTATTGACATTTAATCACTTCCCTCTAAATACATTTTACTAAGTAAGTGTATAAAATACAATATATAAATTCTCTCTAATTCGTAGAATATTATAGTATATTCCCTATTTTTTTCTAACTTTTTCTTCTTGAGAGTTTGTTAGTTCAATTTTTTTTAGTTCAAACAATAATTTTTTTATTTTGACAAGTCCAAGTTTTGTTTCTACTTCTTTTTCTTCTTTCGACTCAAAAAATTCAAAGTTAATTTCTGGCAATTCTAATTTTCTACAAATTATTTTCATCAAGTCGTAAAGAGGTTTACTTGTTAATAATAAAAGAAGCATATTTTGATAAAAAAGAGACATTTCTAGAGAAATACTATTGCATAAAACAATAATTAAATTTGTTATTAATATCCCTTTTAAAAATGAAATAAATATTTTTTTATATTCATTTTTTTCTAATTTATCTAACTCTTTTTGATGTTCCTGTTCTATTTTTGAATTATATTCTTCAAACTCTTTTCTTAAATCAATGATATTTTTTTCATTTATTAAAAATTTGATAGGTTCACCACTTAGTAAAATAACGAAGTAATACTTATTATCTTCTTCTATAATATCTATATTATTAACTGTATTAATTAACTGCTCTACTTCTTTTTTCATTTATTAAAATTCTTTCATTTCATATTTTTTAGTTCCTAGACCTATTTTTTCAGCATGATCAAGAGTTATAATAGCTGAATCAAATGAATCATTATTTGTCATTTTTTTAAATAAATCAAATGCACATGAATCAATTGCTACAGGGTCATTTGAAATAAACACACCAATATTAGGAGCTATTGGATTCATTTTTATACCGTGACAGTCACAATCTTTTGTTATATCAAATGCATACTGAACATAAATATTTGTTTTACCTTTAGTTGCTGCATATGCATATTCTGCTAACTTTTCATGAAAATTACTACTTTCCCATGTATTTGTTATAGCATTTACTGGACATACTGGTGTACATGATGCGCAGCCAATACATTTTTCTTCGCTTATCTTTGCATATTCATCTACACTTATTGCTCTAACTGGACATTTATTTTCACATATCCTGCAAGCTATACACTTATCTTCATTAATTATCGGAATACTTTGTGAATGTTGATGCATTTTACCTGCTCTTGATGCAAAACCCATTGCTAGCTGCTTTATTGCACCACCAAAACCTGCCATAGTGTGTCCTTTAAAATGTGATATTACTACAAAGTTCTTATAATTTTTAAATTTACTTCCTATTTTACAAGTTTTAAAGTTTTTTAAATTAACTTCTACTTCCTCATATGCATTTTCTTCTGCACCATCTGCTATTATAATGTCCAAATCACTAAATCCATGCTCTTTTGCAAGCGCAATATGACTATCAGTAAAAGTTCTTTCACCTTTATACAATACATTAGTTTCTATGTATGAAATCTTTTTACCATTTTCTTTTAAATATTTCTTTATTCCATCCATATACTTAGATTTGATATATGTTTCATTACCTTTCTCACCAAAATGTACCTTTAAAGGTACATTTTCGTCAAAGATAACTTTTTCTTCTTGCATATACTCTTTTAACATTTCATAAATTACTTCATTAATGCTTTCATCTAATTTATCTAACTTCTTAAAATATACTATACTCATAAATACCATCCTTTTTTTTTAGTATAACATAAAAAAAAAGATTATGTATTTTAATCTAATTTTCTTACATAATCTTTACTAAAATTTGATAAACTTATTTCTGAATATAAACTAAATGTAATTTTTTTATAACCATATAAATTACTATAATCATTTGTGATAACTGAATATCTTGCACCATTTTCTTTGCCATAATAAATTTCTAAGTATTTATGTGTAAATTCATATATTGCTTTGTAGTTATGAAATAACTGAATAACATTTTTATCAATACTGTATCTTATAAGATCGTTTTTAAAAAATAAATTATTTATTTGATTTAAAATACTTACATTTTCTTCATAACTAGTAGACTTATCTAGCGTATTTATTGTATTTTCTATAGCTTTTAAATATAAATCATATAAAGTATATATTTCAATTAATTCTTTTTCTTCATCACTATACTTATAAATTTCAGATTCAGTGTAAATATCATCTCTAGTAAGAGCTAAATAATCTAAATTAACTAAATAATCACCTAATATATGTTTTTCTTCTGTAGTGTTATATCCTAAAATTTCATAGTAAGCTTTAATATCGTTTTTAAAAATTGTTTCGAAATACTTAGTAATATCTACTCTATTTGACAATCCAAGAACTAAAAATGCATTTTCTAAATAACTTTCATATAAGTAAGTATTCATTTCATAATAATCATCACCTAGTATATAGTAAGCATTTGTATTTACTGTCGCTTCTTGCAAAAAAGACGGCAAAATATTTACTTCATTACTTTCTAGTACATGACCAAGTTCATGAATAAGTGTTTTTTTCTCTATCTTTTCTACATCAGTCCAATCAAAACAATATTCCTTATCAAGTAATATAACATTTTCTTCACTTGTATAAAAAGCTGAATAATCATTTTCTCTGTAATAGGTACTTACTAATATTTTTAGATCACTTAATTTTAATATATCACTGTCATCAATGAAATCACTTTCAAGAAGTTCATCTATTATTTCAATTAATATTTCTTCGTTTTTTTCACTTTTCTTAAAAAATGACGTTAACGTGTCATCTGTTTCATAATTATTATTATTACTAATTATTTTATTTACTAGCATTTCTGCTGTAATATTATCAAATGCTCCGTAATAATTTGTCTTTTCATCACTTTCACTTATTACATGTTCATAATCAAAATATTTTTTACTTAAATTTATATCCAACTTTATATATTCATTATTTATTAATTCTAACAAATATTCTTTACTAATATTTTCACTTAACTCTATCGGTTTTACATTTATATCTGCAATGTTTGTCTTTTCTAAATTATAAAAATCTTTAATAGCTACATAACTTTTTAATAAAGTTTCATGATTATATATTTTTTCTTCTTTTCTTTCTTTGCCAACTTCTTTTTCACTTTGTTTTAAACTTATTATACTTGCAATAGCACATAATCCAATTATTATGCTTCTTCTTAGCAATTTCATCTTTTTATTCTTATTCACAGCATCCCCCTGAATGTACTGGTTATTCTAGCATAAATTTATTATTTTTACAAATATTTCATAAAAAAACGACTTTATAGCCGTTTAATATATTACATTTCTAGTAAATATGGGTTTGTTTCAGTTCCTGTTCCATCTGTTATTCTTACATTAGTATTTAGATATAAGACTGGGAAAATGTCTAAATCAAGATTAGCATCAAATTCATCTAAGTAAGATATGTGAACAGACCAGACATAACTCGAAACTTTTGTGAAAGGGGTGATTGTACGCGCATCACTAGGATTCAGCCAATTTATTTCTCTGTGAGCTTCATCCATACCTATATCCCATCCGCTTGGATAAGACCCGTATCTATAATCACTAGCATACATTAAACCAATATTTCCAATGAATTTTTGATGTGCCCCTGGAGAATTTGAAGTGCTGTCACCTCTTTCTGCTATATAAGCTTCTGATGCTGTAGTTTCAGCCAACGAAAAACCTCCTAGGTACCATGTAGATTCTTGTATCATATTTCTATAGTAATCCGATATACCTATTGTAGTAAAATCACATGTACTCATACTATCATATATTTGACCTGGGCTTTCACAGCCCGCTAAATTGTATGGTGCTGCGTTACTATTATAATAATAACTATTTAAAAGTTGATTAATTTCTGCTCCTCCACTATCATCCGACCATGAATTGTAACCATTACCGTAATTATCAACTTTATTATCAAACATATAATTGCCAATTTTTTCTTCTTTAATTATTTTAACTAAATTAGTATCAGTCACTCCATGAGAATTATCATCAAATACTCCGATTATTCTCCAAAGTTCATCGTTAAACAATACATAATTATTAGGAGTCTCTCCTGAATATCTATATTCTGCATTATTTGTATAATATAAGTCATTACTTCCATCAGTTCCTGCATGTAGTTCTATAATATGGTCATTTAGTAATATGATTTTATCTGCTTGTAATAAGAAATCAGATGAGAAAGTTCTTCCTTCATTTGCTTCTTGATTAGTTGCTAAATCTACAAATGTAACTTCTATTTTCCAGTTATCTACTTTTTCTGAAGTTGTTGTTATTGAGTAGTCTTCTGCTATTTTGATAAGTCCTTTATGAGTTGTTATATCAAAACCACTTACTACTGCTCCAGTATTTGGGTCTGTTGATGTAACATAGTTTAGTCCATCTATACTTGTTACTACTTCTCCTGCTGGATTAGTAATAGTTAAAATAAGTTCTGGAGTTTTAGCCGCTGTTGTATACACATAATTATTATCTTTTATATTTAAATATACTTGATATTTTTCTGTAACTGATGCTATTTCAGCAGATTTTTTAAGTGTTGCTGTAGATACTGCTTCACTTGTTACAAATCCTGTACTTTCAGTAAAGTTTTCTGAACCTATTGTTAGTGATACATCTGTTCCTTTTGTAAAAAATAACTCACTAGTTTCTGATGATGAAACATCTACTGTAGTTTTAACATCTTCAGGGTCTACTGGCCCTAAATATCCATATGAAAATCCTAAAAGTACTACTAATATTAATATAAACACTATTATTACTTGTGCAACTATATATAAAAGTGATTTTTGTTTATTTTGTATAAAAGTTTTTATCTTGTTCATGTTTACTTTTCCTTACTATATAATAGTAACAAAACTTAATAATTTTTTCAATAAAAAAAGTGCACTTTTGCACTCCTTCTTGGTTTTAATATCCTTTTTTTACATAATAATTATATAATTCTTGAAATCTATTAAAATGAACTACTTCTCTTTGTCTTAAAAATAAAAGTGGATTTATTAAATCTTCATCATCAGATAACTCTATTAAGTTTTCATAAGTTACCCTTGCTTTTTGCTCTGCTGCCATGTCTTCAACTAAATCTGCAATCGGGTCTCCTGTTACTGCAAAATACGCAGCTGTAAATGGTACACCTGAAGAATCTACTGGAAACACTGCTTTTTTGTGTTCAACAAAGTAACTCTCTAATCCTTCTTCTTTAAGTTCTTCTAATGTAGCATTTTTTAGTAGCTGATGAACCATTGTCGAAATCATTTCCACATGTCCAAGTTCTTCAGTTGCTATATCATTTAAAAGAGCTTTTCCCATATCATCTGGCATTGTATACTTTTGAGAAAAATATCTAATTGATGCACCAAGTTCTCCATTTGCTCCACCTAACTGAGTTATTATGTACTTTGCCATCTTGATATTTTTTTTCTTAATATCTACTGGAAAAGGTAAAGCTTTTACATATTTATACATATTTACTATCCTCACTTTCCCATGGCCAATCTTTTACCCATTCATTTGTTTCAAAAACATTCTCATTTACTTCAAGTGGTCCATATAACTTAACATAATCAACTTCACATTTATATAACTTTTCAATACACTTTTTCATAAGTTCAAATATTTTTTTATCTTCTGGGTGAATATCAAGCCATAAGTTCAAATCATTTATAGCAAAGTTAAGTTCCATAATTTTATATAATTTAGCTGTTTTTTCACATCTAGTTTTAGGCATACTAGGTCTCATTGATTTATAAGCTTTATATTCACTTTCAAACATATTACCTTTTATAAATCCCTCTGTCGTATCATATAAGGCATTTTCTTTTTTTTCTGATACTTCACTACTATTTATAATAGATAAAAATGTTAAATCGTTATCAAATAACATATTTATTACCTCCAGTAGTAACATATGTCTATAGACTTTTTTAGTATGTTTATTCGCCTACTAATATATTGAAGTATCGTATTTACTTAAACTTCTTACAAAAGATTCTTCAGTGTAATCACTATAATTTTTTTCAGAATAGAAAGTATCAAAGTAATTATTAGTTATGTCATATTTATGTATTATTTTTTCTTTTAAATTAGTAAATATCAGTTCAAGATTTGATATCATAGTAATAATATCTTCATCGGTTTTATAATTTAAATTTAAAGTGTTCTCGTATAAACTATATATATATTTATATATTAATATGTTTTCTTCAATATTATTTATATTTAAATTATTGTTTAAGTTTTCTAAACTTTTTAAAATTAAATTATAATTATTTACCAGTTCTATTTTTGCTTTAATTTGCTCTTTATATAAATTTTCTTCATAAAATTCATACGTATTTGCTAGATAATCATAGTTTTGTGTTATATCATATATTTCTTTTTTTTCTTCATGAGTTTCAAAACCTAATATGTTATATAGCTGACTTGAATCATTACTTAGAAGTGCTTTGTAATATTCATCAATTGTTTTATTGTTACTTACTACTAAAGCTAAATAAAAATTGTGAATGTAACTTTCATATTCATAAGACGTTATATATTCCATTTTTTGATCAAGTAAAACTAATGCGTAAGCATTTGCTACTGCTTCATTTAATGAAGCTGGAAACACTGATGAATATTCCTTTGAGCCATTTAACTGCAAAGTATGCGTTATTTCATGAGCTAAAATAAATTTATGTTTATCTGTTATATTGTGCCATTCTTTTTCATTTTTATAATATAAAATTATTGTTTTTGTTTCATATGAATAACTTGCTAAAATGTTGTCATCCGCACTTTCTTTTAGCATTATGCTATGTTCTTCTAAAAACGCTATATCTTTAGCTGTTATATGATTCAAACTTATCATGCTTCTTAATATAGATTCTAATGCTTTAGTTAAATTTTCATTATCTTTTAATGCTGATGATGTGTTGAAATCAAATACCGAATTTATATAGCTATTTGTTTTTATAGAATCTACTATTTTTTCTACTTCATAAGTATTTAAACTGATATCATTATTTACTATATTTTCCTTAGTATAATCTGCGTTTTTCATATTAGTTTCTAAGTCTAAAGGCACTTTTAATTCTTCATAATAATTCTCAGGAATTTCTGTGATGCTTTTAACTGATAAATTATCTATATCATCTACTGATAAACTTAATGATATTTTTTCTGGTTCATTACTTTTATAATTACGCTGAATTACTACAGTTAAAAATAATATGTATATTGCAAATCTAATTTTTAAGTAATTTTTTTTCATATTTCCTCTTTTTGTGAAAATTATTATAACATAGAGTTTTATTTTTTTATAGATTTACTAAATTTACTTTAAATTAAAATGCAAATAAGTTATAATATATATGGTGATAGAATATGGCAAAAAAGAAAAAGTCAAAAGAAAATAAACCAAGTTTTGGTTATAGTATAGAATTAACGGGATTAGTACTTATATTAATGGGTATTATTGGTTTTGGATTTGGACCGGTTGGAACACTTTTTAAGAAGTTTTCAATGTTCATAGCTGGAACGTACTGGTATATAGTAGTTATTTCGTTAATTGTTGTGGGAATTTATATGTTATTTAAAAGAAAAATGCCTAATTTTTTTACAACTAAATTAATTGGATTATATATATTAATTATTGTTTTACTTTCTTTTAATCATTTAGAATTTTTAAAAGAGGAAAATGTTAGCAAAATTTTTACTGCTACTTATGATAATTATATTAAAAGAATGAATACAATTAGTTCACTAGATGCTCTTACTTCTAGTGGTACTTCTTCTCTTATAATTGGTGGTGGTATCGTTGGAGCAGTATTTATTTCATTATTTTACATGATTGCTGGTACTTTAGGTAGTCAAATAATAATGATTGTTTTAATATTATTTGGATTAATATTATTATTTGATTTAAATATTGCATCTATTTTTGGTAATTTTGGTAATAAAGTTAAAACTTCATTTAATGAAGGACTTGAAAGTAACAAAAAGACAGTTAAAAAAGAAGTTAAGTTTGATGATAATGGTGATTTAGAATTTAGTGAAGCACCTATTTCACTTAACGAAATTAGTTCTCCAGTAGAAAAAATAGTAAATAAAGCTGAAGAAGAAGATAAAATTATTATTACAAGTATTGATGAGATAAAAAATAAGCCAATTACACCTAGTAGCGCTGAAACTACTGTGGATGAAGCTCCAGTAAATTTGGAACATACACTTTTAAATATTGGAAATATAACTCCTCCAGAAAAAGAACAAGGAGATTATAAACTTCCTAGTCTTAAAATATTAAATCCTATGCCTTTAGAAAAACAAAATGTAGATACTGAAAAAATTAAACATAATAAAAATGTACTTGAAAGAGTAATGAAAGATTTTGGTATTCAAGGTAAAGTTGTTGATATGCATGTAGGACCTGCTGTTACGCAGTTTGAAGTTACTGTGCCTCATGGTACAAAAGTTAATAAGATATCAAGTATAAATAAAGAAATAGCTCTTGCTTTAGCTGCTAAAGATGTTAGAATTGAAGCACCTATTCCAGGAAAGAGCACAATAGGTATTGAAATACCTAACGGAAGTATAAGCTCTGTTGCTTTTAGAGAAGTTTTAGAAGCTACCGCTGATAAAGATCCTGAAAATAAAATTTTAGTTACTTTGGGTAAAGATTTAATGGGAAGAAGTATTTTAGAAGATATTGCTAAAATGCCCCACCTTTTAGTTGCAGGTTCTACTGGTTCAGGTAAATCTGTATGTATTAACTCTATGATAAGTTCTATATTAATGCGTTACAAACCTAGTGATGTTAAATTAGTTATGGTAGACCCTAAGAAAGTAGAACTTACAAATTACAATGGAATTCCTCACTTATTATGTCCGGTTGTATCTGACCCTAAAAAGGCAAGTTTAACACTTCAAAAAATAGTTGTTGAAATGGAAAAAAGATATGAACTATTTAGTGAGAAACAATGTAAAAATATAGCTAGTTATAATGCTTGGGTAAAAAAAGAAAACTCAGAAGATCCTTTTAACCCTACTCCTAAAATGCCTTATATTGTTGTAATAATAGATGAACTTGCTGACTTGATGCTTGTTGCTGGTAAGGAAGTTGAAGATTCTATTATGCGTATTACACAGATGGCCCGTGCTGCTGGTATACATTTAATTGTTGCAACTCAAAGACCTTCTACTGATGTAATTACCGGTTTAATTAAAAATAATATTCCTTCTCGTATAGCATTTTCTGTTTCAAGTCAAATTGACTCCCGTACTATTTTAGATATGGGTGGAGCTGAAAAACTTTTAGGGCGAGGAGATATGCTTTATATTCCGATGGGAGAAAATACTCCTAAACGTATTCAAGGTTGTTTTATTGCAGATGAGGAAATTGAAAAACTAATAGACCACTGCTGCAAACAACTTACTGTTAAATATGATGAAGAAATGTCAAACCCTGTTGTTAATACTTCAAGTGGTTCTGCTAATAGCGAAGGAGGAGACGATCCTTTATACGACGAAGTAGTAGAATTTGCTATAGAAGCTGGAAAAATAAGTGCATCTCTTATACAAAGAAGATTTAGACTTGGTTATAATAGAGCCGCTAGAATGATAGAACTTCTTGAATCTCGCGGGATTGTTGGTCCTCAAAATGGATCTAAACCAAGAGAAGTTTTGGTAAAATTAGAGTCAAATGAGTAAATTTTGTACTTATTAATATAAAAATATGATAAAATTATATTGGAGGTAATCATGAAGAAAAAATCAAATTATATCCCTACAAAAAATTATGTTATTGCTGCTCTTGTAGTAGTTGGCACTATTTTACTAGGATTATATATTTTCTCTTGGATTAGAATCAAAGAAGAAGAAAAATATTTAGAAAGTTATTTACTAAGTACTAATACAACTGTTCTTCATATAAATACACTTGAGGAACTTGAAAGTACATTACTGGAAATTCCTGATAATTATTTTATATTTACAGGTTACACTGGTGATGAAGAAGAATACGAACTTGAAAAGGATTTAAAACCTATTATTGATGATTATGGTATTCAAAATATATTCTATTATTTAGATATAACTGAGCTTATGGACGAAGAAAATTTTCTTGCCGAACTTAGTGATATCTTAGATAAAGAAATTACTACTTTACCTACTATACTTTACTGTATAAATAATAAAGTAGAAAATCAAACAACAACTGAGGATGGCGAATATTTGGAAGCATCTGATTTTGAAAAACTATTAGAAATGTATGAATTTGAAAAAAGCAATTAAGCTTTTTTTATTTAGGAGGAAAAGATATGTTAAACGTAGTATTATTTGAACCAGAAATACCACAAAATACTGGTAATATAATGAGAACTTGCATTGCTACTAATGCAAAACTTCATCTTATTAAACCTTTAGGCTTTAGTTTAGATGAAAAATATTTAAAAAGAAGTGGTGTTAATTACATTGATGATTGTGATTTAACCCTTTATGAAAATGTACAAGACTTTTTTAGTAAGAATCAAGGTTCATTTTATTTTTTAACAAGATATGGTCATAAACCTCATACGGAATTTGATTATTCTTCTGTTTCTGAGAACATATATTTTGTATTTGGTAAAGAATCTACAGGTATCCCTAAAGATGTCTTAAAACCTCATTTAGACACTTGTATGCGCATGCCTATGAGCGATAAGGTAAGATCTCTTAATTTGTCTAATACCGTTGCTATTACTTTGTATGAAGCTTTAAGACAACAAAACTACCCAAACTTATATTTTGATGAACCACATAAAACTAAGTTTGAAATTGAAAACAGTTAAAAAGATAACTAATTAAAGTTATCTTTTTTTATTTTCTGAAATATCACCTTCGATACCTAACCATTCTTCTGTTAAAATTTCTTTATCAAATATGATTTCACTTTTGCTCAGTAGTTTTTCATAGGCAATTATAGCAGCATCAAATGAACATTTATTTTTTAATATTTTTACTATAAAATTTGCTAATCCTACTCCTATTAAAGAGCTAGCTATTGCCAGTTCCACTTCATTTTCTATAATATAATCAACTAATAATGCTACTACTAGTGAAATGCTAGTTACATTTAAAATGTTCTCTAAAGTTTGTAAAAACTTTTTCATTTTCTTTAATGAGTACATCTTATATCTAACATCATCTACTAATATATTTTTTAATATATCTTTTTCTGTCATTGTTTTCCTCCCGCTATATAATACCAAAACTTAAGTATTACTGCAACAAAAAAACTTGGTTTCCCAAGTTTAATTTCTAAATGGTGTTCCGTATGCGACTCGAACGCATGACCCTTTGATTAAAAGTCAAATGCTCTACCAACTGAGCTAACGGGACGTTAATAAAATGGTTGCCTCGGATGGATTCGAACCATCGGAATGTCAGAGTCAAAGTCTGATGCCTTACCGCTTGGCTACGAGGCAAAAAATCTGGTGGAGAGACATGGATTTGAACCATGGAACCCGAAGGAACAGATTT
>CAYJFJ010000013.1:0-31855 GCA_964369845.1 uncultured Muribaculaceae bacterium | reverse complement strand
AATATAAAAAAACACACCACTTTCGTGGTGCGGTTCAAATTTCAATTTAGGAAAAGTCATTAACTGACTTTTAAATTACCAAAATAAACATCATACCACTTTAAGAAACAGTAAACTGTCCATATTTTTCTATAATTATCTTTTTTATTATTTTTATGTTCATCAAGCATTTTGATGATTTTTTTTGTTTTGAAAAACTTTTTAGAATTTTCAGAGTTAAATACATTTTTAACTTCATCGTAAACATCTTCATCTTTAAGCCATTCACGAATAGGAACTGGAAAACCAAGTTTTTTCTTTTTGAAAGATTCATTAGGAATATCTTTTTCAGCTGCTTTTCTAAGAGCTACTTTAGTATTTTCTTTAGTAACTTTATATTCAAGTGGAAGAGATGAACCTACTTTAAACATTTCTTTATCTACAAATGGAACTCTACCTTCAATTGAAGATGCCATAGTCATTCTATCAGCTTTAAGTAAAATGTCTTTCATAAGCCAAAAATTTATATCTATTGCCTGCATTTTAACAATATCTGATTCATTTTCAAATTCTTCATAAACATTTTTAGCTACATCAATAGCATTTAATGAATATTTATTTTTTAAAATATTAGCAGCTTTTTTAGAAGAAAAATTTCTATTTACCCCAATATAACTATCTTCTAATTTCTCTCCTCTTCTAATAAAAAAGTTAACACCTTTCATTTCAGGAAGTAGTTTACAAAATTTAGCTATTAAATTTCTTATAAAGTAAGGTACTTTATTATAAAAACCCATATCTACAGATTGTCTATAATAGTTATATCCTCCAAAAAATTCATCAGCACCTTCTCCAGATAAAACTACTTTTACATCTTTACTAGCTAGCTGCGCAACAAAATATAGTGCTACAGTAGCAGGATCACTAGTAGGTTCATCTAAATGATACATAATCTTTGGAATAATATTCATATATTCTTCTTTAGAAATTATTTTTGATTTATTTTTAATATTAAGTTTATCAGTTAAATCTTTTGCTAAATCAATTTCATTATATTTAGGTATATCATACCCAACAGTATAAGTTTTATTTGGTTTAGCAAGAGATACTATATAAGATGAATCTATCCCACTAGATAAAAACGATCCAACCTCAACATCACTTATTAAATGTTTATCTACTGAGTCTTTCATTTCCTTTTCGATATCTAATACAATATCATCAAAAGACTTCTTAGTTTCATCAAAAGAAAGTTTAAAATATTTATTAACATTAATTTTTTCATCAACATAAGTCATAGAGCAGCCAGCATCTAGTCTATGAACATTTTTGAAAAATGTTTCATTCGTAGGAACAAAGCTAAACTCTAAATACGCTTTTAGTATTTCTTCATTAAATTCTTTTTTAAAGTCTTCATGTTCTAAAAGAGATTTTATCTCAGAAGCAAACATAAATGTACCATTCATATAAGTATAATATAAAGGTTTTATACCAAAGTTATCTCTAGCTAAAAACATTTTATTATTATTCATATCGTAAATACAAAAGGCAAACATTCCTCTTAGATAATTAGGAAGATTTTCATTCCACTCTTCATAACCATGAAGTAAAACTTCAGTATCACTATTAGTTTTAAAAACATGACCTTTTTCAATAAGTATTTCACGTAATTCAAGATAATTGTAAATTTCACCATTAAAAACAGTAACAATTTTATCATCTTCATTAAACATAGGTTGATTACCTGCACTTAAATCTATAATTGATAATCTTTGATGCCCAAGGGCCACAAAATCATCTGTAAAAATACCTCTTCCATCTGGTCCCCTATGTTTAATGACATCCATCATTTTATCTAAACTTTTCTTTTTATTCTTCTTTAAATTTGCAAAACCTACTATTCCGCACATACTACACTCTCCTTATTTTAAATATTTATAATAATTTTCCGTAATCAAAAGTCCACTAATATTAATTTTAGAATTAACTATTTGATTAACGCTACTTACATATTCTTCACTAACAATTTTACCTTCTTTTAATACAAATTCATTTGTTGATGCATAATAATAACCATAGTCACTTACCCAAGATCTATTATTAAAAATTGCAAGTCCTGGTTCACTACTTAAAATATCTTTACCAACAATTAATCTAGAATCATATGGAACTCCAAACAAGTTATATACAGTTGGAAGAATATCTATTTGACTTCCGACTTTATCTATAGTTACAGCTTCCATCTGACTGTTCCAAATTATAAAAGTATTATGATCTATTTCTATAACTTCATCTCTTACATAATCACTAGCTTCATTTATTTCATCTACTGAAAGCATATATGGATAATGGTCAGATGCTAAAACAATAACCGTATCTTCTAAAATACCTTTATCACTTAGTTTTTGAATTAAAAGTTCTAAAGCTCTATCAAGTTCAACTTGAGCGGCTAAATAAGCTTTAATTCCATCAGAATAATCTCCTTCAACAGTATCTAAATATTTTTTAGAAAATTCTCCAGTTAAATAATATGAACCATGCCCAGACACAGTTGCATAATAAGTTAAAAAAGGTTCATCCATTGAAGCATATTCATCAAAAGTTTTATCAAACATATCTAGATCAGATGCTAGCCATTTACAATCAATTAAATCTTCCATCCCATTGTTACAAGCTTTAAAATTATCAAACCCCATATCTTCTAAATATTTATATCTATTTTGAAAAGTATAAGTATTATTATGATAAGCAAAAGTATTATAACCAATCGATTCAAAAGAAGAAGCTAGACCATATAAATACTCAGTATCTCCAGATTTATAAGGTGATAAATAACCTGATGCTGGATAAAGACCAGTTAACATTTGAAATTCACCACCTATAGTACTATTAATTGTAGGTGAATAAAAATTTTCAAAATTAAATCCTTCATTTATTAACTTATAAAGTGTTGGAGTTCTCTTTTCATCTACCGCAACTTCATGAAAACTCTCAGCCATAACCATAATTATGTTTTTACCTTCAAAGTACGAAGAGTATTCATTTTTAAGTGTTCCCTGTTCATTTAAAAAATATTCATTCATTAAATCAGTATTCTTAGTACCTTCAAAAGTTAAATCTAAATCAAGTGTATTATAACCATATATAATTTCCTCTTCCTCATCTTTTTCATCATCTTCATTCGCAGTTAAATCTTTTAATGAAGAACCAGTATTAATTTCTAATTTTTCTTCAAAACCTATAACAGTTTTAATAACATCTAGGTAAAAAGAATTACTAAGACCTAATCTTTCAACAGCTAGTTCCATTTCATTATATTCATAATAAAGTTTATAAGCAGAATAAGAATTATCTTTATTTATAATTAGAGATAAACTAAAAATAACAAAAATTAAAATACTAGTTAAAAAACTTATTAATACTTCTTTTTTTCCAAATCTATCAAGAATAAGTTTCTTTCTAAAAATAATTAACAAAATAAAAGGAACAAAAAACAATATTAAATATAAAACATTATGAATTATAACTGAAAATATTTCATCTTTAAAATCAAGAACTTGTTCTACTCCTGATGATAATTCCAAAGAAAAATATATTTTGTAAACATTAAAAAGACAAAATTGAAATGCAAAATAAGCGCAGCTTATAAATGTATTGATTAGCAAAATTAACTTCATATATTTTTCTTTAAACATTGAATTTAAACATCCAAACACAACAGTTAAAAAAGAAATAAATAATATTATGTTAATTAAGTTTAGACTAAAAAAATTATCAAACATTAATATTTTAAATAAACCTTCTAAAAATAAAAAAATTGCAAAATACACAATTAAAATACTACATTTTTTCACTACATCACCATAACAATTATAGCATAAAACTATAAATTTTAACATAGTAATATTATCCACTTTACAAGCTAGTATGTTTTTTTAAACAAACAAAAAGATGCAGGTACCTACATCTTTTCAGGACTATTACTCCTAATAATCTTTTAAAAACATTTAAACTATTATTAAGAAAATTTGTACTAAGTAATATCCGTTGTACATTATTAGTATCACTAATTATCAGTTTTTAATTCAAGTTTTTTAGTATTTTCTTCTTCCTCATTATGGTAATTAAGTGCAAGCCCTATAGTAAAGATTAAAGCTAAGAAATAAAACCAAAGCATTAATATAGCTAAATTTGCTAAATTACCATATAAAGCATCATAATTTGCAAAATCATTAACATAAATTGAATAAAGAGCAGTTAACCCTATCCAGCAAACTGTAGTAAAAACTGCACCGTAATTTACATCAGAACTTTTAATTTTTCTATCAGGAGCCATAGTATATATTAATTTAATAAATAAAAATAATAATAACCACATAACCGGACCTTGTAAAACAGTAATAATTAAAATTACATTAGTAATAACATCACTACTTAAGTTAGAATTTCTGATAAAGTCCATAAACAAATCACCATACATTGTTACAGATATAAGTAATATGAATAATAGTAACAAAATGAAAATCATAACAAAAGATTTAAGTTTTCTTTTAATATAACTATCATTAGGTATACCATATATAGTATTAGAAGTAATAATTATTGATGTAGCACCTTGACTCGATACATAATAAGCAATTATCGTAACAATTATAGTAGCAGTACCACTAACAGTTCCAATATTTACTGATAAAATCATATCAGCAACATCTTTTGATAATGAACTTTCTAAAAATGTATAAATAACGTCAGTAGACAAATTTAAGGATGCAGCACCAAGCGTTAAAATTGTAATTGTTGGAACAATTGCTAAAACGAAAAAATAAGCAAGTTGACCTGGCAAAATCGCCATTTCAGGTTTACTTATTACTTTTTTAAAATGATTTAAAAATATTTTTATTCTTATTTTAAATTTTTTCATTTTTACTTTTAACTTTCATATCTTGAGCTGCTTCATTCATACAATCTTCAACAGTTTTAATATCATCAAGAATCATACTATAACCGAATTTAGCACCATTATCATATGGCAATTTATCAACTTCTTTATTAAGTTTATGAATATAATTAGTAATTTGTTTTTGACTATAACCAATTAAATACATTATAAATTCATTTCCATCAGTTCTCATAACTTCACTATTATCAAGTTGAGTTTTAATTAAAGCGTTAGCGAAAGACTTAATTTGTCTATCTCCTTCATTATAACCGTGTAAATCATTTATAGCTTGAATAGCATTTAAATTAACAGTAACAATAGCTTGAGGATAAATAGTATTATTATTCCAAGCTTCTAAACATTCATTTAAATAATTTCTGTTTTTAAGAGATGTTAACTGATCTATAAACTTCATCTTATCATCTCTTTTAATTTTTTTAGCAATTTTTATTTTCTTAGTACCTTTAACTATAAAGTATAAGACTACTAAAATCACAAGAGCTATAGTAATAATATATCTTGCAAGAATAGATAATAAATTACCAGTTTTTACTGTTTCATAATGATTTTCAATACCTCTATTAGTAATTTTCTCATCATCAGTAATATTAACAAATTTATCTAAAAGAATTGCTAAAACCTCATCATCAGTAACACCATAAACAATATCTTGATTTACACTACCAAAATATCTTTCAGTATAATTACCCAGTTCATTTCTAGAAAAATATTCAAAAGTATTATAATCTAAAATAATAATTACATCTTTTTTATTTAAATCTAAAAGATCACTTTCAGTTGAATAAGTTTTAATATCAAGGCCATTTACTTTAGTAATATAATCATACAATATAGAATTTTTCTCAACATATACTGTTTCTCCAATTAATGAATTAAGAGAGTTAATTACTAAATCATTTTTTCTATTAACGGCAACTGTATAATCTAAATTTAGTCCACTAAAAGTATTAGAAGCTTCCGCCGTAAAATTATATTTATCTAAATATACATCAATATTTTTATTCTCTATAGCATTTACAAATTCATTATAATTTTTATATTTATTAAATTCAAAGTCTACACCAGCAAAATCACTAAACTCTTTAAGCATAACTGCAGATATACCGCCAAAGTCTCCACCTTCAATTACTTCATACGGAGAATTAGTTATAAAACCATAGTTATAAACAATACTTCTAATCGAATCAACTTGACTTTCGGTAATAGCTAGATTTTCAACAAACACATTAAATTCATTTGTTTTGTATGATTCATAGAAATTTAAATTCCATACATTTTCATAATATTTAACTAAGATATCAGATAAAATAGTATCATCAGTAGAGAGTGTAAAATAATAATTTAAATCACTAAAGTGAAATAATACTTTATAATCTAAACTTAAGATTTGATCTAAATATAAATTCTTAGGAACAATTATATAATTAAGTTCTTCACTTAAAGATTTAATTAATTCTTCTTCAGTTTCATACTCAGTAAACTCAACACTAACAGCTAAATTATTTTCAATGAAACTCTTATCACTTGAAAGAACACCTACTTGTTTAGCTTCTATATCAGCATAAACATTAATAGTCTCATTTGTTTTACCAATTAATACATAATTATCTTCATATAAAACTATATCATTATCAGAAACTGCATTTTTAACACCTAATGTTAATCCTTCAGCCCCTACTTCATAATTAAATGTGATAGGATTTATTTGTAAATTGTAATTTAAACTAAAATCGTTTAAAAAATCATAATAAACACCTTCACCATTATTACCAAATATATTAGCATTATTAACAATATTTACATTAATATTTGAATTAACATTAGAGTCAATCCAGTTTCTTTCTTCAATAGTTAATGCATTTTGATTACTAAAATATAAATAAATAGTAATACCTGCAACAACAATTACAGTTAATAAAATAGCTATAATTATCTTTAATTTATTATCTTTATAAAAATTTTTCAAGTTACTCACCTTCTTCAGTATCAATTGGAGTATTATTATTCCATGACACTTTATTAGCTATCACATTTCTAGCGCCTAAAATAATGAAACCATCACTACTTTCCCCTTCAGGAGCTTCTAAAATAAAATTAATATCATAAATTTCCATATACTCGGCATCTAAATCACTTTCAAGTGATGCAGTAGCAACACTTTGAGCTTCAACTAAAGAAGTATTTTCTACAAAGTTAATTGTAATATATATTATTTTACCTTTAATATGAACATTAACACTATCTACTAGTTCACTTTCTTTTAAAGCATCTTCATAAGAAGTAATATCTTTAGTACTTATTTCAAGCCCTTCTAAATCATCAAGTCTATCTCCGTAAACAGAATCACTGCCACCAAAAAAATATGTAGCAGCAATCACACATATTGTAATAAAACATATTGCAAGTATTGTTAAAAGTACAATAGCAATTTTATTTCTTTTCCATAAATTCATTAATTTTTTCACTTTTTCACCCACATCATTATACTATATATTACTAATATAATCAATTTTTTCGTAAATCGACATATTATTTTGCTCTATAACATCAGGAACAATAAACACATAGTATAGTGTATAAAACCCTGCATATAAGATTATAATTGCCGCTATAATAGTTACAATTATTTTCTTATTTTTATTCTCTTTTTTATTACTTTTAAACTCAGTAACAACCTCTGTATCAAAACTTATAATATCATTATTAACAATTTCCTCTTGTTTTTGAACTTCATTATTTATTCCATTATCCATCTAAAACACCTCTATAATATAGTTTAACATATTTTCAGAAAATAAGGTAGTAGTTTTACAATTACTTACAAATTTTTTAGAAACAAAAAGTACAATTGAATTAAATTGCACTTTAATAAATTATATAGAAAATTCAAACTAACTTTTAGGTTTAAAAAAAATAGTAATAATAAATGCGAACACTATAGCGCCTACTATTGCAGCGGATGATTTAGATAAAAGACCAGTAAAAATACCTAAGAATCCACTTTCTTTATATCCATCTAGTCCACCTTGATAAAGTAAATGTCCAAAATTAGAAATAAGAACAGTAGCACCTGCACCTGCCTTAGCAACTAAAGTTTGATAAAAACCTAAAAAAGAAACAAAAGAACCCAAGACTGTAAACAAAGATGTGATATGACCTGGGGTTAATTTAGAGTTATCAAGTATAACTTGAGCTATAGCGCATACTGTGCCTGCAAGTAAAAACGAAAAAAGATAATTCATTATAAAACCTCCAAACTAACAGCATGAGAAATAGCAGGAATAGTATTATGTTGATTTACTAAATTAGGAGAATGAAGAGCTCCCGTTGCAAGTAATAAAATTTTCTTATATTTATTTGATTTTAAGAATTTATTAAAAAAAACAATAGGCATACAAGCAGGACCAGATCCACCTGCAAAAGTTTCTTGACTATCTAAATAAAGATTAGCTCCACAATCAAAATAAACTTTTGGAACAATATTATAATTTTGTAAACAAAAATCTTTAAATATTTTTTCTCCTACCTTACCTAAATCTCCAGTTAAAATTAAATCATAATAATTTATATCTCTATTAAGTTCTATTAAATGGGTATTTAAAGTACTTGCTGCTGCAGGTGCCATAACCGCGCCCATATGATTAACGTCAGTTATACCCATATCAATAGAAGTTCCAATAGTAGCACTCTCTACTTTTAACTTGTTTTTTTCATTAGCAAGTAAAGCTCCAACAGAGCCAGTCGAAGTAAACGTTGCAGTATGAGGTTTAGGAGAACCATATTCAACTGGATATCTGTATTGCCTCTCCGCAGTTAAATTGTGACTTGAAGTAATAGCTACTACATTTTTTAGTTCATAATTATCTAAAAAAATTGAGGAAATTAATAAACTTTCGGTAAATGTAGAACAAGCAGAATAAACACCTAAGAAAGGAAAATTATAATCTCTAAGTGTATAATTAGTTATAGATATTTGATTTATTAAATCCCCTCCAACTACCAAACTAATATCAGATTCTTTTAGATTATTTTTGTTAATCAAATTATCTAGAACAGTTTTTTGCATTTTTATTTCTGCCTTCTCAAAAGTTTTTTCACCAAAGTAAAAATCTTTTAGAGCAACATCATAAGTTTTAATTTTGCTCTCTGCCTCAAGTGGTCCTACAACAGAAAAATAATCTTTTATATATACATTTTTAAATTTGAAACTAGACACCAATAATCACCTTCACAATCACAAAGAAAAACGCTGAAAGAATGCCATATAAAATTACTGACCCAGCAAGTTTAAAAAAGTTAGACCCAAGACCAGTAATAAGTCCATCTTTTTTATAATCTAGTGCACTACTTATAACAGAGTGAGCAAAACCTGTAGTAGGAATAATTAATCCACATTTAAATTTAGTAACCAAGTTATCAAAAAAACCCATCGCAGTAAAAATAGAACCTAAAAATATAATTAATAATGCTAAAATTGTATATGAAACAGTTGCAGAATATGTAAAACATATCATTAAAAAATGAACAAACAATTCTCCAAAAAGTCCAATTAATCCACCTACTAAAAAGCTAACTATAAAATTTTTAAATTTAGGTTCAACTGGAGCATATCTTTCCACCATTTTTTTATAAGTATCTTTATTCAAACTAATCACCAGTAATATTATGAAAAATAAAAAAAAGAATATACCCTTAAGACATATATTCTCTCATTCTAGCAATACCTTTTTTTTCAAGTCTAGAAACCATTACCTGAGTCATAGCAAGTTTTTTAGCAATTGTAGCTTGCGTTTCATCATTTAAAAATCTATCAATTATAATAGTTTTTTCAGGTTCAGGAACTTTTTCTAAAGTATCATAAAGCATAAAAATATCATCACTTATATAACTAGATTTATCAGCATATGTTTCATGAATACTTCTATCTTTATCATCTTCACTATCTATCGGTATTAATTCTTTAACACTAGCACATGCAAACTCGATCATATTAATATCCAAGTTCAAAATACTAGCAAGCTCATAATTATTAGGAACATACCCTAATACTTGTGCATTTTCATATCTAGATTTTTCTACATATTTATATAATTTCAAAGTATCTTTATTAACCTTCAAAATTTTCCTAGATGCAAGTAAATACATTTCTCCATATATATAATCATGTGCATACGTAGAAAATTTTGCCCCACACCGTGGGTCATATTTTTTATAGGCTTTTATAAGTCCTAAAGCTCCTGCTTGAACTAAATCTTCCTTATCCACATTATAAAAATAACCAGCAATTTTATAAATAAGTTTAAGATTATCTCTAACTATTTTTTCAAATTCCATATATCCCTTTCTTTCTTAAATTCATTATAAAGTAAAATAGTTAACAAAATTTATATTCGACAAAAGTTCATCAAATTTTCAATCGACATATTTCAAAAAAATATGCACAGCACTAAAAATTTGTGGTATAGTTAAATAGAGCCACTGTTGTCTCTCAGTCATGGGAGGTAATATGACAAACTTTATTTTCGTTACTGGAGGTGTATGTTCTGGACTTGGAAAAGGAATAACAGCATCATCAGTAGCATTATTATTAAAAGCCAAAGGATACAAAGTATTTATGCAAAAATTTGATCCGTACATGAATGTTGATCCTGGAACAATGAATCCAGTCCAGCACGGTGAAGTTTTTGTTACCGCAGATGGCTGCGAAACAGATTTAGATTTAGGACATTACGAACGATTTATTGATGAAGAACTGAACTACACATCAAATATTACTAACGGAAAAATTTATTCTTCTGTTATTGAAAAAGAAAGACGCGGTGACTTTCTTGGTGCTACAATACAAATTATTCCGCACATTTCAAATGAAGTTAAAAACAAAATATATGAAGCTGCAAAAATAAGTAAGGCAAATTTTATAATTACTGAAATAGGAGGAACTGTTGGAGATATTGAATCAAGTGTAATGCTAGAAAGTTTAAGACAGTTTAAAGCAGAAAATAAAGAGAACACACTATTTATTCATACAACATTAATACCGTATTTATATGGTTCAAACGAATATAAAACTAAACCAACACAAAACAGCATTATAGAACTTAGAAAATTAGGAATACAACCCGATATATTAGTAACCAGATCAAATGGATTAATAGGAAGCGTAGTAAAAGAAAAAATTTCACTATTTGGAGGAGTTCCTACTAAAAATATAATCGAAGCAATAGATGTTGACAATGTTTATAAAATTCCTATTAAGTTACATGAACAAAACATTGAAGAACTTATATTAAGTAAGTTTAACTTGGAAAATAAAAGAAGTAATTTAAAAAAGTGGAATGACTTACTTAAAAAAGTAGAAAATTTAAATGAAGAAATAAATGTTGCATTAGTTGGAAAATACATTGCTTTAGAAGATGCTTATTTATCAGTGAAAGAAGCATTAAAGCATGCAGGATATAAACATAATGTTAAAGTAAATATTTCATGGATTGATTCAGTAAAATTAGAAAATGAAGATACTAATTTAGAAGAAACATTTAAAAATATAAATGGAATTTTAATTCCTGGAGGTTTTGGTTCAAGAGGAACAGCTGGTAAAATAAAAGCATGTAAATATGCAAGAGAAAATAACATACCATTTTTAGGTATTTGTTTAGGAATGCAAATAGCAGTTATTGAATTTGCAAGAAATGTATGTAACATAAAAGATGCAACGTCAAGTGAATTCGAAGTCGAATCAGAAAATTACATCATAGACATAATGGCTGATCAAAAAGACATATCTAATTTAGGTGGAACACTTAGACTTGGAAATTATGATTGCACCATAAAAGAAAATACATTGGTATCCAGGGCATATGGCACACTAAATATAAAAGAAAGACATAGACATAGATATGAATTTAATAATCAATACAAAAAAATATTAGAAGAAAAAGGAATGTTATTCACCGGTATAAATGAAAAAAGCGATTTAGTAGAAATTATTGAAATACCTACACATAAACATTTTGTAGCATGTCAATTTCACCCTGAATTCAAATCAAGACCTACAAAACCACATCCATTATTTGATTCATTTATCAAATCAAGCAAAAAGGAATTATAAACAAATTCCTTTTTTATTTTTCTAAATAAGTAACTCTAGCAAAACCATCTCCATTATGACCATTTCCAAGAGAATATAATCCACCATAAGGTGATGGCATCTGAACTAAACCACCTTTAACATTTGTCCAGTTATAACCTGCTCCATCAATCATAATAGTATCACTAAATACATATCCAGAGTAATGATGTGAACAATTATTATCAGTAGTTCCAGTGGTGCAGCCACTTATTGGTGCTTGATTATTTTCACTAGTTATAGCAACCGAACCAGTATGTCCAGAAATAAAAGATGTACCGCTATATCCTGAATACAATTTATTTAAAGCAAAATATGATGGTGCTGAATAATACCCTGAACTTGCTGCCGCTTTATCAGAATATCCAAAAAAGCCATTTCTATTTACAGGATCATCAGGCCAAGCATCATTTCTTACAGCAATTGAGCCAGTCTGGTTTGCAACCCCATTTATAGATAATTGAAGACCATTTAAAACATCATAAGTTTGACCAGAGTAACCAGTTAAACCACCAGCATGTGCACCAGCAAGAGGCATTATATAGTGAGTAGCTCCACCACCACCAGCAGAAACCATTATTCTAGAATTCAAAGAAGTTGTATCACTCCACGAACCACCAACTAATCTAAAGTCAGTTGCAGCTCCTCCAGCAGAATAATATACTAATGCAGATGCATTAGTATGATAAGTACTACCTCCATTATAAACATTAGTTACTTCTTCATTAGGTCTAGGTCCATAACCAACTTGAACATAAAAAGTATCTCCTCTATTTAAATAAATATTTCCTGAGGTATAAGCAGCATCTCCACCCTCTACTGAAGAATTATCACCACCAGCAGCACCCCAAGTTTCAAATCTATACATACCATCAAAAGGCGCTACAAAAGTTTGAGTAGTGCCAGTATAAGAAAAATTTTGTTTAAAAGAATCTGTATTTAAATAAATATAACATTTATCTTCACCCTCAGATGCAATTTTTAACTCATCATTTTCCCAAGAAAGCTTTGAGCCATAAGTACAGTAAGATTTTTCTGAATTAAATAAATAAAATGGTGGAAAATCCTCTTCATTATAGCCTTTATATGTGCCATCTGGTTGTTCAAGATAAAAAGAATATATTTCTTCATCAGAAAAATGTGTTGTAATTTCTTTATCAATAGAAAATATATAAAAGAAGATAATAGCTACAACAATAAAAATAAAAAATAATATTATGGAAATTTTTATACCCTTTATCATAATTACATTATACTCCTATAAAAAAATAAATACAAGAAAAAAACTATTCAATACGAATAGTTACATTTCATTAGGAATTTCAATTGCAAGTAAATCAAGTAAAGTTTCAATACATTTATTAGTTAATGTGAAAAGCACTAACCAATCATTTTGTATAACTTTATTTTTTTCTTTTGTTAAATGGTTATTACTATAGAAAATGTTTGCTTCACTACATAAGTTATATAAGTAATCACAAATAAAGTTAGGTCTTCTTTCTTCATAAGCTAAATCTAAAAGTTTACCAAGTTCTAAAAGTTTTATTCTAAGATTTCTATCATATAAGTTTACAGAAGTATTACTAAGTTCATTTTGAACATCAAATTCTTTAATAATTTTATTAATTCTTAAATAAGTATAAATTATATAAGGTCCAGTTTTACCATTAACTTCTGAAAATTTATTTAAATCAAAAATATAATCTTTTTCGTATGCAGTTTGAAGATCAGCAAATTTCAATATAGCTTTAGCAATTTTACTAACATCTTCTTCTTTTAAATTTTGATTTTCTTCTCTCTTAGCAACGAATATTTTTTTTGTGTCATTTAATAAATCTTCAAGTCTAGGAGTCTTTCCTCCTCTAGTTTTATATGGTTTATTATCCTCACCATTAGCAGTTCCATAACCAATATGCTCTAAAGAATTTTCTTTTATTAAATTTCCTTTATAAGCAGCTCTAAAAACTTGTTTAAAATGCATATTTTGTCTATAATCTGTAACATACACAATTCTATCCACATCAAAATCTTTTCTTCTTTGATAAATAGTAGCTAAATCAGTGGTCCCATATAAATAAGCACCATTACTTTTAATATAAATAAGTGGCGGCATTTCTGACTCACCTTCACTATTTACATCTATTACAACTGCTCCTTCACTTTCTTCAAGAACTGGTTTAAGGACTTCTGTTGTTTCATCGACATATTTAAGAGCATCAGATTCACCATACCAATAATCAAAATTAGAACCTAAAAATGAATATGTCTTTTTCATATCACTAACAGATATTTCACAAATCTTTTTCCATATACTATAATACTTTTCATTACCATCTTGAAGTTCTTTAGTAATAGTAGCACATTCATTTTTTAAATCTTCATCTTCTTTACAAGCAGCACTCATTTTAGGATATGTTAAATCTAAATAATCAATTGTAATTTCATCTAAAGATAAATTATCTTTAATAACTGCATATATAACTTGCCCTACTTGAAGACCAATATCTCCTAAATGAACATCACTTATAACATTATTTCCATAAAATTTTAAAATTCTTCTTATTGATTCGCCAATATTAGTAGTTCTCATATGACCTACATGTAGTGGTTTAGCAACATTTGGACCACCATAATCTATAACTATAGTTTCTGATTTTTTTTGACTAATACTATTTTTAATATCTTCATTAAAAGAAAGTAAATATTTATTTATAAATGTTAAAGATAAACTAATATTTATAAATCCAGGTTTTACAAATTCTACTTTTTCAAAATAATTGTTAAAGTCTTTACGTTCATTAATAGATGCAACTATTTGCTTACCAAGTTCAATTGGGTTTTTACCATAAGTTTTGGCAACTTTAAAAATATCATTACACTGTAAATCACAAAGTTCTGGTCTATTTGATTTAGCTGCAAAAGCAGGCACATCATAACCATTTTTTAAAAACTCTTCTTTTAATATTTCACTAATTTCTTCTATATACATAATTTCTCCTTCAAAATAAAAAGCACCTATTACTATAAGGACGAAAAACTTTCCGCGGTACCACCTTATTTATAGTAATAGTTACTATCTCTCTTAATTTAACGCATCACTACGGACTTTAATAGTCTGCTAAAAAGATTCATTCGTAAAAGATATTTACTTATTTACACTAACCACAAGCTCACTATAAAATATTACTTTCCTACTACTTCTTTTTTTCGCATTTACAACCATATTATAACACATCAAATAAATATTGCAAATTAAAATAATTTAAACTATTTTATCCATAGTGTACCTCTTGCTCCATGAGTATAATAAGAAGCACCACTTGAAGCCATAAAAGCAAATATACCTGCAGAAGTTTTACTACTGGCATCACCACTTCTAATTATCCAAGGACTTGCAGAATTACTAACGAAAACAGAATAATCTGAATACCATGCAGCAGTTTCACTAATTGCCTGACCATAACCACTTCTATAATACTGATTTCCACCAGAGCCATAAGGATAAGAATCAAAATACTCTGGTTCTAAATTCATAAAACCACTTTGAGAAAAGAAAAAACCACCAGTTGCAGTAGCCATGATTCCCATAGTTCTTTCGAAAAGACCACCACTCATATCAAAAACTCCGGTAATATTACCCGTGGTGCTAGAGTTATATATATTACTAACAAGAGTTCCAAATCCTTCAAAGCATACTGATGCACCAGAATCAATTACATTATTAGAGCTACATCCAGTTACAAACTCAGAGTTAGTATTTGGATAAATTTCACTATTTTTACCATTTAATGAGTTTGCTAAATAAGCAACTGCAGACCATTCACTATTTTTAATTAAATGACTATCTACATCACTAGTTGATAAATTATAAAGAAGTGGCATACTTTCAACAGAATAAAAGTAATTAGCTAAATTCAAATTTTTAAGAGGACTTTCATTTGGAAGCGAAGTAGGATAAGACTGAGTACCCGTTAATTCAAATTTCTGAACCCAAAATCCACTGATTTGCTCCACTGAAGTATTACGTACAATTGAAAAAGCAGGATGTGTGAACCATTCTCCTTTTGAAGTAGATGTTTTTACTTCTTCAGTATTACTAACAAAATTTATATAAATTTCTTGCTCTTCACCATTATCCTCACCCCATTTACCAGCATTATCATAATCATCAAATATTTGGTATTCATATCTAGGGATCCACACATAATATGCTGAAATTAACGAGGTATCCAAAATTTCTCCAGCATCAGCTTCTTCATAATAGCTAGCAGCTTCTTTTGTTTTAATCATAACAGCATTAGCCCACGATTTATTGTTATAATCATACCACTTAGAAGATAAATCAGCTTTACTAACAGTTCCAGTAGCACTTATAGTTACAGGTATTAAATATGGCGTTAATATAGGGTCACTCCCCATTAAGTCTTCATCCTTATAAATATCATCAAGAGATGAAATAACAGCTTCCCCGCTTATATAAAGGTTTACATTTAAAGCAGAAAAACCAATACCAATTAAGAATATTGATACAGTGCAAAAAAGTATAGTCAATCCTAATAAACGCCTTTGCATAAAAATCACTCCTACAAATAGTTTGATAACTTCAAAATAAAAAGAGTATTTACCTTACTCTTTTATAATTACCATTAGTATTATTAACCGATTCTAACTCATTAATAACAGAATTCACTAATTTTCTTTCTTCTTCTGTCAATGAATTTAAATCTATAGAATTTATGTACTCCATTATATCATCAGTTTGTTTAAGTATATTTAAAACTACACCTTTTAGATCTTTTTCCGAAGATTTCAATTTTTTCTTTATTTTTTTTCTGTCAAAAAATAATCCTCCATCAATCAAGTAAACATCAACCCAAACATCAATTAACATAGCTCCTATAAATAAAAGTGGAATAAAAATTAAATTGCGAGCAGCATTACCTTGTTGAACAATCTCAAATTCCTCATCGGTTATAAAACTATCAATATAAACTAAAGTATTAGCAACAGCATACTCATCATCAAGTAAATAATTTGTTGTAATTTTAGATGTTCTGTCATAAAGCATTCCACTAAGTAAATTTATATTATTATCTAGTGTAGCTTTAATAAATATTTCTGGAGAATTTTCGTAAATTGATTCAATTCCCATAAGTTTCACATCTACTTCAAAAAATCCTTTGTCATTAAAATTCAAATCATCATAGCAAATAATATAATCATTTAGCGATTCATTGTTATGATAATCAACTTCATTACTGTAAGAAATTTCTCCATTCATATACACATTTTTATCAACATCAACTTGACTATAAAATGTGTTATAATTTTTAATTATAAATGGTAAAGATAATAGTGAAGAACCAAATGAAAAAAGCATTATAATTGGCTTTACTTTACCCTTTTGCAACATTTTTTTATAAGATTTTATAGCCTCCTGTTTAGCTATGACAAGTTCTTTACTTTTTTTTATATCCTTTATATATTCTTTAATTTCCATATTTTACACCTTCTTAATATTACGTCTAATATTTTCTCTATAATATTCGTTATCAACAATTTTTCTAAAAACATCGCCAGTAAATTGATTTTCACCATTTTGATAAGGAACAAAAACTTCATCTTTACCTGTAGTTAAATAAAAACCGTTATTATCATCTATTTCAAAATCATCTAGTATGCTATATTTCAAACTAGTTTTATCTTCAATAGATAGTTTATCATAGTACTCATCATAAAAATTATTTCGTTTTATTAAATTAGTAACTAAATAGTCTACTTCAACGTTATTATTAAACAAATCTATTTCGTTATCTTTGACTTCATAAACTTGAAGATTTAGATTATAAAATTTAGAAGCTAAAGTTTTATTTTTTAAATTGACAAAAATTCTCGTATTACTTGGAAGTAACCATTTATTATTAACAATTCCTTTTAATATAATATTTTCAAAAAAATTTTGAGATAACTCATCTAAAGTATCAATATCATTTATAATTAAATTAACATTTTTGGGAGATACACTTTTACATTTAATTTCAAGTAAAGTAAGCCATTTAGGTTTAACTTTAATTGTAACATTGAAATCTTCAAGTTTTACATCAAATATTTGTTTATCTTTTCCACTAACAAATATATTTTCTAAACTATTATTAGGAAAATAAAGAGCATTTTTTACAAAGTACTTTCCATCCAAAAATTTTTTAACATTAACCGGGCTCTTCGATGAATATTTATATACATTTTCTTTACTGACAAGCAAAGATGCCTTTTTATGTAAATCTTCATAAATATCTGTATCCATGAATTTTTTCGTTTCTAAAGCTTGCAAGGGTTTTAAATTAGCTATAAGTTCAGATTCTAAACCAATATCTAATTTAAAGCCATCCATTACAGCAACATCACCAATTAATAATTTACTATCAAAAACAACCTTCCAAGTTATATTTTTTTTAACATAAAACTTTTTATTCAAATAATATTCTTTGGAATAAATACCTAAATTTTTAATAAAAGTTTCTACATAAATAAATCCATTTTCATAAATGTCAAAATAATATTCTTTGAAATCATTGTCAAGCACGACTTTACGGCCTAAATAATCGCTAAAATCATCACTTTTTTTTACTAACTGATAATCATAGCCCAAACTCACTTCCTGAGAGGAAAACGAATGATTTTCATCAAGTTCGATAACAGGTATAAAAGGATACATATTTATTTTATTTTCATCTACTTCTCTAAAAGTATTAAAAAAAGTGTTAACTAATTCATATTTATTTTTTTCTGTGTTAAAAACTAATAAAGAAAGTTGATTAGCTTTTGGGTTAACCATTTTATTTAAATCAGAAAAGTTATTTTTTTTTAAATCAATATGCTCTTTATATTCATTCAAAGTAATACATCTAATTTTCATATTTACCCCTTTGTGTAAATATTTTAACATATAAAAAAATTAAATCAAGAAAAAAGGAAGTTATTTACCCCCTACAACTAATTTAAGATTTCTTATCAAATAATCAATTAAATTAGCTTTTTTAATATCTTCTTTTATAACAATGTTTACTGTATCTACAAGTTTACCATCTTTAGATAAAATATCAACTTCTCCTACAACTGAATTTTTATCCATAGGTGCTACAATGTTATCGATTTTAATATCGAAATTATATTCTTTGAATTCATCTGTGATTTTCAAAAGTTCAGTAGCATCATCTTCTAAATAAACATCAATACTTTCTATTTTTCCACCAACAACATCAACCTTGCCTAATGAGTTTTCCTTTTCTCTAATTAAAACATTTTTATATGTATTAAATCCATAATTAAGTAGATTAACAGTATCTGTACTACGTTCATCAGAAGAAGAAACTCCCATGACAACACTTATAAGTCTCAAATCATTTTTAAGTGCTGTAGCAGTTAAACAGTATCCTGCATTATCAGTATATCCAGTTTTAAGTCCATCAACACCTGGGTAAAATCTAACAAGTTTGTTAGTATTAACGAGCCAAGTCTTAGTACCATCATTACGAGTTAAATACTCTTCGTAAATACTAGTATAATCAAGTATCGTTTCATAAATTAAAAGTTCTTTTGCTAAAAGCGCCATATCATAAGCAGTAGAATAATGATTTTCATCATCAAGGCCATGAGGGTTTACAAAATTAGTATTTACACACCCAAGTTCTTTACATTTATCATTCATCATTATAACAAAATTACTAGTAGTGCCAGCTACTTTTTCTGCTAAAGCAACAACAGCATCATTACCACTAGCAATTGCTACACCTTTTAATAATTCAGAAACTTTATAAATTTCCCCTTCTTGTAAAAATATTTGACTTCCTCCCATATTAGCAGCTTCTGCACTAATTGTAACTTCATCAGTCATAGATATTTTATTACTATCAATTGCTTCCATAATTAAAAGCATACTAGCTATTTTAGTCATTGAAGCAGGAGCTAGTTTTTCTTCACTATTAAAATCATATAAAACTTGACCACTATCTTGGTCAATTAATATAGCACTCTTAGAATACTGAGTTATGTCATTATCTGCTACTACAGGTAATATACTACAGAAAAACGACACAAATATTAAAAATATTTTTTTCATCGAATACACCTCTTATTAATAAATATGAAAAACAATATTTTTTATTCACAACAAAAAAAGCATTAAATGATATTTTTAATGCTTTTTAGTTTACTTCTTAGTTTGTTTAGATTTAAAAATATTTTTTAAATTTGAAATTATTTTTTTCAATTTGCCACCTCTACTAAGATATATGTAAATAAAATAAAATTTATAACTTAGAAAGTTCTTCTTTTATTTCTTCGATTGAATTTAAATTAATTATTTGTTTAATTTTTTCATTTTTCATTAGAATTCTTAAACTATCTTCATATGATTCAAGCTTATCAACAGTTTGATTTATAGATTTAGAAACAAAAGCTCTAGAAACATTTTTTATTTCAGCTATTTCTTGTAAAGATAAATTTTCTTCATAATACAGCTTAAATATTTCTTTTTGATTTTCAGTGAATAAATTTTCATATATATCAAACAGTTCATTATAATAAATTAATTTATCCATACTACATCATATCCTTAAATAAACCATAGATATAATTTTCTATGTCAAAAGTTTTCAAATCAGTCATTTTTTCTCCTAATCCAATAAATTTAACAGGAATATTTACTTTTTCTTTTATAGCTAGAACTATTCCACCTTTAGCAGTACCATCTAACTTTGTTAAAACTAAACCAGTTAAATTTGTAATCTCTTTAAAACTTTCAGCTTGCATAACACCATTTTGACCAGTTGATGCATCAATTACTAAAAGTGTTTCTTGAGGAGCACCGTTAATTTCTCTTGAAATAATTTTGTTTATTTTCTCAAGTTCTTTCATTAAATTAACTTTGTTTTGAAGTCTACCGGCAGTATCAATTAAAATTATATCAACATTTAATTCTTTACCATATTTAATTCCATCAAATACAACACTAGCAGGATCAGAGTTTTCTTTACCGTAAAAATTTGCGTCAGTTCTTTGCGCCCAAATTTTTAATTGTTCAGTTGCGCCTGCTCTAAATGTATCACCTGCAACAAGTAAAACTGATTTACCTTCGTTTTTATATTTATGTGCAAGTTTAGCTATTGTAGTAGTTTTACCTACTCCATTTACTCCCACCATCAAAATAACAGTAGGCCCATTTTCATTCATATTAATTTTGTCAGTTAAAGTATCATTATTAACATATATAATAAAAAGTTCATCTATAATAACTTCTTGTAAATATTCCAAATCGTTAATTTTTTCTTGTTTAACTCTATCTTTAAGTCTATCAATAAAATCTAAAACAGTATTAAGACCAATATCAGCACCTATAAGTAAACTTTCAAGTTCTTCAAAATACTCATCAGTAATTTTTTTGTAATTCTTAGATAAGTTAACTAACTTAGAAGAAAATTCTTCTCTAGTTTTTTCTAAACCAACTTCGTAACTTTTTATATCTTCAGTATTATCTTTTTTTGCAATAATACTTTTTAATTTATCAAATATTCCCATAAATCCTCCAAACCAATTATATCATATAAAATAAAAAGTGAAAATTAAATTTCACCAGTTAAATATCATAATTCCATAAGCCCAATTGACCTTTTGCAAAAATTGGATCAATTACTTCTATATTTTCTAAAACCCAGGCATATCTACCTAATGAGAATCTTCCACAAATATATTCATTATAGTTTGTATTTTTTAAATTTTCAATAAACTCTTCAGTCATTTCTATACAATCGACTAAATTAGCTTTACAAAGAATAAATCCCGGATTAGTTTTTAAATCTTTAATAAGATCAAAAAAATCTTCATTTTTTGAATCTAAAACATATTTAGTTTTACTAGCGTGAATTAAAATTTCGCCACGATACTTAGTTTTAAAACTTCTAGTTTCAATATTTTTAATATTTTCTTTGATTAAAGTAGCAAATGGCTCTTTTATACTAATAACTTTCATAACATACTCCATAATAATTATAACACAAAATAGACAAATTAGAAATTGTATGTTATAATTATACAGCCAATTAACTTTAAAATTAGAAAAGAGGAAAAAATGAAAAATAACATTGCTACGCAAATTGTAGCTTTAGGAGGCCTTGGTGAGGTCGGTAAAAACATGTATGTTATAACACATGGTGAAGAGATATTAATTATAGATGCTGGAGTTATGTTTCCAGAAGATGATTTATTAGGAATTGACTATGTAATACAAGATATAACGTATTTAAAGAAAAACGAAAATAAAATCAAAGGATTAGTAATTACTCATGGACATGAAGATCATATAGGTGGTATTGCTTTTTTACTTAATACAGTAAATGTTCCAACTATTTGGGCTCCAAGAATTGCAATTGATTTAATGAGAAAAAAAATTGGTGAAAGAAACATTAAATACGAGAACTTTGAAACTATTAACAGTGAATCTAAAATTGAACTAAAAAATATATCAGTAGATTTTATTACTACAACTCATTCAATACCAGATTCATTTGCCCTTGTAATAAAAACACCAAATGGAACAATTTTTGAAACAGGAGATTTTAAATTTGATTTAACTCCTATTGGTCCAATGGCAGATATACACAAAATGGCAAGAACAGGAACAGATGGAGTTACCTTATTATTAAGTGACTCAACAAATGCATTATCCCCAGGTTTTTCAACAAGTGAATCTTTAGTAGACGAAACACTTAATGACATAATTGGCAAACACCTAGGAAGAGTAATCATTGCAACATTTGCATCTAATATATTTAGACTTAAACACATAGTAGAAACTTGTAAAAAACATAATAGAAAAATTATAGTTTTCGGTAGAAGTATGGAAAATAATATAGAGTTATCACTTCAAAATGGACTTTTAAAAGATAGAAGTATGTTTATAAGTGCAAATGAAGCTAAAAATCTAAAGAAAAATGAAATATGTATATTATGTACAGGTTCTCAAGGAGAACCTCTGGCAGCACTATCAAGAATTGCTAACGGAGTTCATAAACAAATTTCTTTAATTCCAGATGACTTAGTAGTATTCTCATCTTCACCTATACCAGGAAACTCTGCTAGTATTAATAAAATAATTAATAAATTATACTTAAAAGGAGTTAGAGTATTTACAAATTCAGAGTTCTCTGACATACATACTTCTGGACATGCAAAAATTGAAGAATTAAAATTAATGCTTAGATTAATTAAACCAAAATATTTAATGCCAATGCATGGTGAATACAGAATGTTAAAAGCACATGGAGAACTTGCAGTTGAATGTGGAGTTGATGAAAACAACATATTCATTTGTGAAAATGGAGATGTTATAGAATTATTAAATGGTACTGTAACAAGAGGAAACAAAGTTCAAGCTGGTGATATTTATGTTGATGGTTCTAGAATCGGAGATGTTGGTTCAGTAGTAATCAAAGATAGAAAATTAATGAGTCAAGATGGTATATTAATATCAATTTTAAATATAGATATTAAAAACAAAAAATTACTTATCAAACCAAATGTTACTGCAAGAGGATTTGTATTAGTAAATGAAAATCTAGAATTAATGAAAAAAATCGAAGAAAAAATATCTTATGTAGTAAGAGATTTCTTAGACAAACAAACTTACAATTACACAGATTTAAAAAATCAAATCATTTTAGAATTACTACCTTATATAAATAAATTAACAGGTAGAAATCCTATTATTCTTCCAGTTATAATGGAAGTTAATAAGCAACAAAAAAACTAATTTTTACAAATTAGTTTTTTTTATTTTGCTTCTTCTAATGCTCTTGTTTCTCTAATAACAGTAATTTTAACTGTACCAGGATACTGCATTTCCTTTTCAATTCTTTCTTTGATACTTCTAGCTATTTTATAACTGTTAGCATCATCGATTTCATCAGGTTTAACCATAATTCTAAGTTCTCTACCTGCTTGCATAGCATAAGTTTTTTCAACACCATCGTATGAATTACCTATTTCTTCAAGCTGAGATAATCTTTTTATATAATTTTCTAATGAATCATTTCTTGCTCCAGGTCTAGCCGCAGATAATGTATCTGCAATAGCAACTAAGTTAGCAATAATGCTTTGAGCATCAGTATCTCCGTGATGTGATGCAATAGCATCTAAGACAACAGCATGTTCTTTATATTTACGCGCTATATCCGCACCTATTTCTACATGTGAACCTTCTAGTTCAAAATCAATAGCTTTTCCAATATCATGTAATAAGCCAGCTCTTTTTGCAAGAGAAATATTCTCACCAAGTTCAGAAGCCATTAAACCAGAAAGGTTTGCAACTTCAACTGAATGTTTTAAAGCATTTTGACCATAACTAGTTCTAAAATGTAACTTACCTATTAACTTAATAATTTCGGGGTCAATTTTATGAAGCCCTAATGAATTAACAGTTTCATTACCAATTTCCATAATTTTTGAATTCATATCACTTGATACTTTTTCGTAAATTTCTTCAATTCTAGATGGATGAATTCTTCCATCTTTTATTAAAGTTTCAATTGTAATTTTAGCAATCTCACGTCTCAGCGGATCAAATGAAGATATAACAATTACTTCTGGAGTATCATCAATAATTAAATCAACTCCTGTAATAGATTCAATAGTACGAATATTTCTACCTTCACGTCCAATTAATCTACCTTTCATATCATCATTAGGTAAATCTATTGTACTAACAGTAAGTTCATTTACTACATCATCAGCATAGCGCTCCATACTAGTAATTATCAACTGCTTAGCAGTTTCATTAGCTTGTAACTTAGCTTTAGACTCTTCACTTTTAATATAATCAGCAATTTCTAAAGAAACATTTTTCTCTACAATTTCCATTATCTTTTCTTTTGCTTTTTCTTTACTCATTCCTGAAATTTTTTCAAGAGTGATAACTTCTTCTTTAAGAAGTTTATCCATTTTATCCTCTTTTTCTTGCAAAGAATTTTGTTTTGCTAATAAATTTTTTTCTTTTTCATCAATCGTCAAATCTTTTTTATGAAGCATTTCTTCTCTCTTATCCAGATTATTTTCTCTAGTTAAAATTCTTTCTTCACTAGCTACGATATCAGATTTTTTCTCTTTTATCTCAGCATCAACTTGTTGTTTTAATTTGTATGATTCTTCTTTTAGTTCTAAAAGACCATCTCTTTTTAATTTGTCTGCTTCTTTTTTAGCATTCTCAATTATTTTATTAGCATTTTTTTCATCATTATTTTTTTTAGCAATATTATAAAACCAAATTATAATAAACCCAAAACAAATACCAAGAATAAGAGTTAAAATGGTAATTAAAATTTCTTCCATTTTTCCTCCTTTATAGAAATAAAAAATAACTTCTATATTTTCATTATAAAAGTTATTTAATAAATAAGCAAGGTTTTTCGTAATTAAAATTATTTAGTTTCCTTATTTGTATTTTTTATAAAGCCATAATATTCTCTAACTTTTAAGTCAATTTCATTTTTTATTTCAATATTTTCTTTAAGAAAACTTTTAACATTTTCTTTTCCTTGACCAATTTTGTCTCCGTTATAAGAATACCATGCACCACTTTTTTCAACTATTCCAATATCAGATGCTAAGTCGATAAGTTCACCTTCTTTACTAATCCCTTCGCCATACATAATATCTACAGTAGCAGTTCTAAAAGGAGGTGCTACTTTATTTTTAACTACTTTTATATTAGTTTTATTCCCCATAACTTGATCACCCATTTTAATCTGCTCACCTTTTCTAATATCAAGTCTAACAGAAGAATAAAATTTAAGTGCTCTACCACCAGGAGTTGTTTCAGGATTACCAAACATCACACCTACTTTTTCACGTAACTGATTTATAAATATAGCAGTAGTATTTGTTTTATTCATAATCCCTGATAATTTACGAAGAGCTTGTGACATAAGTCTAGCTTGAAGCCCAACATGAGAATCACCCATTTCTCCATCAATTTCAGCTTGAGGAACAAGAGCAGCAACTGAATCTATTATTATAATATTTACAGCTCCGCTTCTAACTAAAGCTTCACAAATTTCTAAAGCTTGCTCACCAGTATCAGGTTGAGATAATAATAATTCATTAATATTTACACCTAAAGCTTTTGCATACACTGGGTCAAGTGCATGTTCAGCATCAATAAATGCTGCTCTACCACCATTTTTTTGAACAGAAGCTATAGCTTCTAAAGCAATAGTAGTTTTACCACTAGATTCTGGTCCAAAAATCTCTATAATTCTACCCTTTGGTAAACCACCAACTCCAAGGGCTACATCAAGTGCAAGTGAACCAGTTGAATTAACATCTATTTCTATATGTTCCTTTCCACCAAGCTTCATTATTGCTCCAGCACCAAATTGTTTTTCAATATCAGCTAAAACCTCATCTAATGTATTATCTTTTTTTATTATTTTACTATCTTTTGTAGATTTCATATTTCCTCCTTGAACTCCGATATACTCATTTTACTGCAACAAAAAATATTTGTCAATAAAAAAACGAACAAATGTTTATTTTCTTTTGTTCGCACTAATTAATTCAATATCCTCAGTCAATTGTTTAACTCTTTCACTAATTCTTCTAGCTTTTACGAAGTCTTCATTATTTTTAGTTAAAGCTAAATGAGACTCCAATTCTTCAATGTTTAAGTTAGAAGTAAAAAATGTTGTTAACCCTTCGTTCATCCTAGTTTGTAAGATAGTACCTAAAATATCATCACGTCCCCAAGCGGTAACATTTTCAGCTCCAATATCATCTATTAACAAAAGTTCAACTGATTGTAAATAAGAAACTTTAGATTCAACTAAATTAAAATTATCTTTTAAATTTCTTAAAAAATCTGGGAAATAAACAATTTCTGTATCTACATTTTTAGTTTCTTTAAGTTCGTTAAATAAACTAGCAATTAAAAATGTTTTTCCAGAACCAAAAGTTCCGTGTAAAAATAATCCTTTACTAACTTTGTTTATATTATAATTATCATAAAATTGTTTAATCCACTTTATAACTTTAACTCTATTTTTATCGGTAATATCAATATCTTTCATTCTAGCTTTATCTAAAACATTTCTTCCACTTTCTTTTTCTTTTGCTTCTTTAACAAATGATTTTTGATATTTACAAGGAGTATAAGAAAATAAAAGTTTATCTTCATATTTTTCAGGAAAATAAACAAAGCCATTTACTGAATTTTTACATTGATATAGTCCTTTACATTCTTTGCAAAGTTTAAGTTCATTTAAAGTATCATTTAGTTTAGTAACATTCATACGAGCAACGTTATCACTAATTTTCAATCTTTTTACTAACGAACTAAATTCTGGATTACTTAAAGCTTCCATATAATTTTTATTTAATTCACTATTAATTTTTTGCATATTACTAATTCTTAACTTTTCCATTAATTAAACTCCTTTAATAATTCTTTTAATTCTTCTTCTTCTTCTTTACTAACTTCTTCACTAGAGACTTTATCATTAAACCAAATAGGTTTTTTTATTTCTTTTTTTACTTCATATGTTTTTTTCTTAGATAATTTTTTATGTTCTTTTTCTGCAAAATCCATAGCTTCTTTAGCAGTTTTCAAATTAGCTCTTTTCCACTGAGATGCAATTGTTTCAACATAAGCCTGTACAAACTTGTTATTATTTTTTCTTAAAACATAATCTATTAATACATTAACAACAGATGGAGATAATTCCATATCTATTAAAAGAATTTCTAAAGTTTTTAAATCTCTACTAGTAGGTTTAGTACCTCTATTTTTATTTCTTAAAAAATCATATGGAGATGTATTATCAAAATAAGCAATAATCTTACCTCTCATAGAATTATCACCTACAGGTTCTTTTAAATATTCAGGCTGTGATCTATAAACAAGCGTCGGAAGTGAATTATTATTAAATTGATAGCATTTTCTAGTAGCTATTCTAAGTTCAGTTTTATCAATCATACCAAATTCATTCAAGACAGTACGTAAAATTTCACTCATTTTAATAGTATCAATGTCATAAATAAATGCAAGTAAATTTATAAGTTCTCTAGTTTTCTTATTAAATGCTCGTTCATTAATTACACCTTTAGGCATAGAAGAAATTAACGTATCAAAATCTATTTGTTCTTGAACAGATAGATTACTAGATACTTTTCCTTTTATATCTTCATTATTATTTATATAAGGACTACTTTCATATACATCACTTAATGTTTTGGTAATTTCTACATAATCTTTAGTATTAAATTTTGATTTTTGATAAAAAAGCTTTAATCTGTCATACTCTTCTCTACCTATATTATTATATAAAACTATATTTAAAATAGGATGATTAAAAAATTCACTAGGTGTAAGAGGAGAATATAGTTCGTATATATACTCATTAACATCTCCAGGCCTAAAATAAGTTTTTATAAGCCCAAGAGCCTCTATAGATTCTCTTGCCGTTTTAATAGTAGTTAAATTACTTTTTAAAATACTCATTAAATGATGGTGAGATAAGTTTCTAGAAAATATTTCACTTTGCTCTAAATCATGCCACAAAGTCAAATACAAACTAATAGCATAAGGCCCAACAATAGGTTCATATAAAGATACTAATATTTTACGATCGAAGTCAGTTAATATACTATTATTAATAACTTGATAACTATCAGCAGGCAAAAGTGTAATCATATCCATAAAAGCATTTCCCTTCAAGTTATATTATATTAAAAAAAGATACTTTTAACAAGAAAAATATCTTTTTTTATATTTTTATCTGATTTTTATATGAAGTTCTCTTAATTGTTTTTCTGAAACATTACTAGGTGAAGCCATCATAAGATCTTTTCCTGATGCCGTCATAGGAAAAGCTATAGTTTCTCTAATTGATTTCTCATCAGTAAGAAGCATAAGCATTCTATCGATTCCAGGAGCCATACCAGCATGAGGAGGAGCACCAAATTGAAATGCATTATATAAAGATTTAAACTTTTCTTTTATAACACTTTCAGAGTATCCAGCTATTTCAAAAGCTTTTTTCATAGTATCAAGTTCATGATTACGAACTGCACCACTAGCAAGCTCTATACCATTACAAACAAAATCATATTGGTATACAAGTATTTCTTCTAAATTTGAATTCGTTAAAGAACTAATACCACCTTGAGGCATACTAAATGGGTTATGAGAAAAATCAAAACTTCCATCATCATTTTTTTCAAACATTGGATAATCATTAATTATACAAAATTCAAAAGTATTTTCGTCAATTAAATCAAGTTTTTTACCAAGTTCATCTCTAATTTGACCAGCAAGTTTAGAAGCACTTCTTCTATCAGCAACAAAAAATATAACAGATCCCGCTTTAAGAGAACCTGCGTTTATTAAAGCAAATCTCTCTTCTTCCGATAAAAATTTATCAATAGGACCTACCAAAGACATATCATCCATTACTTTGAAGTAACCTATACCAGGCATATTTATAGTTTTAGCATAATCTACAAGCTCATTAAACCAAGAATTAGGTTTATCAGCTATATTATGAACTACAATAGATTTTACTACTGTATTTTTAAATGGTCCAAAAGTAGTTTTTTCAAATATACTAGATACATCAAAAATTTCAAGAGGATTTCTAAGATCTGGTTTATCAGTACCATATTTATCAATAGATTCTTTGTATGAAATTCTTCTAAAAGGATAAGGACTTATTTTTTTATCACTAAATTTAGTAAATGTATCATAAAAGATTTCTTCGCCTACTTTTAAAACATCATCTTCAGTAGCAAAAGCCATTTCCATATCTAATTGATAAAATTCTCCGTAAACCCTATCACTTCTAGCATCTTCATCTCTAAAACACGGAGCTATTTGATAATATTTATCAAATCCGGATACCATTAATAGTTGTTTAAAAATCTGTGGTGCTTGTGGAAGGGCATAAAATTGTCCATGATGAAGTCTTGAAGGAATTAAAAAATCTCTTGCTCCTTCAGGTGAAGAAGCAGTTAAAATAGGTGTTTGCATCTCTAAATGACCTAAACTATCCATTTTATCTCGTAAAAATTTTATAAGTTCAGTTCTAAGTCTAATGTTTTTTTGAACTTTAGAATTTCTTAAATCTAAAAATCTATATTCTAAACGTAAGTCTTCACTAGAATTTTTGCTTTCAGCAACAGAAAATGGTAATTCATTTTTTGCCTTAGATAAAATTTCAATCTCACTTACTAAAAGCTCTAATTTACCAGTTTTTATTTTTTCATTAAAGTCCTCACTATTTCTATTTCTTAGAACTCCAGAACATTTTATAACACTTTCTTTAGTTAAACCAGCGAATATATTATCATCATTACTCACAACTTGAATAACTCCAGTATGATCTCTAAGGTCTAAAAATAAAACACCTCCATGATCGCGAATATTTTCAATCCAACCTGATAATTTAATTTCTTTTCCAGTAACACTTTCTGTTACCAAACCACAGTAGTGGTCTCTGTAAATATTTTTCATAATAATCCTTTCAATAAAAAAACAGCATTAATCCAACAAGGGACGAATACTGTTAATCCGCGGTGCCACCCAAATTATTACAAAAAGTAATCACTCTAAATATTTAACGGTAATACCGGATTAATTTACTTAATTTCAATTAATCAACTCCTGGGCGTTTTTCACATAAATATTGATAGTTATTCTCAGCAATCATAACCTCTCTTAAAAAATATTTATATTACTCTTCCATTCATAGTTTTTTATTACTAAAAATTTTATAAAAAAAACGAAGTTGCCTTCGTAAATTACTTATGGTGGAGAATAAGGGACTCGAACCCACGACCCCCTGCGTGCAAGGCAGGTGCTCTAGCCAACTGAGCTAATTCCCCAAAAGCAAGATTATTATATCAAACATTTTTTAAATAATCAAGCGAAATATAAAATTTTTTTTATTTTTCAACAACTTTTATTAAATTTTCATTTAACTCTTCCATCGAACGGCCCAATTCTTTTTTGTTTGAGTACTGTTTTTCTTGCATTTGTAAATGTTTATATTCAAGCATTTGTTTACTTCTTTGTGAAGATACATGTACTAGTTTGTATTTTGAATCAACTATTGTTAGTAATTTATCAATAGACGGATATAACATATTTCCTACCTCCTTTATTTTATTTTACTATAAAACACAAAATAAATAATAAAAGAGCAAAAATTTTTACAATTTATTTACAATTAAATTGTAACTACGCTTGCACTGATTACATCTTCATCTCTTACTATTTTTAGTTTTAAATCATTTAATGTTTTATTTGGTGATAATGGATCAACAATATTACCATTATTATCAGTAGCCAAATAATTAGCTTCTATTAAATCTTTAACATAAATAAATGATACATCCCCTTCTGAAAAAAGAGATTCGTTATTATAAGCATATTCTTCAGCTTGAAGCTCAATAATATTTATAATACTATCATATTCAGTTTGAATTGGATCAACTTCGAATGCATGTGAAACACTAGATACTCCTACAAAGTACGCTATACTAAATAATGATAACACTACCACAAGTTCAACGACAGTAAATCCTTTTGAATTCATTTCTTAATCACCATAGTCATTATACAATATCTAACAAAATAAATAAAGATGTTTTTAATCTTTACTGTCAATTTACTAAAAAAATCTCTTATGAGATTTTTTTTTAATTGTAATCTCAACCGCACCATTTGTAATTAATTAAATTATAAT
>CAYJFJ010000012.1:0-31915 GCA_964369845.1 uncultured Muribaculaceae bacterium | reverse complement strand
TTTCTATCAACTTTTTCTTTTAAGATAATATATCTTTCTAAAGTATTTTTATCACATAAAATTTCTTCTCTTGTTTTTAACAATATAGTCATATAGATACATCAATATATCTATATTACAATCTTCTTAAAATGTACATTTGAACTTACACTGATTAGTGATCATTTCACATTAGATAAGTTATTATTTTGAACAAAATTATTTTGATTTGCTTCGTTAGAAAGTTGAAGTTCACAAATAAATTCTTTTTTTAAGTTGGCCTCAAACTGTAAAAGTTTATTCTTTAAATCTGTTTCACCGAAATATTTAATAATCATATTCCTATCTAACTTTGAAACATTAGCTCTAGCACCATTTGCACTAGTGAAATATTCAAGTTTATTATTATAAACATATTCACATATAGGACTATAAATATTATTAACAGAATGCTTAGAAAAATTAGAATAATATGCTTGCTTTAAAATATTAGGAACTTCTGCTAAAGTATCTAAAGATTCAATTCCTTCATATGTATTACTATTAATTGCATTTATAAAATATTCATATCCATTATTACCAGATAAGAGTGAAAATAAAATTCTATTAATCTCATTTGTTGAATTATAACTATTTTTAGATATAAATAACCTAAAATCATCTAATAAATTATCTTTGTTATAAGCTGATAAATTATGTTTATTTAAATCATAATTATATACAAACTGCATTAATAAAATAGAAATTTCATTATTATAACTTTTATCTCTATCTTTAGCTAAACCAACATTTCCATCATTCATAGTAAATGGATTTGGATTTTTGATAAATTCTTTTGGAACATTTTTGTTTACAAAGTCAGAAATAATTTTTGCGTTTTCTACATTATTAACTCTAATAACTAAATTATCAAGTTTGTCAGCATCAGACAATTTAGCTTGAAAATCGATACTATTCTTATTTAAAAAATCAAACATTATTTTCAAGCTATCTTTTAAATATTCAGATTTCAAATTAATGTATAATTTAATAGAATCCTCCGTTTCTACTCTACCTCTACTACAAACAGTATATTTCATTTTTAAATCATCAAGAACATAAATTGTCCTTTTTTTTTCTTTTATAAAAGGAATTTTAAACTTAGGTGTATCAGATTTTTTTTCTTTTCCATACAAGTTTTTAAGCATAGCACCAAAACTTTTTAATGATATTCTATTATCTTTAATATTTCTATACATATCAGTTAAATAATTTTTCTCAAAAGAATTATTAAAATCAGTTAAATTAGTTTGGTAAAAATAATTTTCATTATTAGTTAAAATATTATAAATATCTACAGCAGTCAGTTCTGCTCCATTTTTTTTCATGTGTAAAAGATTACTTAACAAATTATTTATTTCATTTATTTTAGAGTTATTTAACATATACATTCACCTACAATAATTTTATCATACTAACAAGAGTAGCACAACTTTTAAAATGTTTTTAAAAATAAATATATATCTTTCTACTTGGTACTTCTTTTTTCACAAATAACTCTAGCATTAGAGTCATATATTGCGATTTTTTTACAATCATTATGAATTAAAAAAGCTCTATTTAATATATCATCTAAAGATACAAAATCTGGAACATTATCATTTACTGGATAACTTTCACAAAAAGAGTACATAAAATTTTCAAAATTAGAAGCATGTTCACCTATAATTATATACTCTTCATAAAAATAAACTAAAGTAAAACCACTTTCACAATTTAAATCATCTATTGATGGGTTATTTTTAAAAATTTTCATACAAAACTCCTTTAAACGTCTTTAGAATATTATAACATACATTTATCTGATTGACTTATTTATCTAAATTGTATATGATAAATACTGCGCAGAAAGAAAGTATAATATGATTAGACAAAAAATTAAAAATAAAAGCTATGATTTGCTTACAAATGATATAAAAGAAAAAATAAAATTATGTTTACTTTCTGATATTCATTATTCAAAAAAATCTAATTTGATTACTCTAAAAAGTATATTGGAGTATTTAAAGTACACATCACCTACATACACATGTATTTGCGGAGATTTATTACAAGATGCAAATACTAATAAACAAGAATATGATATATTACTAAGCTATTTAGAAAATTTTGCTAAAGTAGCACCATTAATGGTTACTCTTGGTAATCACGATGTATTTTCAAAAAACGAAAAAAACATTTGGACTCCATATGAAAACAAATCTTTTATAAATGAACTAAGCAGTATTACAAATTTACATTTATTAAATAATAAGGCAATAAATTTTGAAAACATAAGTTTCAGTGGTCATGTATTACCAGCAGAACATTATCTAAAAGACAAAGAATCAATAGAAAGTTTTTATCAAGAAATAAAGCAAATAAAGCTAAATCAAGTCCTAAGTGAAATGATAAGTGACAAGTATAAAGTATCACTACTTCATTCACCTTTTAATATTTTAAAAGAAGATGTTTTAGAATATTTAAAGCTTTATGAAAAAACTAATTTATTATTATGTGGACATATGCATAACGGTTTAATGCCAAACTTTATAGAAAATTACACTACATCTAAAATAGGATTATTTGCTCCTAACAAAAGTGTGTTTCCAAAAATAGCTAGAGGAAATATAACATATAAAAATTTAGAAGCAATTATTACAAGTGGAATTCATAAAGCAGAAATGCCTATTATGGATTTTCTAATTCCACCACAAATTATAGATATAAACATAAAAAAAAGATTTAGATAACTACAAATTATCTAAATCTATATATGTAAAAATATTTTCAAAACCCATTTTCTTTCTAAGTAACATTTGGTTTTTACCTACATTTAAAACTCTTAAATTCTTAAGACCTAAAGACTTTATAAAATTATAAATGTCTTTTTTTATTTTTATATGATCTTCTTCAGGATTAGCCATAACTTCTACTTCTAAAAAAATACCTACTTCATTTAGTTCATCTAAAACTATTTCATATTTATCATATTTATAAGTAGTTCTAGTATTATCTAACTTAATTAACTCCTTTAAGCCAAGCATACTTATAATATTTTCTAAAACTTCATACTCACCAATAGTAGTTTCATATTCATCTGAATATAGCCAAGTTTTATCATCAAAATAATTTTTCTTATAAGTTAAAATACTAACATCATCCTTTTTTCTTAACCTAAAAATTTCATTAACCCTTGTATCTTTTTCAGGTTTTAAATTATTTCTTAGTTCATCGTAGTAGTAAACATCTACAATTCTTTTTTTGTTAACTTTTTCAAACGACTTTAAAATTTCTAATACTTCTTCTTTACTATTATCAAAATTTACTAATATTTCTATTTCTTTCATATACACTCCTTAAAAAAAGTATAAACTATTTATAGGAAATATATGGTCTATATAATAGATTCAATTCTAGAAAATTCAAAATGTCTAAAGTCGCTACGAAATTTACAAAATGCAGTTACTAACATATTACCATCATATTCAAAAATATATATTGGTTCAATTTCTCTTTCTTTAAAATCGCCAGCTAGATTTCTATAAACTATTTTAACAGATTGTTTTTTAGTTATAGCCTCATTTATTATATCAAAAATTTCTAAAAAAGTTGTTTCTTTATAATTAATTATAAATTTACTTTTTTCTTCTTCCACATTATAAATATTAGATAATTTATCTATAAGTTTATTATAAGATTTTATTTTATTGTAATTTTTTTGAATTAAAATATTTTTAACATCATACATAAGCTCTAAATCATATTTATTTAAATTTAAATACTTAGGTAATGATTTATTTAAAAAATATCCTCCATCATAACCTAAATAAGAATCTATATAAATTCCAGCTTCTTCTAGAGTTTTTTTATAATATCTTACCATTCTTGGAGTAACATTTATTTTTTCAGCTAACTGATTTACAGTATATTTATTTCCAGAACTAAGTAAATCTAGCATGTAAAATATATTAGTAATTTTAGACATAATTATTTTCTCTTCCTAATACCTATATAACTTGGTAAATTTTTCAAATCCTTTAATATAGTAAGTGAAACATATTTATCTACTATGTTAACAATCCAGCTAATTTTGTGCTTCGGAATATCTTTATTAATTGGGAACATATGACACTTAATTGCATTACAAATAATAGGATCTAAAATTTCTTCGAAATGCAGTATAGAATTATCTAAAGCTTCACTTGCATGAACAAAACCATGCATTTTAAAAAAAGGAGGAGATACTTCAAGACCTTGCCAAGGTTTATAATAAAAGTCGTGCAATAACCCTGCTATAGCAGCTTCTTTATAATTTAGATTTAATTTTTTAGCAACCAAAAAGCTATTATAGGATACTAACATAGAATGTCTATAAACACTTTCATCACCATGGTGTTTATAATATCTTCTTTTTAAAAACTCTTTATTTCTCAAAATATCTTTAACAATATTAAACCATTCAATATATGGAGTATCTAAACATATTTCATTTTTTAAAATTTTATCGTATTTAATTTTAAATTCATCATCAAAATAAAAGAAAAAATCATTTTCAATATCCCACCAAAAGTTAACATCGCATTTATTATCAGAATTTAAATATTCACAAAAACCAGAATATTCTTTTAAATTCAATTTATTATTAAGTAATTGTAAAAGAATTTCTTGATTTTGTGACATTTTGTTTTTTAAAGAAAATATTTTAAGAGTCTGATTCTTATGATCAACAATATTTTTAAATTCGAAAGTACTATAAGAATTTTGACTTTGTTTCATTCTAGATAAAGACTTATTAAGTGAATCACCCTCAAATTCAAAAGAACCCATATACTGAAATTTTACCAAATCAAAAAGATTTTTCGAATCATTAACCTCTTTATTTAAAATTCCTCTTTGTATAAAATATTGTTTATTCATATAGCCTCCTCAAATAACTGAATATATTATAACACAAATATTATATAAAAAATTGCAAAAATGTATGTTTTATGTTACAATATGTGTAATTAAGGGGAAATATGACAAATATAATAAAGTTTAATAATATAAATAAAGTTACAAAAGAAAAGGAACTTGAAAACTTTTTAACTAATAAAGAAGTGAGTATACAAGATAAAATTGAGAAAGTTTTAGAAATAGTTATTAGTAATAAAGAGTCAAAAGTAGCTCAAGAATATTATAATGATTTAGAAAATAAATTTAAAGAAACTTTAAATAATCAAAGTGACTTTGCTTTTGGTAATTTAAATGAACATTTATACACATTAATAGAAAGCAACTTAGGTCAGTATAAATATACATACGCATTTATTTTAAAAGTTCAAACTACACTTGAAATGTTTTTACAAATGCATAACTTAAATTCTTATGTTGAAAATGATAAAGATAAAAATGACAATTACATTACAAAATCATTATCATTTCTAAGAATTTATAACACAAATCTTGCACAAAATATCGAAACTAATGAATACAAGGAATATATTTTAGAAAAACTAATTGAAAAATTCAAAGATAAATCTATAAGAGCAAACATAGAAAATTTAATTTTAGAAAGTTCTTTAGAAGAAAAAATTGATATACTATTAATTAAAATCAATAATTTCGTTGAAAAAATAAAAGACGATTTAATTTCAGGTGAATTAGATTTTGCAATATATTTCAGTAAACTATATGATTGCCCTCATTTATTAGAGCGTGCCATTTTAAATTTAAAAAAACAAGGTATCACAAGTAATGATTTAATACTATGTGGAGATGACATTGTTAATATAGAACTTGAGTACATTAAAGAAAATTACAAAAAATTATATAACGAACTTATAAAAGACGTAGAAAAAACATTAGCAAAAGAAGTAACTAGAAAATAGTTGCTTTTTTTAATGAAGTATCATATAATTAAATTGTAATTTATTCAGAATGAGGGAGAGAATTAGCTCTATGAACTCATACCAACCTGCTCATGTAAGGTGGTAATGCTAATACCAATGAATGAGATAAAAGTATATATAAAGACTCATTCGTGAGTCTTATTTTTATGAAATAAATTACAAGAAGGAGAAAGAAATGAAAAAATATTATTTTACAAGTGAATCAGTTACAGAAGGACATCCAGATAAAGTATGTGATAAGATAGCAGATTATATATTAGATAGTGCCTTAAAACAAGATAAAAATAGTAAAATGGCTGTTGAAGCAACAATTAAAGATGACTTAATTTTAGTATATGGAGAAGCAAATACAACTGCAACGCTAGATTATGAAAAATTAGCACTACATGTAATTAAAGAAATTGGTTACACAGAAGAATATAAAGTTTTAGTTAAAGTGAATAAACAATCAAGTGAAATTAATCATGCTGTTGAGCAAAATGAAACAATGGCTGGAGACCAAGGGATAATGTTTGGTTATGCAACAGATGAAACAGAAGAACTAATGCCTTTACCTATCATACTTGCACATAGACTTGCCCAAAGACTTACTAAAGTAAGAAAAGAAAACAAAGATACATTTTTAAAACCTGATGGTAAAACACAAGTAACTGTAGAATATGAAAACAATGAGCCAAAAAGAATAGATACACTGGTAATATCTACTCAGCACAGTGAAAACGTTACTCAAGATGAAATAAAAAGTTACTTAATAGAAAATGTAATTAATAAGGTCATACCTGAAAATTTAATAGATAACGAAACTAAATTATTAATTAATACCTCAGGATCATTTATCATTGGTGGATCATTTGGAGATTCAGGAACTACAGGAAGAAAAATTGTAGTTGACACATACGGAGGAGCTGGCCGAATTGGCGGAGGTTGTTTTTCAAGTAAAGACCCATCTAAAGTAGATAGATCAGGAGCGTATTACGCTAGATATGTAGCAAAAAATATTGTAGCAAGCAAACTTGCAAAAAAATGTGAAATTGAAATTAGCTATGCAATTGGTATGAGTAAACCATTATCAGTATTTATCGAAACATTTGGTACTAACTTAACTACTGAAGAAAACTTATATAAATATGTTGAAGAAAACTTTGACTTTAGCGTTTCAAACATTATAAAAGAATTAGATTTACTTAATCCTATTTATTACCAAACTGCTGCATATGGACATTTTGGTAGAAACGATATAAATTTACCTTGGGAAAAAATAAAATAAATGTTATAATTACATAGGTGATAAAAATGAACGAATTATTAATGAAAAAAACTTTAGAACTATCTTTAGAAAATGAAAAAAATAATTTTCAAGATGGAGGACCATTTGGTGCACTTATAGCAGATACAAACGGCAACATAATTGCAACTGGAAAAAATGAGGTTTTAAAAGAAAAAGACCCTACTATGCACGCAGAAGTTTGCGCTATAAGAAATGCTTGCAAAAAATTAAACACACATGACTTAACAGGATATATACTATACACTAGTTGTTACCCATGTCCAATGTGTATGAGCGCAGCAATATGGTCAAATATAAAAACTATATATTATGGAAATACCCAAAAAGATGCAGACAAAATTGGATTTAGAGATGATGTAATATATAAATTTCTAGAGGGAAAAGAAAACTTACTAGATTTAATTCAAATAAATAGAGAAATTACTATTGAAGGTTTTGAAATTTTTGAAAAAAACAATAAAAAAGAAATGTATTAAATTAACCATTCAAGGTTAATTTTTTTATTGCAAAGAAGAATCTAAAATATTACTACTACTTATAATTTCTCCACCATAGTAACTTGGTACTCTACCATTAATCATAGTAGCATCTATTAAAATATCATATTCTATATAAATTTTTTCTGTTGAAACAGGAGTAGTAATTAATTCAACAATTTCAACATTAACGTAAATTTCATTTAAAACATTATTAAGTCCATAATCAGTTATTCTAGTTTCTAAATTAGTTATAACCGTTCCAATAAAAGAAACTTTAATTGGAATTTTAGGACCTAAAGAAGAAACTATAGCATAATCGCTTGTAATAAATAAAGGAACATTTATATACATAGAATTTTCGCCTAATAAAAATTCAGAATTTTCTAAATAAGCTTCATCCAAACTATTAATAGAATTAATTATAGAATTATTTATAGTACTATTCACAGTATAGGCTTTTTCTAAATTATAATCGACAGTAATAATTTCCCCTGCTTCATTTTTTGTAATATTTAAAATATCTCTCAAATTATTTTCATTAATTAAATCAGTATTAATTTTATCTGTTATTATTTCATAAGTAACTTTTTTAAGTTTTTCTTCTACTAAAAAATTTATTTTAGGAGTAACTTTTTCCAAATACCAGTTTAACATACTTAAAGTTGTAGAAATAATTCCTACAATAAATAATATAATAATTAAAATAATTCTATTTTTCAAATCAAAAAAAAGCTTCATACTTAATAATATGAAACTTTTAAAAATTTAACATAGACTTAAAAAACAAAAACATACCAACAATAAACGCTATTAAAACAAGTACAATAATAATTTCTAATACTACATTTCTAGATTTATCGTCAATTTCTAAATCTGCAAATTCTTTAGAACTAAAAGTATTATCTTTTTTAAATGCTTTTGTATTTTCCAGCTTAAATTCATCACTTACCAGACTTTTAATAGGCTCAATTTTTTGAGTTTTTTCAATCGGACCATAAGTTTCGTCCTCATCAGTTCCTTTAAGTTCGCTAAAAAGATCATCAAATACTTCATCCTGCATTTTCTTTTCATTAATACTAATTGTATTAATAAGATCTAAAAGATTTTCTTTTTTACTAACATCTGGACTAGGTTTTTCTTTTTTTTCTTCAGCGCCTAGTTTCAAATTATTCAAAATATCAAACTGTGTATCCCTGATTTTTTTTAATCTATCTTCTTCATAAGTAGTAACTTTTTCTTCTCTTGCCTTATTTAAAATAGAATTTATATCATACTCCTTAGTATCTTCTTCTTCAGGATCAGAATACTCAGTAACAGTTTTTTCTTCAAAAACATCTATAGATTTTCTTTGTGAATTTTTATTATATCTTGTATCTAATATTTTTTTTAACTTATCTAAATCTATTTCGTTTTTATTATCTCCAATTATAGTTGCATTACTCATAACATTGAAGTTATCTATTTCACTTTGACTAATTGTTTTATATAAATCTTTATTTTTATTTACTCTTGACCCACCTTGAGAATTAGAATCATTATATTTTGACACTCTACTATCCATAAGTAACACCTTCCATAATAATAATATCATAAATATATTTTTTTTGGTACACATTTCTTGATTATTTTCTATTTTTTTACTATAATTATACACGGAGGCAAAATATGAAAAAAATATTATTAAATACTAGTTCATGCATCGGATGTGGAGCATGTGTACACATTGATCCAGAACATTTCGATTTTAACGAAGATGGTCTTGCTATAGTTATAAAAGCTGTAGATGAAGAAACAAATTCATTAATTAACGCTAAAGAAGCTTGTCCAGTTAGTGCTATTATAGTTGAAGACGCTGAAGGTAACGCAGAAGAAAAAACTACATGTGATTGTGATTCTTGTAGTTGCACAGACTGTCATTGCTAAAAAAATCGCATAGATATTACTCTATACGATTTTTTTCTGCGTAAAATATTTTAACTTCTTTAATTGAAAGTTCTCTATAGTCACCAGACTTCATATTATCAAGTCCTAAATGTCCTAATCTAGTACGTGTAAGTTTTAAAACTTCAAAACCTAGTTTTTCAAACAGTTTTTTTACAATATGATTACGTCCTTCAATAATTGTAAGTTCAATTAAGGTAGAATTTTTAATTCTATCTTTTTTTCTTACTTTAAAATTAACAATCTTAACTCTGCGATCTTCTACTACCACACCTTTTTTAAGTTGTTCAACGGCATCAGCAGTTATAACTCCATTAATTTTTGCTACATAAGTTTTAGTTATTTTATTACTAGGATGCATTAAAAGATTAGCAAATTCACCATCATTTGTTAACAAAATAAGACCAGTAGTATCATAGTCAAGTCTACCTATTGGATAAACGCGCTCATGGTTAGGAACAAAATCCGTAACACATTTTCTACTATGTTCATCACTAGTAGTACTAACTACACCTCTAGGTTTATAAAGTAAATAATATTTTTTTACTATTTCTTTATTAATAACAGTACCATTAATAGCAATAGTATCATTTGCATCAACTTTAACTCCAAGTTCAGTAATAAGTTCACCGTTAACACGAACTTTTTTTGAAGTAATTAATTTTTCTGCTTCTCTTCTTGAAGCGTAGCCATATTTAGCTATAACTTTTTGTAATCTTTCCATAAAATAACTCCCGTGCACATTATAGCACAAAGAAGTAAATTTAGCAAAGATTTAAGAAAAGAAAATTAGAGTAAGTATAACTGCAAGTAAAATACCAACAAAATCAGCAAAAAGACCTACTTTAAGAGCATATTTAGTTTTATAAATTTTTACACTCCCAAAATAAAGAGCTAAAACATATAACGTAGTATCAGTGCAACCTTGTAAGATAGAAGACATATTTCCTACAAAGGAGTCAGGCCCATATTTTATAAGAATATCATTCATTATAGTTAAAGTAGCACTCCCACTAATAGGTCTTAAAAATGCCATAGGTAAAATTTCATAAGGCAAACTAAATTTTTTTAAAAAAGGAGTTAAAAAGCCAAAAAATTCAGCTAAAATATTACTATCTAAAAATATATTAATAGCAAATACCATAGCAAGAATGGTAGGAAATATACTAAAACACATTTGTAGACCTTCTTTAGCACCCACTAAAAAACTATCGTATAAATCTACTTTTTTATGAAAGCCATAAACAATAACAATAAGTAAAAAAACAGGAATAACTACTTTAGAAAAATCAGTCATTTCTTCGTCTCCTTATAAAATAATCAAGAGTAAGTCCTATAGCATTAGATAAAAGTGTTGCTATAATTGCTGGTAGCACAATAGAAGTCGCATCAGTAGAACCAGCTGCTAATCTAAGTGCTATTACAGTAGTTGGAATAATTGTAACTCCCCCAGTATTAAGTACTAAAAAAGTTATCATAGATGAAGATGCTTCACTTTTATTAGGATTTATTTTTTGAAGTTCATCCATAGCTTTAAGCCCAAAAGGTGTAGCAGCACTCCCAAGACCAAGCATATTAGCAGCAACATTAGAAGCAATATATCCAAGTGCCGGATTATCTTTAGGTACTTTTGGAAAAAGTTTAGTTAAAATTGGTTGAAAAAATTTAGATATTTTAATTAAAAGACCACTATTTTCTGCAATTTTCATTATTCCTGTCCACAAAACAATAATAGGTAAAATAGAAATAAATAAATCAAGTGCAGTTTTTCCATTAGTTAAAATACTATTATTAATAACATCTACATTTCCAGAAAAAAAACTAAATAGTATTCCAGAGATAATTAATACAGCCCAAATGATACTTACCATGATGAAAACCACCTAACTATTTTATTCCATAAACTCTCTTTTTCTTCTTCCTCTTTTAAATAAAGTTTTTCATTATGCAATAATTCATCATTAAAATAAACTTTAGCCTCTCCATATATACCATTCACACTTTCAGTAAATATATCATATTTAACTTCAATGTTGGGTTCATCATTTTTAGAAATAAGAATATTGTAATCATTTTTTATATAATAATCTTTTCCTTCTAAATTTAAACTTGTAATATCTTTGTTTAAAACTTCAAATGAAAAATATTCTTCAAAAACCTTTTCATATAAAGTAATATGATCTGCCCAGTCATTACCATCATTTAATGTAACTACAACAATATCCATACCATCTTTAGAAGCTGTAGTTACTAAAGTTCTACTAGCTTTGGTTGTATAACCAGTTTTTCCACCAGTAATATAATCATATTGACCTAAGAGTTTATTTTTATTACTCCATGAGTAAGTTTTATAACTAGTTTTAACAGTAATATTTTCAGTAGAAGTAATTTTTCTAAACTCCGAATCATTCATAGCATAACTTGTAATAACTGCCATGTCATAAGCTGTAGAGATGTTTTCACCTTCACTAGTTTCAAGACCATGATTATTATAAAATACAGTATTACTTAGTTTGAGTTCTTTTACTAAATCATTCATTAAATCTGCAAATTCACTCATAGATCCAGCAACCTCATTTGCTAAAACAATAGCCGCATCATTACCACTTCTAAGCATTAAACCATATAGTAAATCTCTAATTGTAATCTTTTCACCTACTTCAATATATATAGCACTACCATATGCTTTTAAAACACTTTCATCAACAGTTACTATCTCATCTAAATCGGAATTTTCAATAACAATAATAGCTGTCATTATCTTAGTAATGCTAGCTATTAATTTTTCATCATGGATATTGGATCCCATTAATACTTCATTAGTATTTTGGTCAACAACTACATAACTAGAAGCACTAATGGCAAATACATTAATTGGTAAAAATAAAAATAAAATAAATATAAATTTTTTCATATAACCTCTAAATAATTATATGTTATATATTTAAATTATAATAATAAAAAAAACTCATTTAATTGAGTTCTAAAAATATAAATTCATTTAAATTAAAATTATACGAATATAAAATTACTGTGACTTATATTCTTCTCAATAAAAAATATTTTTAAGTAAAATTCAAAGCAAAAATAAAGTGGAATTTTTCTACTTTATTATGTTATATCAGGTTATCGCTTTTATTACCAAAACATTATTAAAAGACAATTAATTTTTCGTTTAATATTTATTTTATTAATCAAATTTCCGAAATTATTCTTGATTTATTCAGTCAATTTCTATTTTGTTAAAATAATTCAGAAACTATTAAATTTTCAGAATGTAGTTCATGCTTTTTACCAAGAATTAAGTTTTCATAAAATAAAATTAAAAATGAATTGTCTTCTGTAATGTTTTTATTATGATTAGAATAACAACTCCTTACAAGTGCATTTCTATAAAATGTAGATTTTTCTTTAAATAAGGAATTATTAACACTATATCCTAAACTTATTAAATATTTTTGGATAAACAATGCTGTTGCTCTGGTATTTCCTTCTCTAAAAGGATGAATTTGCCATATATCAGACGAAAATTTTGTTATACCTTTTATTAAACTAACTATACCTTCATTTTTATAATCTTTTTCCATTTCAATAGAAAGATCATAAGCAATAGATTCATTCAACATATTTTTATCTCCATAAGATATAGTATCATTATTTAAAATTTTTTCCTTTTTGCTAATATCAATTGTTCTAAAATTACCAGCAAAATCGTAAACATCTTGAAACAAGTATCTATGTACATATTTATAATAGTCTACACTTAATTCAAAATTATTTTGATTTAATAATTCAACTATTCTAGTAGATACAAAATCACATTCAAATTCATTTTCATCAAAAATACCATTTGTTTCTTTTTCTTGATAATAACTTCTTAAACTTTTTTTTACATCTTCAATTGATATTTCCCCTTTTACATTTTCACTTAATAAAGTTTCTAAATAATTAGAAGGTTTCAAATTATCAACTTCTTGAAGACCAATAGCCATATCCCATTTTGATTTATTATCATTATATTCATTCTCTTTTATTTCAATATAATTATTTTTACTAGAATCTAAATCTTTTTCACTCATACTATCACTCTTCTTTCTAAGAGTATTTTATCAAATAGCATGCAATAAGTCTATATTATTAAAATGTATTTTCATCTTCTTGTAGTCATTAACTTATTCTCCTTCACCTCTTTCTGGCTATTATAAATTAAATAGCAAACTTAGTAATATATGTGTGTACATAATTAAATTTATGATAAAATAAACATGGAGGTAAAAAATATGAATGAAATTTTTTTAAATGATTTACAGAAAAAAATTAAAGACTTAGATTTTGATGCAAGCCAAAAAGATAAATACTTCATGAAATTCATCGAGGAGGTTGGTGAACTATCTAAGGCAATAAGAAAAGAAAGTACAATAGAAAAAACAAATGGTAATTTAAAAGAAACTATAGATGAAGAGCTTTACGATGTACTATATTATACTATTTGTCTAGCAAACCTACATAATGTTAATTTAACAAAAACCGCTATTAATAAAGAAAAAATAAATTCAGAAAAATACAATAGACCTAGCATGTTTGAAAAATAATTCATAACAAAAAAACTTATTTCAAAATTGAAATAAGTTTTTTTATCTTCTTGTAGTCATTATCTTAGTAATGCTAGCTATTAATTTTTCATCATGGATATGGATCCCATTAATACTTCATTAGTATTTTGGTCAACAACTACATAACTAGAAGCACTAATGGCAAATACATTAATTGGTAAAAATAAAAATAAAATAAATATAAATTTTTTCATATAACCTCTAAATAATTATATGTTATATATTTAAATTATAATAATAAAAAAAGAGATTAACTCTCATAATTAAATATACCATGTATTTTTTCTAGTGTAGACTCTGAAACTTCATTTAAAACCCATAAATCACTAGAATTATCTACTTTGAATTCAATTGTATATGTAACTTTATCTGTAACTTTTTTTAAACTATTTAATTTATATTCCAAATATAAATCATGATCGTAAACACCATTACTATTATAAAATTCATCAGGACTTTCTTTTAATATATTTAGAGCCTCTTTTTCTACTTTAAAATAATCATAAACAGAAATTTTAACTTTAACTATAGCTTCATTACCATCATAAGACTCACTTATAACCTCATAACTTAGATCTTGATATTGTTTTTTTAAAATATCCCTATATAAAATAGTGTTTTTTTCGTTTAATCCCTCTGCCTCTATTACTTCTTCCATATCAAGTAATACTTCATAATCTAAGTTATTATAACTTTTTAAATATGCTTCTACCGGACTTTTAGCAGTACTACTTAAACTACAACCAACTAATAAAAATAAACCCATACATAAAATAACTTTTTTCATAACTACCTCTTATTTATATATTGGTCTTAAATTTAGTAATTATACTTTTTTATAAGGTATTTTAAGCAAGTTATAAAATTCATATAATCTTTCATCTACTGCTTCTAACCTAACAGAAATTTTCTCCAAAAATTTTTCTTCATTAGTAAATGATTCATTAAAAAGTTCATATGAGATAAAATTCAAAAAATCTGAGTTTTTTGTTTTAATCAAGTCATCTATATGCTTAGTAATGAATTCTTTTACTGAGTTATACTTCCTTAAAGTTTTATCATTTTCGAATTTATTTAAAATTTCATAATTAAAGTCAGTTTTCTTTGTTTTATAAAAAATATTTTCCATCTCAAGTTCATCATAATACTTTAAACTACTAAAAAATACAGATTCACCAAAGTCATTAAATAAAATTGCTATCGAGTTATTGCTATCAGTAAATATAGCGCCATACTTAATAAAACCAGTTGAAAGTTTAGTTTTGTTTTTTATTTTTTCTAAAAACAAAGAGTCTACCTTTATCTTATGAGTAATAAGCTTAGAAAAATCATTAAACGAAATACAAAATACAGGTATTTTTTTTATAGTTTTTACACAATCTCTTTCTTCCCACTCATAAGAAGAATAATACTTATTTAAAAAATTTAAATCTACATCGTAAAAATAATCCATTTTTTTTTACCCTTTCCATAAACAATATGAATAATATGAAACCAAATACAAATAACCAGAAAAATAATTTTCTAATTATAAAATTAACAAAATAAGAAAAACTATACCCTAGTAATAAAATATTTGAATAAATTATTAAAAAAAATATACCACTAGAAATAAAAAGAACAGAAAAAACAAACATAATTAACATAATCATATAAATCACACTTAATTTTATTTATAAATATTAAAAAATATTATATAATTATTAATAGAGGTACTAAAATGACAATATTAAATTTTATATTACTAGGAATTATACAAGGTTTGACTGAACCAATACCAGTTTCTTCAAGCGGACACATATTTTTATTTAAAAACATGTTTGAAACTGATATATTTAATTCTTTAAACTTTGAAATAATAGCAAACTTCGGTTCTTTTCTAGCTATACTGTTTATATTTAGAAAAGATGTAGTAGACTTAATTAATAATTTTTTTAAGTTTATATTTGATAAAACTACTAGAAAAAAAACAAAACAAAAATTTAAATATTGTTGGTTACTAGTAATATCTACTATTCCAACTTTAATAACTGGTTTATTATTCAAAGATTTTTTAGATAATAAATTAACATCACTTACTTTTTTAGCAATAACATTTTTCATAACCGGTGTATCTTTATTTTTAGTAAGAAAACAAAATGGTACAAAGCGTGATTTTGATATAACTTATAAAGATGCCATTATAATTGGACTAACACAATCTATTGCAATATTTCCAGGAATATCAAGAAGTGGTGCTGTTTTAGTAGGTTGCCTAATATGTAAACTAAATAGAGAGTCAGCCTTAAAATATACCTTCTTACTATATTTTCCAGTTAGTTTAGGTGCAGTTGCGTTAGGTGCAAGTGACTTAATAAACACATCAGAAAGTCATTTAATCATTCCTTATATTGCAGGAATGATTTCATCACTTATAATTACTTATTTTTCATATCAGTGGCTTAGTAATTGGGTAAAAAAAGGTAAATTATGGTATTTTTCAATATACTGCTTATTATTAGTTATATTTATATTAATATATTTTAGATAAAAAAAGTTTTAGACATAGCTCTAAAACTTTTTATTTAATTATAAACCAAAAAGATGTACCTTTTTTAGATGAATTAACACCATAATCATAATTATGAAGTAGTAATATTTCTTTAACTATAGAAAGACCTATTCCGGTAGATACCACATTACGTTTATGATTTTTATCTGTTTTATAATATTTGTCCCAAATATTATTAATTTCTTCTTTATCAATACCTTTACCAGTATCAACAATTTCAAGTAAATATCCACCTAAATTTCTTTTCTTAACATTAATAAATACTTTTTTATCATCACCAGTATAATTTATAGCATTATTAATTAAGTTATATATAACCTGATTTAATTTACTTTTATCAGCGTTAATAATAAGCTTTTTAGGTATATTTAATGTAAAATTATAATGTTCTGTTTCTTTAATTATTTGATAATTATTAATTATATTATTAATTTGTTCAATTAAATCATATTTTTCTAAATGAAGTTTATTTGAATTACTTTGTAGTTTAGACATATCTAAAATATCATTAACTAAAACAGTAAGTCTATCTGTTTCATTTATAATAATATTAAGTCTTTCTTCTTGCTTTGCTTTATCAGTGCATGAATAATCTCTTACAAGCTCAGCATATGCTTTTATCATAGTAAGTGGAGTTTTTAAATCATGTGATACATTTGCAAGTAAATCTTTTTTAAATTTAGATGTCTTACTAATTTCATCATTAGATTTAATTAATGCATCAGTAAGTTCATCAACTTCTTTTATTCCACTTGATTCAAATTTTAAAGTATTATCGCTTCCTAAATATTTAGCTTTATTAGTAATTTTCACAATAGGATCTGCTATTTTATTTGATATGTAAAAACTAATTAATATAGAAACTATAATAGCTATAATAGTAACTCTTAAAAGTTGATCTTCAATTAACGTTGTAAATACTGAAGTATCTTCTAAATTAGCATAAATAAAATAATTTGTATCTGATATTTGTGTTGCAAATAAAACTGCACTTGTTTTATTCAAATTATTTACAAATCTGTATCTGTAATTTAGCTCAGAAGATGAAATAAATTCTTTAATCATATCACTAACATTAGAATCTATTTCATGAAGTCCACAACCTATCATTTGAGTATTATAATTATTTAGAATTTTTGACTCACTAGTACTTAAAATACAAACATTATTTTTATAAGCAATTTCTTCAAGTTCTTCATCTGACATTGTATTATCAATGCTTGATGCCACATCTTCAACAATGCGTAGTTGATACTGCTCGAATAAATATTCACTTAATAAACTTACACTACTCCACAGCATCAAAAGAACAAAAACTACAAAAGAAGTTATATAAATGGTAATTTTAAATTTAAAACTTCTAGTTTTCTTATTTGTCTTCAAATTTATACCCTACTTCTCTTACCGTTTTAATTAGATTTCTATAAGGACCTAAATGGTGTCTTAATGTTTTAATATGAGTATCAATAGTTCTATCATCACCAAAGAAATCATAACCCCATACATTAGTTAATAATTTTTCTCTAGAAAGAGCAATATTTTTATTAGTAACCAAATATTTAAGTAAGTCATATTCTTTAGGTGTTAAAGTAATTTCTTTATCATCAATAGTTACTTCATGAGCAACATCATCAATTTTAATTCCTTTAACTTGAATGAATTCAGTACTAACCACATTTCTTTTTAAAACAGCTTTAACACGCGCTATTAATTCTTTTGGAGAAAAAGGTTTAGTAACATAATCATCTATACCAAGTTCAAAACCAACCAGTTTGTCATATTCTTCACTTCTAGCAGAAAGCATTATGAAAGGAACTTTTTTTATTTTAAGCATTTCCTTACATGCAGTAAATCCATCCATTTTTGGCATCATAATATCCATTATAACCAAATCCACATCATTTTCTTCAAGTTTTTTTATAGCATCTACACCGTTAGCTGCTTCTAAAGAATTAAACCCTTCTAACGTTAAATACTCTTTTATTACCTCTCTTATTAAATTTTCATCATCTACTACTAAAATATTCATACATCCTCCGCTTTTTTATATTATAACAAAAATGTGATAAACAAATGAAAAAAAGATTTAAAACAAATCTTTTTAATACATATTATATATTTACTGAGTTGCAACAAATGTAGCATTAGACGTTAAAAAAGTATTTTCTCTATCGTTAAGTAAAGCCGCATCAGCAGAAGTTTTAGCATTTAAATTTCCATTTAAAGCATCCGAGTTTAAAAAGACTTTTTCTATATTTTCAACACTACTCATATCGAATGAACTAAGATCAATGGTAGCTAAATTTGACATATCAGCAAATGTTCCAAATAAAGATGTTACTTTACTCGCATTAAAACGTGATAAATCTAAATTATTAATTTTAGTCATATAAAACATAAATTCCATATTAAGTAAATTATTTGCTCTAAAAGAAGTAATATTAACATTCGTTAACGAGTTAGCATTGTTAAACATATAAGACATATCAGTAACATTACTAGTGTCAAAAGAACTTAAATTTAAATCAGTTAAGGAATGAACATCACTAAACATATATGACATATCAGTAACTTTACTAGTGTCAAATGAACTTAAATCTAAATTAGTTAAAGCTAAATTTCTGTTGAACATTCTGTACATACTTTCTACGTTTCCAGTATCAAATGAAGATAAATCTAAAGATTCGACTACAACTAAATCGTAAAACATACATCTCATATCCATAACATTTTTTGTATCATAAGAATCATTAAATTCAATAGATTCAGCAAATGCAAAAGTAAACATTCCTCTACATTCCAAATTTTCTCCAAGTTCAAAATCAATTCCCTGCTCAGGATGAGCTTCTATAATATTATTAGATTCAATATATAAAATATTATTTACACTACCAGTTTCAGTAGTATCTTCTACCATATAAGCTACTACTGAATTATCTTCATCTAAAGAAACATCCCACTTATTAAGTGCATTATTATAGCGTTCTTCATTTATAGTACTATTAATTTCAATATGTTTAACAGAAGTATTTATATCTCCATTAGCTATCATAAAAGCAAATTCACTATCACTAGTAGGTCCATTATCTCTAGAGTAACCATTTAAAATTCTTTGAAATACTAAAGCACTTACCATTTTAGAAGTTTCATATATTTTATCCTGAGTTAAAATAAAATCAGCATCTAAAGATTTTCCTTCATTAACAGCTTGATTAGTTTCTAAATTAACAAAAGTAATAGTAGCAGACCATTCCTGAGTTGTCCCACTTGTCGATGATGTTGTAGAAATGCTATGATCTTCTTTAACTTTTATAATGCCTTTATATTCTGTAATATCAAATCCAGATATAGTTTCTCCAGTTGATGCATCTGTAATAGTTTTATAAGTCAGTCCTTCAATATTAGTAATAACATTACCTTCGGGGTCAGTTATAGTAAGTAAAAGTTCTGGATTATCAGCACTATGAGAATACACAAAATCATTAGTAGTAACATCAAAATAGACATGGTATATATCTGTAGCACTGACTTTAGATGAATTTGCAATAAGTGTTGCAGTTGATGAAGTACTAGTTGATAAACTTCCATCACCAGCACCGAAATTTTCTTGATTAGCACTTAAAATCATATCATTTCCTGGTGTGAAAATTAATTTTTCAGAAACTACAGTTCCTATATTAACTTCTGCAGATGCTTCAGGAGAAACATAGGCCATAAAAAATGCAAATGAGCATGTTATAGTTACTATTCCAAGAAACACTAAAAGTAAAAGTATTTTACTTTTTTTATCTATCTTTATATTTTTAAACATAATACCCTCCTTCCTTTATATAAATATAATTTGATAGGTTATAATTATTTATAAAAATTATTACTAATAATATAATTCACAATTTATATTAAAGTATACTTAATTAAATAAATCATCACATTTTCCTACCCTAAATAATTTTACATATGAAGGTGTTAAAAGTCAATATAAAATCCAAAAAAAAAATACTAAACATTAGTATTTTCTTCAAGTTTTTTTAAAGTTGCTTTAAGCGCTTTAACAGTTCTTTTTTTTACATCAGTAGCAAGCTCAGTTAATGCTGGTTTAGCAGCTTTTCCTGCAGCTACAATTAAATCTTCAAGCTTTTCTTCAATTAATAAAGCTTTTTCTTTAGCAACTTTTAAAATAGTTTCTTTATCTAAGTTAGCAATATCTTCTTCAATAGTAGCTATTTTATTAGTTATAAGATCTTTTATATCTTCAGTTTCTACTTCGTTAATTCTAGCTTTAAGTTCTTCAAATTTGTTTTTTAAATCTTTTCTAAGTTCTTTGCCAGATTTTGGAGCAAACATTAATGCAACACCAGCACCAACTAAAGCACCTAATAAAAATTTACCAGTATTTTTACTCATCTTCATTACCCTTTCTTTTATCTTTTTTGAAAAGCATTTTTCCGATAGTACCAGTAAAGAAATTAATAACAGTTTCAGATAATCCAGAAAGTCTATCTGAAACAAAATCTAACATCTCAAACACTGGATTCAATGCTTCAAACTTTTCATTAATATTATCTACAACTTTATCTATTTTATTCAAAGTAATTATAGATTTAATACCCAGTATAATCCCTACGAATAAAAATATTATTAATAAAAAATATACAATTATAGGTAAAATTTCATTTAAGAAGTCCACTAATAATCACCATCTTCTTTACTTTCATACATAGAGTCAAACAAATCAAGTAAATCATTACCTATATTATCTTCTTCATAATCTTCAAATATATCCGAAGTTTTAGTTTCTTTTTTAGAATCAAATTTATCACTTCTCAAATTAACTTCTAAATCATTTAACTCATCATCAAAATCATCTAAAGCAATAGGACTTTTAACTCTTAAATCAGGTATTTCATCAGTCATTTCAAAACTATCCTCTAGTTTAATTTTAGTATCAACTGTATCTTCTAAAAGCTCATCAATAGTTTTAACTTTTTGAGTTTTTTCAAGCTCTGTTACAGAAGTTTCTACAGTTTTAACATCTTCATATAAAACACTAGTAGGTGTATTTAAAGCTTTTTCTTCAGTTTCACCAAAAGCTTTTTTTCTAACACTATCAACATCAATAATATCAGTATCATCTTTTCTAACTTTAACATCTTCTGCTTTATAATCTTCATTTAAGACTCCATATACAGGAGAAATAATTGGAGAAGGCTTAAACTTTTTCTTTTCTTTTGCCTCAGCAGATTCTACTCTATCATATCTAGTAGATTCTACCCTTTTTTCTACCTTCTTAGGTCTTTTTTCATAATCAGAAACACTTATTGGTGATCTAGTAACTGTTTTTGTTTCATGACTAACTCTTGGTTTAGCCGAAGGTGTAACACTACTTACAAATTCTTCTTCATCAAATTCAGGAAAAGGAAAAGTATTATCGCTTTTAAATATATCTTTTTCTCCTAAATTACTATACATATCAGTACTTTTTTTAGTTTCTAAAGGTTTAAACTCTTCTTTTTTCTCTTTTTCATTAACTCTTTCTTCTTTTTCTTCAACTACAGGTTTACTTTGAACTTCAACCTCTTCTTCTTCAAATAAAATATCTTTCATTTTTTGAAACAATTTCATATTCTTTATCCTTCCTAATTTAATAAATCTTGATCATATTCTTCTTCAGTTGGAGGAACATATGTATCATCATAATTTAAATAAACACTATCACTACTAGTAGTATTAAAAATGTTATACTCTTCTTCATTAAAGTTTAATAATTCATCATCAATTAAATTTTCAACAACAATATCATTATATTTAATACTTTCTAACACATTAATAGAATACAATAAACTTTCATTAATATCTTTATACTCTACCATTACTTCTATTTTAGCATAATTATACATAATTTCAATTAAATATTTGTCATTTTTTAGCAAATTGATTTCTAAATAACCAAATTTATCATCTTTTGATATCTTTTCTGAATAAAATACATCATCAACTTCTTGATAAACAAGTTCTTTTTTAGCATTATAACTTACTAAATCCAAAAAGAGGTAAAAGTCATATTTATCATTTGATATTACATCATTATATAAAGTATTAGAATCTACTTGCATTCCTCTAGGAAGATTATATTCAAAACCAACCCTATAAACATTTGCCTTTGAAATATTTTCATTAATCAAGCTAGTAATTTCATTAATTTCAAGATCATTAACGTTTTGGCAACCACATATAAATATAATACATATAACTAAAACTATTTTTTTTCGTATGCTATACGTGAAATTCAAACCAAGCACTTCCTTTCAGACACAATTATTAGTATCCATCTAAGACATTATACCAAAAAACAAGATATTTTTAAAGAGAAAAATTAAATGGAAAAGAAAAAAAGAATATTAACTATTCCTTTTCTACTAAAACATATTTAATTTTCACACCCATCGAAGAAAACTTTTCTTCATATTCAGTCATAATATTAAATTTATCTAAACTATGTAAATCATAAGAAATTTCTTTTACAACATACCCATATTCTTTAAATGAATTAACACTAAATTCAAATAAATCATCATTGTCAGTTTTCATTTCTATAACTTTTTTACCCTTAAAAAGTTTATCATAAACTTTAAGTTGGTTTTCATGACTAAGTCTTCTTTTAGCATGTCTGTCTTTTGGCCAAGGATCAGAAAAGTTTAAATATATTTTATCTATTTTATTTTCTAATAATTCAACACTATTAATAACATCCATAACCATAACCTTAACATTATCAAGTTTATCTTCTGCAAGTTTTTTTATTGCTAAACTCGCTACTGCAGAATATTTTTCCATACCAATAAAATTAACATTTTTAAAGTTTTTAGCCATTCCTTGAATAAAATTTCCTTTACCCATTCCAATTTCTAAATATAGCTTAGTATTATTGTTATCATAATTAGTTATACCATCATAATAAAAATCACAATTATCTAAAACTTCATCTTTATCTTTAGGATTTCTCATTCTCATATTATCACTTCTTTCTTTTTTTACATATAATGAACTAGGAGGAATTAACTATGAAAAAAAATAGATCTTCATTTTTTCACGAACAAACAGACTATATGCAGTCTAACATGCCAGGTGGTATTCAAGGACCACAAAACATGCCTAATCCAAATATGATGTATCAACAAACCATGCCTACTTTAAATGCTCAATCAAGTTTTTATGCTGGCCCAGGTAATCAATTAAACCAAAACATGGCACCAGGAATGAACCAAAATATGAACATGCAGCCACCTTATGGAACTTATCCAACTGATGACATTGAAAGTAGACTAGCAAAACTTGAAAGACAAATAAATAGACTTGAACACAGAATAGCCAAAATAGAACAATCGAATGTACATAGTACTGAAGATTTTGAATCAACAATCAACGATATGTACATGGTTTAACTATAATAAACTAACGCACTAAAACAATATATTTGTTCTTCACCAGAAATTGCAATAGCAACTTGATACTTGATATCTATTATATCACTTTCACATTCACTTAAAAAGAAGTTTAGTGCTTTTTCTAAATCTTTTTCGTGCATTTCATCAAAAATTTTAACTTTCACATAAATCACCTTGATTTATTATATAAATAAACAACAAAAAATATTGTCAAAAAAAACGATTTTGAAATCAAAATCATTTTTTTATTTTACAACTAAATTAACAATTTTTCCAGGTACAACAATTTCTTTAACTACATTACCTGTTTCTAAATATTTTTTTACATTCTCATTTTCATAAGCTTTAGCTAAAATTGAGTCTTTAGGTTCATCTAAAGCTATATTAATAGTAGCTCTAAGTTTACCATTAATTTGAACTCCTATTTCTAAAGAGCTATCAATTGTTTTTTCATTATCATATACTGGCCAGTTTTCAAATGCAATACTATTTACATTACCCATTTTATTCCAAATTTCTTCAGTAATAAAAGGTGCAATCGGGTTAAGCAATTTTAAAAACTCAAGTGCATACTTTTTAGGAAAGTTATTTTCCTTGTATACAGCATTAATAAAAATCATCATTTGACTAATAGCAGTATTAAAATTTAGTGACTCATAGTCTTCAGTTACTTTTTTTACTGTTTTATGATAAATAGTTTCTAAATTTGGAGAATCTTCATCACTTACTTTTTCATCAAAAACTCTATATATTCTTTCTAAAAACTTATGAGAACCTTCTAAAGCTTGATCATTCCAAGGTTTATCAGCTTCAAGCGGTCCCATAAACATTTCATATAATCTTAAAGTATCTGCACCATATTTTTCTACAACATCAGTAGGATTAACAACAAATTCAGGAAATCTTTTCCCCATTTTAATTCCATTAGATCCTAATATCATTCCTTGATGAACTAATTTTTTAAATGGTTCTTTAGTAGGAACAATACCTTTTTCATATAAATAATTATTCCACATTCTTGAATATAACAAATGACCTACAGCATGTTCTGGTCCACCCACATATAAATCAACTGGCATCCAGTATTCTAAAAGCTTAGGATCTGCAAGCTGTTTTTCATTTTTAGGATCAATATATCTTAAATAATACCAACTTGAACCAGCAGAACCAGGCATAGTAGAAGTTTCTATAGTTCCATTCATACCATCAACATTAACGCTTTTCCAGTCATAAGCACTATCAAGTGGACTTTTTCCTCCTTTTGGAGAATAATCGTCAAGTTCAGGAAGTATTAGAGGTAATTTTTCATCAGGAATAAGTCTTAAACTTCCATTTTCCATATGCATAATAGGAATTGGTTCTCCCCAGTATCTTTGTCTTGCAAAAATCCATTCTCTTAAACGGAAATTAACTTTCTTACTTCCACACTTGTTTTCTTCTAACCACTCTATCATTTTATCAATTGCACATTGTTTATCAAGTTCATTTAAAAAATCAGAATTGATATGTTTTCCATCACCAGTCATAGCACTATCACACAGTGAATAAGAATAAACTTTTTTATGTAGTTCATCTTTAATTTCAGAATCAATAATTTCTCTAGAAACCCACTCTACATTAAAAATTTCATCTTCTTCTAATGAAGTAGATACTTTTTTATCTGATTTTAATTTAAATAACAAACCAGTAGCTTCAACATTAAAATGTTTATCTTTATTAAAAGCATAATAATGATGATTTATTTTAAAAGTTTCTCTTATTAATTCTAAATCAACATAACCAGTTTCTTCTTTGATTTCTCTTATAGCACACTCTAAAGCACATTCATTATCATTGATAGTTCCACCGATAAATAATCTACCACCCTTTTCTTTCCAATTAATAGTAAGATATTTAGCAGTAGCCTCATCATACACAATAGCAACAATGCTTTTTTTAAAATGTTCATTTTCATGTTTTTTGCCAGTAACTTCTTCTAAAACTTGAACAATCGGTAAATCAAATTTTTTAGCAAATTCATAATCACGTTCATCATGTGCAGGAACAGCCATAATAGCACCAGTTCCATAGCTAGCTAAAACATAATCAGCAATCCAAATAGGAATTAAAGCATTATTAACTGGATTTATAGCATAAGCACCAGTAAATACTCCAGATTTGTCTTTATTAAGTTCAGTACGTTCTAAATCACTTTTAGAAGAACATTCTTTTTTATATGCAGAAACTAACTCTTTTTGATCTAAACTAGTAATTTTATCAACTAATTTATGTTCAGGAGATAATACACAGTATGTAGCTCCAAATAAAGTATCAGCTCTTGTAGTAAAGACAGTAAATGTATCTTCAAATCCATCAATTTTAAAAATAACTTCTGCACCTATACTTTTACCTATCCAATTTCTTTGAATTTCTTTAGTAGATTCAGGCCAGTCTAAGTCATTTAATCCATCTAATAATTTCTCAGCAAATTTCGGAATATCAATTACCCACTGTTTCATGTTTTTTCTTATAACAGGATAACCACCACGTTCACTTTTACCATCAATTACTTCATCATTAGCAAGAACTGTTCCAAGCTCTTCACACCAGTTAACAGGCATATCTACTAATTTAGCATAACCATCAGTATATAACTGTTTAAAAATCCACTGAGTCCACTTATAAAAAGATGGATCGGTAGTAGAAATTTCTAAATCCCAGTCATATGCAAAACCTAAAGATTTTAATTGATTTTTAAATGTTGCAATATTTTCTTTAGTAAACGTTTCAGGATGATTACCAGTAGAAATAGCAAACTGCTCTGCAGGTAAACCAAATGCATCCCATCCCATAGGATGTAAAACATTATATCCTTGCATTTTTTTCATACGAGCAACTATATCAGTAGCTGTATAACCTTCTGGGTGACCTGCATGAAGTCCTACTCCTGAAGGATAAGGAAACATATCAAGTGCATAAAATTTAGGTTTACTAAAATCATACAAATCTGTTTTAAAAACATTATTATCTTCCCAATATTTTCTCCATTTTTTTTCATAATTTTTAAAATCCATATTAATTCAATCCTTTCTTAATAAGATATCTTCCAAAAAAATCATATAAAGCATATATCAATCCTAATAGTAGTAAAAAACCAATCATAAATTGATAAACATAATCAAGAGGTGTAATTATAACAACAAAAGACACCACAGATATAATAAAAGAATTTATTAAAGCAATCCAAAGTATAATCCATCTTTTATATAACTTCTTTTTATTTAAATTAAATTTAATAGATAAATAATCCATTTCCATAAATTTAATTTTCTTTTTAACTTTACCTTTCAAAATCTTAATGAGTTTTGGTCTCAAGATTAAAAAATAATCCAGTATAAACAAAATTAAAAATAGTAATAAGAAAAGTAAAATATACAAATCAATTTCTAACATAAAAAACTCCTTAAAAAATAAAAAGATGATAACCCAAAGGACGAAATATCTTCCGTGGTACCACCTTAATTTAAACTTTATAATTGATAAGGAAATTACCCCAATACATCCAAAAGTTAATTCAAAATCATGTTTTGTTAATTCACATCAACCATTAACTTTCTTAAAAAACATTGATTTTTACTACTCTTTTTTCATCTGCTTAAAAATATTATATTAGATTTCAGCGCTATATTCAAGTAATTTTAAAAACATCTTAGCAAATTTATTATCTAGACCATGTCTTTTTAATTTATTTATTGCTATTCTTTTTTTCTTAATTGACATTTTACTAAATAAAATATCAGCGATTTCTTCTTTTAAATCTGTACTAATAGCTAAATCACTAATTATAGAATTGATGTCTTCATTCATTATACGCTGAGCCGCTATTTCTAAATTAGACCCTTTAGAAGTAATAATAAGTTCTTTTGTAGTATCAACATGATTAATATTTACAATAAAACTTAAATCACTTTCAAATGCTACTACATTTTTAGAAAACGCATCACCATTTAAAGAAACAGTTAGTGAACTAGGCTTTCTTGTATTTTTAAATTTAATAACATAGTTTCTAAATTTAGGAATTATTCCGCCTACTCCCTCTAAAGGTTTAATTTTAACAGTGTAATTATTTTTTAAATATAAATACTCAATAGATGTAATAAAGTAATTACCTGATTCATATTTTTGTGAAATACCATCATCTTCGTATAAACGGTACATATTATTCTTTCCAGGAAATATATCTATTTCAATAGTTTTAGGATTTTCTGTACTATTTATATTTTCATCTAATACTGCCATAGGTATAATAGCGCCTTCTTTAACAAAAACTGGATAATCTTCATCTTTATAAAAAACTATAAATCTTTTATTACCTATAAACTTTTTACCATTATGGTAATCATACCAAACACCTTCAGGTAAAAATATTTTCTCAATAGATCTATTCATAACTAAATCTTTTTGATTTGTAATCGGAGATATTAAAAACTGACTACCAAATAAATATTCACTTTTATAATTAGGTTCATCATAAATTTCAGGATTTGTATAGTAAACTGGCTGAACAAGCGGCATACCAGTCATATGATAATTATAATTTTCAGAATATAAATAAGGTATTAATTTATGTCTTAAATTACAATACTTTTTAGTTACAGCATGAGTTTTCATATCCCAAAGCCAAGGTTCTCTTTTGTAGTAATAACCTTTATCAGAGCTAAACCTAAATATTGGAGAAAAACATGAAAACTGCACATATCTTAAATATAGTTCACTATCTTCAATACCACCAGTATAACCACCAATATCATGACTCCACCAAGATAATCCAATATTACTAGAATTTGAATTAAAAAAAGGAAGTGTAGAAAGTGTATTCCATGAAACTTTAGTTTTACCAGAATAATGAACAGGATATTTATGAGCAGCAACCAAAGGATTTCTACTTAAAACCATAGGTCTTTTATCTTTATTTTTATAATAATTGGTAGTTATATAATAATTAAGAGCTTCTAAAGTCTTTAAATTATTAGCGTAATCAATCCAAAAGAAATCAACATCTAAATCCATAAGTGGATTAATAATTTCAGATATAAAACCAGTAATAAACTTTTTACTCATAATATTAAAAGGAATTGCCCTTCCAGGTTTAACATCAAATGATGAAATTAATTTATTATAAGCAGGTTCACTTTTTCTGATACCTTCTTCTGGGTCTAAATGAAGACCAAGTTTAACTCCATAATTATGAATTTCTTCAATATTTTCCTTAGGTTCAGGAAATAAATTATTATTAAAAGTATAACCACTTCTATAAAGGGTCATATTTCTACTATCTTTAATATGCCAATACTCGCTTAAAAGCAGTATTGATAATGGAATATCATTATTATTAAACTCCTTTATAAGTTTAATACAATCTCTTGCACTATAAATCATCTCTTTATTCCACCAAACACCTAAAGCATATCTTGGAAGTAAAGCTGGTTTTTTTGTTAATTTAAAATAATCATTTAAACATAAACCAAAGTCTCTTTTATACATAAATAAATAAAAATCAAGACCACCTGAATTATTATCATTTAAATATCCATTATTATCTATTAAAAAACTATGAGAGTCATCAATCATTGCAAATCCATCAGTAGAATAGAGTCCCTTTTGAAGTTTATTAGTTATTGCATCTAAGCTAACAGTAGAACTTTTGAAATTTCTTGCCTCAGGATGGTTAGGATACCACATTTTATCTGTATTATTAAGTCTTACACTTAAATTAGAATCAGGCGCCAAAGTACTTCCTTTAAATGGAGCTTCTTTACGATACTTAAGTAAAAAATATTTCGAATAAATAGCCAAATATTTTTCATCTTGATCAACTTCAAACTGAGGAAGATTAAACTTTCTATTAGCAGCAAAAGACGTTGGAAAGTCATTAAATTTACCATTAACATTATATTCAAATCGGATTAATCTATCAGATAAAACAGTTATTCTATATTTGTTACCCTGAAAAACAGCTTTTTCATTACTTAATAAACTATTTATATCTACTTGAAAATGATTTCCTATATCTGCCACTTTATCTCACCTATCTTACCTTATAATAATAACATAAAATTTTCAAAAAAACTATTATATATTTTAAAAAATATTGTATAATGGAAGTAGAAACGAGGAAAAAAATGATTAAATACGAAACAGATTCAAGATTAGTAAATCCTAATCAAACATTCGTGGCAATTGTCGGGCACAACGTAGATGGCCATGATTACATAGAAGATGCAATAAAAAATGGAGCAACACACATCGTAGTTTCTAAAAACATAGAATTACAGCAAGATAATATTGTTCTTACAAAAACAGAAAATACAGAAAAGTATTTAAAAGAAAGATTAATAGAAGAATACTCACAAAAAATAAGTGAAATAAAAATAATTGGAGTAACAGGCACAAACGGAAAAACAACAACTTGTTATTTAACATATCAATTATTACAAAGATTAAATATTAATGTTGCTTATATAGGAACAATTGGTTACTATCATAAAGATGAGTTTATTGAACTAGAAAACACAACACCAGATATTTTAAATTTATATAAGTTATTTTATAATGCGCTTGAAAAAAAATGTACACATATAGTTATGGAAGTAAGTTCTCATGCTTTATCATTTGAAAGAGTAGCAGGATTAAAATTTAGTGCAGGAGCTTTTACTAACTTAACACAAGATCATTTAGATTATCATGAGACAATGGAAAACTATTTAAATGAAAAATTAAAGTTAACAAATCAAATGCATGAAGGTGCACCTTTTATAGTTAATAGTGATGATTCATATGGTGATAATTTTGTAAACAAATATAGTAACTGCATCACAATCGGAAGTAATGAGGAAAATGATTATTTTATATCAAAATACAAAATTACTGCTGCAGAAATAGATTTACAATTTAACTATAAAAACAATACATATAACGCGCTAATAAATTTAACTAGTAAATTCAATATATATAATTACCTAACGGCTCTAGCACTTTTAGTAGAACTTGGATTTGATATAACTACTCTACTTGAAAAGTCAAAACTTATAAATCCTCCAAAAGGAAGATGTGAGACTATTAAAGTTAATAACGGATATGCAGTTATCGACTATGCTCATACTCCGGACGCTGTAGAAAAAGTTATTACAGCTTATAATGAATTAAAAACTGGTAAAGTAATAACTATCGTTGGTTGTGGTGGAGACAGAGATCCTAAGAAAAGACCGTTAATGGGTGGAATTGCTTCTAGATTAAGTGATTATACTATTTTAACAAGTGATAATCCAAGAACAGAAAATCCTGATAATATTATGAATGATATTATCAAAGGAGTTGAAAGTGAAAACTACGAAGTAATCATGGATAGAAAAGACGCCATAAAATGTGGCATAGAAATGTTAAATAAAGAAGACATTTTATTAATATTAGGTAAAGGTCATGAAGATTATCAAATAATCGGACATACTAAACACCATCTAGATGACTCTGAAGAAGTATTAAACTGGATAAAAAACAATTCATAAAATGCTAAAGTTTAACATAAACTACATCATTTTAGGTATTAAACTAATAAAAAGTTAAAAAAATATAAATTTTTTAAAAAAAGACTTGAAATTATAACAATTGTTTGTTATAATTTTTTCATGCGGATGTAGTTTAATGGTAGAACTTTAGCCTTCCAAGCTA
>CAYJFJ010000011.1:0-33564 GCA_964369845.1 uncultured Muribaculaceae bacterium | reverse complement strand
AATATAAAAAAACACACCACTTTCGTGGTGCGGTTCAAATTTCAATTTAGGAAAACCAAATATTTAAATTTGGTTTTTGTTTGCAGTTTTTTCAACAACACTTTGAAGTTGATCAATACTAAATGGTTTAGGTAACATATCCACTATAGGATATTCAAAAGCTTTTTTTATGGTATCTTCACTTTCATCTCCAGTTATTATAGAAGTACTTATTATATTAAATTGTCCATTTAAAGACATACTACTAAGAATATCAAATCCACTAACATCAGGTATGTTAAGATCTAAAAGTAAATTTGCTGGCGAAGTGCACTTCGAAATGTATTCTTTAGCTTTTAAGCCATCGTTAAATACTATAACATCATATAAAGAAGACATACTTTTTTGAATTAAAGAAGTTATCAAAGGAGAATCATCTACAACAATTAATTTTTTGTTAGCTGACAAAACTTCAATAGCTGCATCTGGTTCTTCAGTTAAATATCTATTAACAACATTAATCATAAAGTCAATCTTTTTAACAAACTCATCATAATTATCTTCAATAAATTTCTGATTATCTTCTTTTCCAGCCATTTCATGTTTCAAAGCTTCATCTGCAATAGTTTCAAAACCAAGATATCTAGCATCACTTTTAACAGAGTGAGCAAAAATAGCATAATTTGGTAAATCAAGTGACATTTTGAAATTAAATAGTCTTTGTTTTTTTAAATCAATTCCTTCTAAAAAATCACCCATAGTTTCATTATAAAGTGTAATATCACCAAAAAGTTCTAAACTCTTTTCAACATTAACACCATTTTCTCTCAAAAATTTTATATCTTTCATAAAATTACCTACCTTATATATTTATTATATCACTAAAGATTTTAATTTCAATTACTTTTACTATTTTTTATTAATTATTTCTAATGTCATTAATAATAACTCTAATTTTTTAATAAAATATCTTCTTCTACATCAATAAATTATTTTCAAATGCTTTACATCAACTTCTTCATTTTTATATAAACTCTTTATCTAATCATAAACGTATAACCTCTTAACAAAGTTATACATTGATACCTATATATATTTAACAAAAGAAAAAAGAAAAAAATTAATTTTCTCCCTCCTCTAACATTGTTGTAATAAATAAACCATATCCAGTAACTGGATTATCCACTATTACATGTGTAACAGCGCCAATAATTTTATCGTTTTGAACTATAGGTGAGCCACTCATACCTTGAACAACTCCTCCTGTTTCTTCTAATAAATCTTGATCAGTTATAGTAAATGAAATATTTTTAATATCACTCGTTTCATTTATAGCTGTTATATCAATGTCAAACATTTCTATTTTCTCACCATCTAAAACTGTATAAATGATGGCCTCTCCAATTTTTATTTCATCACTAGTAGCAACATCAATTAACACACCATCATCGATAGAATCTTCGTAGATTCCATATATTCCATATTTAGTATTAGAAAATATTGTTCCATATTTATTATCATAATTAAATTTAGCATTTTTACTACCAGGTTCTCCTGTTGTACTTTTATCTATAGACGTAATATAATTTTGAAATATTGTACCAGATTTTATTTCAACAATAGAATTTGAACTAGATTCAATAATTTCATGACCTAAAGCCCCATAAATTTTAGTATTTGGATCAATATACGTTAAACTACCTATTCCTATGATACTATCCTTAACGTATAGTCCAGTTTTGTAAATATCATCTTCGAATACTAAATTTAAAGTTGTTTCATACTCTTTTTCACCTCTTCTAAATGCAATCAATACTTTTTCATCATCTGCATTAGCTGAAATTATATTAGTTAAATCGTTAATATTATCAACAGTCTCACCATTAATTTCATATATATAATCTCCAGTTTTCATCTCAGTAGTACCTTTATTATATTTACCATTAACTTTATAAAATCCGACAACCATTACTCCGTCACTTTTTATATCAATTCCTAGTGTTTGCCCTCCTAATATTACTTTGTCAGAATATGCCAAAACACTAAAAGGCATAACTAATAATATTATAAATAATCCTAACTTCTTCATATAACTCCTATCTGATTATATTATGGTTTTATTACTAGAAAATAAAAAAACAATAACTGGTAAAAACCAATTATTGTCAACAATTAAATCCTCTAGACAATACCTTAATATAATTAGTCAAACCATATTTAGTATGAGAAGGATAAAAAGTTATTATATTATCATTTAATGTAGTAACCAACTTCACAGTTTTAGTAGCAATTCCAAACGATAAACCAATATAATCATCAAATTCAATCATGTAAATTTTACTTAAAGATATTAAATTATACTCCGGATTTTTTCTTTTAATATACTCTACACAATAATCATAAACATCTCGAGAAGAAAAAACATTAAAAAAATAACCGTTTTTATTTTCATAATCAAAATGTTTTTCTACATGTTGCAAAACTTCAGTATCATTTGGATTATTTATCATTTTAATTTTATGAAAATTTTTCAAATCATGATTTAAAAACAATATTTCATTATATATAGCTTCATAATAGAATCTCAGTTCTTTTTTTATTGCATTAATAAGAACCTCACATTTATCAAATTTTTCCTGAGAAAAATATAATTCATACAATCTAATAAGTGAACTTTGGTATTTAACATTTTTAAAATAAAGACGCTCTGAGGTAATAAAGTCTTTAGTAAACTTAGCATGATAATCACCTAGTAAATATGCATATTCTCTATTTTTTGTTACAAAAAGCTCCAACGCATTTAAATCATTATGATCAAACAACATATTAGCATAACAATCTTTAAAGAAAAAAACATTTTCACAACTGAGATAAAAATCTTCCACTTTACTAAAATCGCCATAAATCATATAATAATTTAGTAAATACTCTTTAACTTTAACCACAAAATCAACATTAACTAAATTAACCAAATTCAAATGTAAAACATTAAGTTTATTTAAACACTCTTCGTGAAGACCATTATTAAATAACAATAATAAATAATTCAAATCTTCCAAAATTTCTTTTTCATATATATTTTTTTCTTGTTTTTTCATAAATTATATAACTAATACTGTTTTCCAAACCAAACTTTAGTCTTAGCTTCTTTTCCACATACTGGGCAAGCTCCACTAGCTTCTTCATTTTCAATTAAACATCTAGATTTAAGCGTTGTATCCATTTTAATTTTTTCTTCACAAGCAGTTTCGCCACACCAATTAATTTTTATAAATCCTGGCTTATTTTTAGCTAAATCAATAAACTCTTCATAAGTATTTGCACTATGAAGCATAGAGTTTCTTCTTTCCAGCGCGCAAGTATACATATTTTCTTGAATTAATGGTAATAATTCTAAAATCTTAGTAACTACATCTTCAAATTTAACTACTGTTTTTTCTAATGTATCACGTCTTACTAAAGTAACTTTATTTTCTTTTAAATCACGTTCTCCAAGTTCAACTCTAATAGGAAAACCTTTAACTTCAGCTTCAGCAAATTTAAATCCAGGAGATTTATTAGTATTATCCACTTTATAAGTTAACCCACTTTGTTTAAAACTCTCAAGTAAAGAATCAAGATTTTCATCAACATTACCTATCGGAACAATACAAACTTTAAAAGGAGCAATATTAGGAGGTAATACCAAACCTCTATCATCACCATGAGTCATAATAACAGCACCAATCATTCTAGTAGTAACACCCCAACTTGTTTGATAAGGAGTTTCAAGTCTGTTTTCTTTATTTAAAAATTCAATACCGAATGCTTTAGCAAAATGTTGACCAAAGTAATGACTCGTACCATTTTGAAGAGCCACTCCATCATACATCATAGCTTCTAATGTATAAGTAGCTTCAGCCCCAGCAAACTTTTCCTTTTCTGTTTTTTTACCAGTTATAACAGGAAGAGCTAATACATTTCTTTGAAAATCTTCATAAATTCCAAACATTCTTAAAGTTTCTTCTAAAGCTTCTTCTTTAGTAGCATGCATAGTATGACCTTCTTGCCATAAAATTTCTCTACTACGAAGAAAAGGTCTAGTAGTTTTTTCCCATCTAACAATAGTGCACCACTGATTATAAAGTTTCGGTAAATCTCTATAAGAATTAATAATTTTTTTATAGTGTTCACAAAATAAAACTTCACTAGTAGGTCTAACACACATTTTCTCTTCTAATTTTTCAGATCCGCCATGAGTTACCCAAGCAACCTCAGGAGCAAATCCTTCAACATGATTCTTCTCAACGTTTAAAAGAGACTCAGGAATAAACATTGGCATTTGAATATTTTCATGATCAGTTTCTTTGAATTTGAAATCTAATGCTTTTTGCATTTCTTCCCATATAGCATAACCATAAGGTCTTATAATCATAGAACCTTTAACTGATGAATAATCAACTAAATCAGCTTTTTTAACTACATCAGTATACCACTGAGCAAAATCTGTATCTCTATTTGTAATTCCTTTAACTTCCATTATTTCACCTCAAAATCTTCTAATTTTCCTTCATTTAAAATTTTATTAACTTTAGTAGTAGCACTTTCAATTTTTTCACTACAAAATTTCGCAAGTTTCATAGCTTCTGTATATTTTTCAATAGCTTTATCAAGTTCAACATTACCACTTTCAAGTTCTTTAACAATTACTTCAAGTTCTTCAAGTGAACTTTCAAAAGTTTTATTTTCTTTCATTAATTAATCTCCTTTACAATTGCATTTATATTGTTATCCTTAAATCTTATATTTATTTCGTCATTAAGTTTCAAACTATCACCACTTTTAATCACTTCATTATTCTTAGTAACTACAGAATAACCTTTTTCAAGAATACCCAGTGGATTTAGTAGTTTCAACGAAGTAATCATAATTTGCACCTTACTTTCTTTTCTATCAAGTAAAACATTTATACTATTTTCTAGTTTTTCATCTAAAACATTAAGTTTTTGCTTTTTCATTTCATATATACTAAATGGATTATTAAGTACATAATTATCTTTAAAAGCCATTACTTTTTTATATTTATCATTTATAATAAAATCAATTTCTTTATTTAACTTATCTATATTCATATCAAGTTTTTGCATTTTAATTTCATACATGCTCATTGGATTTTTAAGTACATATGAACTTTTGTAATTTTTAAGTTCGATAAATTTAGTATTAACAGTATTCTTAATATTTTTATTCAATCTAATTTTTAAATTATCTATAATATTTACTGTATCAAGTACAGTAGGAACTGCCATCTCAGCAGCTCCAGTTGGAGTTGGAGCTCTAAGATCTGCTACATAATCAGATATAGTTACATCTATTTCATGACCTACAGCACTAATAACTGGCGTCTTACATTCAAATATAGCTCTAGCAACTATTTCTTCATTAAAAGCCCATAAGTCTTCAATAGAGCCTCCACCACGACCAACAATTAAAGTGTCAAGTCCATATTCATCTGCTATTTTAATTTGTTTAACAACACTAGGTGCAGCATCTTTGCCTTGCACTAAAGCAGGAAAAAGTATAACTGTAGTAGTAGGAAATCTTCTATTAATCGTAGAAATAATATCTTTAATAGCAGCTCCAGTTGGTGCAGTTATAACTCCTACTTTAGTAGGATATTTAGGTATACTTTTTTTATATTGAGATGAAAATAAACCTTCTTCTAAAAGTTTCTTTTTAAGCTTTTCAAATTCAACATAAAGCTCACCAATACCATCTAAACTCATCTTGGTTACGTATATTTGATAAGTACCCGATGCAGGATAAGCAGACACTCTACCAGTAATCAAAACATTCATACCATCTTTAGCATCAAAATTTACTAAACTAGCATCTTTTGAAAACATAACAGCATTAATTCTACCATCATTGTCTTTTAACGTAAAATACCAATGACCAGTTGTATGCTTTTTTAAGTTAGAAATCTCACCTTTTAAATAAACATTTGCTAAGTAATTATTATTTTCTAAAACTTTTTTTATATAACCATTTAAACTACTTACCGTAATATATTCTTGGTTCATAAAATTATCTTTCTTTTATAAATTTATCAAGCGTAGCATTAATAATATTTTTAACTGAATCATCACTATATTTTTTAGCAAGTTCTATAGCTTCATTAATTACTACTATTTCAGGAGTATCAGTAAATTTAAGTTCATAAAGCGCTATTCTTAAAATTTCACTACCAGGTTTATCAATTCTATTAATAGTCCAGTTTTCCATATAAGTATTAGCAGTTTCATCAATAGCTTCTACATTTTCTAAAACACCATTTACTACCATATTAACAAAATCATTTTCAATTTCTACATTAGATTTAATAATATCTTCTAATACAAACTCTATTTTTTTATCTTTGTACATACCAACTTGATATAATACTACCATACATTTTTCTCTTGCTTCACTTCTTGTCATAGTGCACCTCTTCAAAAAATATTATAACATAATTTAGCTTGTAAATAAATTAAAAGTAACCTATTATTTTAATTTTCATCATTTTGTTTTATACTCAAAGTTCTTACAGAGTTTTTTTCTTGTAAATAATCATTTTCTATCTTTAAAATAATGTTCTCAAGATGATTATAATCATTATTAATAAAAGCAGTAATAAATTTCTTTTTATATTCATCATAAAAAGGAGAAATAATATTCCCAAGCATATCAATTTCAAAGCTAATATAATATTCAAAAGATAAATTCAGTTTAATTTTAGCAATTATTTTTTCATTAAATTTAGTAACAGAAGCAAATTCATAATTTAAAAATCTTTTTTCAAGAGGATAATAAAGAGTTGAAAATTCATTATTGCTTACAATTAAAATTTCCTTATTTTTATCTAAAACTTCAAAATTATCACCTATTTCATATACAAAAACAAGTTTTTTATCAATTAAAGCATAATGCATAATTTTAAGGTTCTCAATATTTTGATAAACAACAAAAATATTATTACAATCAAAAATAAATATATCTTTGATTTTATTAGAAAATTTAACCAAAATATTTTCTTCACTATCCATAAGACCACAAAATCCAGTAAGGTTAACTTCATCAATTAAACCTATACCATTAATAATCATAGGATTTTTTATAACACTTAAACCATATTTAGTTGAAATGTTTTTCCTAAGAACACTTATATTATATATAACGCCATCACAAATACAATTTATAAAGTAAGTAAATTCCAAAATTATCTTCCCTTCTTACAAACAAAGTTAAAAATAGCAATAATTTATATTTATTAAAATATATGATTATTGCTTTATATTATTATTTAACTTTTCTCTTGGATGAGCGCTTAAATAAACACTTTTAACTCTATCACTAGATACATGTGTATAAATTTCAGTTGTCGAAAGACTTTCATGACCTAAAAGCTCTTGAACTGATTTTATATCTGCACCACTATTAAGTAAATGAGTAGCAAAAGTATGCCTTATAGTGTGAGCACTCACTTTTCCTTTAAATGAAATATTATCACAAATTTTCTTTAAAATTTTATCAATCATTCTAACACTTAGTTTAGTCCCAAATCTATTAATAAATAAATTTGAACATATTTTACCATTAAGTAGTTCACCTCTTGAAGTTTGTAAATATTTTTTCAAAAGAACTTCAAGCCTTTTACCGTAATACACAATTCTTTCTTTATTGCCCTTGCCCATTACCTTAATAATATTATCATCTAAGTTAATTTGTGAAATTTCTAAATTTGACACTTCTGAAATTCTAAGTCCAGAAGAATATATTAATTCAAAAATAAGTTTATTTCTAAGACCTAAATTAGTATCAATTTCAACCGAATCAAGTAACTTAGATAAGTCTTCATAACTTAAATAACTAGGTATTTTCTTTTCGAGTTTAGGATTATCTATTTCATTAAAAATATTATAAGAAATAGCGTTAATTTCTACTAAAAAATTAAAATATACTCGAAGAGAAGTTAACTTTCTAGCTATAGTTTTATTACTATATTTACTTTTATCTAAAAATTTCAAATAATATCTTAAATCTTGCTTAGTCAAAGCATTAAAACTTTTATTTTTGTTACTCAAATAATTATCAAATGAAATAATATCTATTTCATAATTTTTTATTGTGTTTTCAGAATAATTTAATTCTTTAGATAAATATTCTATATATTTATCTACGTACATTATCTTCTTCTATAATTCTTTGAGAATTTACTATATCAAGTAAAGTTTGAATTAAATAACTTTTACTTAATAAACTAGATCTCTCACTATTAAGCTCACTACTCAGCAAATAATTTCCATCACACTCTAAAATTTCTTTTTCAACATCAGACAAAGCTACAGAAATTTCCATTTCTGATGTAAGTACTAATTTATATAACTCTTCAATAACATCTATAGGATTTTGAACATATCTTTCTTCAAATGAAAAATCAAGTTCATCAGCTTCTACTGACATAATTTCATTATTGATTTTAACAAAAATACTATTATCAAAATTAGTAAGATAAGATAACAAAGATTTTCTAGTAAACTCATTTTCAATAGTATCTATTGTATTAAATATTTTTTCTATTCTATTATCAAAATTACATTTCAAATTTATCATTTATATCACCTAATAATATTTTAACAAATAAAGTTCAATTAGTAAATAAAAGCCAAAAAAAATTAAGCAATTGCTTAATTTACTTTGTGACTAATATATGATGTTGCATCATTTACCATATCTTTAGACATTTTCTTGATTTTTTTACTTGTTTTCTTATTCATCATCATATAAGCAGTAGCACCACCTATTAATCCTAGAGCTACTCCACTATAAATCATATTTCTTTTTGTCAAAATTTTCACCTCAGTAATATAGTGGTTTAATTATTTAAAATTATACTAGTTAATTTTTCTGTTAAAGAAGAATTTCTATCATCAGTGCGGTTATTTCTAATGCCTTGAGCAAAAACCATTGGTTCACCTACTAAAATAAGTGTTTTTTTAGCTCTAGAAACACCAGTATATAGTAATTTATTAAACATCATCATATAATAATCTTTAGAAATTGGCATAAGAACATGTTCAAACTCACTACCTTGACTTTTATGTATTGAAATAGCATATGCATGCTTAACGTTTTTAAAGTTATTTTTTGTAAGTTCAACTAAATTGTCATCGAACTGAACTAAAACATTAGAAGGAGTAATTTTTCTTATATAACCTATATCACCATTAAATATATTATTATCCGGATCATTTAAAAGTTGTAAGATTTTATCATTTTCCCTATAAACAACATCTCCATAAGTAAACTCTTTTTTTACAAAAGAAGAAGGATTATATATATTTCTAAGAACTAAATTTAAGTTATCAATTCCAACATCACCTTTATACATTGGAACTAAAACCTGCATATTATCAGCAGTTATACCTTTGCCTAAAGCATTAATTACTACATCTGCTATTTTATTTTTTATATCAAAGGTTTCACATTTTAAAAAATTATAATCATCTTTCTTAGACAAAAATTCCTCAGTTAATTCCATATCTTTAATTTCTTGAGCTAAATAAGGAATAAATGAATTATCACTTTGTCTGTATATCTTTTTTAGAGGAATAAAATTAAATAATTCACTATCAATTAAATTATTTAAAACTTTACCAGCAGATACTGATGGTAGCTGAAAAGCATCTCCCACTAACAAAAGTTTTACATTACTTTTAAGAGCATTTAAAAGTGCTGCAAAAAGTTTAACATCAATCATACTTGCCTCATCAACCACTATAAAAGATTGACTAGTTTTATTATATTCATCATGTATAAAAGAATCCTTTTCTTTTTGCCATTTTAAATATCTATGTATCGTAAAAGCACTAAGACCTGTAGATAAACTCATCTTTTTACTAGCTCTTCCAGTTGGAGCAAGTAATGCAATACTACCAAGAGTTTCAGCTTTCGATAATTTATTTTCAGCAATATATAACTGAACTATAGCATTAAGTATAGTAGTTTTACCAGTACCAGGTCCTCCAGAAATTATAGTAACATTATTTTCAAGGGCTTCTTTAATAGCAGTTTTTTGAACATCATCATATATAATACCTAACTGATTTTCAATATTATTTAATTTTTCTTCAAAATCCAATATTTTTTTTTCATTAGTTGTAGAAATATATTTCAAATTAGTGGCAATACTTTCTTCAGCTTCATAATATTCAGTTAAATAATACTTCCCATTTTCAAGTACAACATAATTATCATCAATTAAGTTTTCAATTATTTTATCAAACAATTCTTCAGATAATGTAATTTTATATAAATGAGTAAATATTTTTAAAATGTCTGTTTTAAAACAAAAAGTATGACCCATAGAAAAGCTAATATATTTCATAACCTCTACTGTTAAATGATACATTCTAACAAAAGAATCAGCTTCATTATTAGATATAAAGATATGATCTAGTTTTTTAAAATCAATAATTTCTTTAAATTCATAAATATCTCTTTGTATTATTTTATCAACATCTTCTTTGTATTTATGAATTATTTTACCAGCATCTTCAACAGTAAAACCCATAGTTTCTAGTTTAATAATAGTATCGCTAGTTTTATCATAATTTAAAATAGACTTATGAATTTGTTCAGCTTTTTTTTCACTCATGCCAGTAATACTTAATAAATTATTAATATCTTTTATTTTTTCTAAAGTACCATTTCCGTACGCATCCACTAATTTTTCTGCTGTTTTTTTACCACATCCAGCTACTAAAGATGAACTTAAAAACTCCAAGATTTTATCTGATGTATTAGGTAAAATCTTTTTACTAGCATTCACATTAAATTGCATAGTTTTATACTTTTCATTTTTTTCATATACTCCAGTTAACTCCATGTTATCGACAAAATTAACTTCAACAAAATTCCCAACTATTTGAACAGTTTTATTTATTAAATCATTTAAATCACTTTCTTTAACTTTAAAAAGAGCAACAGTATAACCATTCTCTTGATTTTGAAAAATAATATTTCTGAATTTACCTGTTATTGTATGCATAGACTCTCCTTAACCAATTATAACAAAAAAGTCGAAAATAAAAAAGTGATTACTCACTCATTATTTAATTTGTCTTTAAACAAGTTTACTGCTATAGAAAGTTCCTCAGATTCAAGCTCACTAACTTCATTATCTACCATTTTAGCAAAAATAATATCTGAGTCATCTTTTAAATTTACTAAACATAGATATTCATGTATTTGATGAGCAACAGCAAAAACTGATTCATCAGAAAATTTAATTATTTTGTTATCTGACATTATTATTTTCTCCCATCAATACTTTATTATATTCAAGTAATTCATTTTGCATTTTAATAAGTTTAAATATATGAGTATCGATATCTTTTTCATCTACTCCTAAATCGAGTAAATTTTTTGCTAAGTAAGCTCTAGCTTCATCATATGTATCTATACTAGAAAATCCTGCTCTACTCATAAGTTCTTCAGCAAATCTATCTTTTGCTAACACAATTTCCTTATCTTTATCTGGAAAAACTGATTCAACACTTATTTCATGATGAACAACAGAATAATTATCATCACCCATTTTATACTGGAAATTATCACCAAAATACGCCTCAGCGCTACAAATAGCTACACAAAGATCATTAAGATTAGCAGACTCACCATTACCAGATAAAAGAGATAAAACTTGATTAGATGTATATGACATATTATAATCTACTTGGATTAAATCATCACCTTGCTCAGAATAATCAATAGAATTATCCAAAGTAGTAGGAATAAATCCAAAGTTACTAACCCAAGTGTTTTCGATAAATTCTTTTATATTACCATAATTAACTAAAGCTACAACTGCAGCAGCTCCTACAATTACTTTACCATGAACTCTAGTTTTTTTCTTTTTACTAGCACTTCTTCTAGTTGAAGCGTATTTTTTCTTTTTTTCTCTATTTATATCAATTAATTGTATTTCTTCATTTTTCTTATTTTTGCGACTTATATCAATTAATTGCAATTCTTTATTATCCATACATATCTCCTAAAATATATTATTTATATCAATTTTTACATCATAAATTTCATTTTTACAAAAATCTTTATCACATTTAATTTTCAAAAAATTATTAGTATGCCCTGTTGTATAATCAGATTTTTTTTCTTCTATCAAAACTTTTAAAGTACTTCCAATAAATTTACGATTATATTCTTTTTCAAGTTCTTTTCCAAGTTCTAAAAGCTTAGTAGAACGTTTTTTTATATCACTTTGATTAACGTGATTTGGCATTTTCGATGCAGCAGTTCCATTCCTATCAGAATAAGAAAAAACATGTATTTTGCTGAATTTAATTTCTTTGCAAAACTCTAAAGTCTTTTCAAATAACTCTTCTGTTTCATAAGGATGACCAACTATTACATCAGTAGATATATAAATATCTTCTCTAATATTTCTTATATCTGCTATTATTTTTCTAAAAAAATCCAAATCATATTTTCTATTCATTATTTTAAGTATTTCATTACTTCCTGCTTGAAGTGGTATATGAAGATTATCACAAAGCACTTTATTATTTTTAAGAAGATTCATAAAATCTTCTTTAAGTTCAGTAATCTCTATACTTGAAAGCCTAATTCTTTCAAGTCCTTCAAGATTAGATAAATCATTAATTAAATCTACTAGATTTTTATCCTCATATATATAAGACCCAGTATGAATGCCAGTTAAAACAATTTCTTTATAATTATTTTCTATTAGTTTTTTAGCCTCAATTAAAACCTCATCGTATTTTTTAAATCTTAATTTCCCACGTACAAATGGAATAACGCAGTATGAACAATAATTTTCACAACCATCTTGAATTTTTATATATGCTCTTGTTTGATTAAAATTTTCTATCGACATATCTTCAAATTCATAATCTAAACTCAAATCAATATCATCATAAACAGTTTTATCTTTTAAATAATTATTAACCATATCTACTATTTTACTTTTATTTTTAGTTCCTAGTAGTATATCAGCTTGCAACTCTTTATAAATTTCAACATCATTTTGAACACTACAACCACAAATAACAAAAACAGCATCTTTATTTTTGCGTCTCATAGATCTAGCCACTTTCATACATTTACTATCAGATGTATTTGTAACTGAGCAAGTGTTCAATATCATAACATTTGCTTTTTCAATTTCTTCTGTTTTTAAAAAACCTTTTTTAATAAAGGTTTCACTAATAAAATTAGATTCATACATATTTACTTTACATCCAAGTGTTTCAATATAAAATAACATAATTCCTCCTGACTAACTTAATAATGATTTTAAGTTTTTTAAAGCTACTAAAAATTCTTCTTCTTTTTTATAACTAACTACTCTAATAGGTTCAACAGTTTTTGGCTCTTCTTCTTTAGTATACATATCACTTAAATTAACTTTTTTTATTGTTAAACCATCTACTTCTTTTTCTTCTAAATAATTAATACCATAATTTTTACTTTTATTTAAAAGTTCTTCATAACTAATAATAGCTTTATCTTCTTGCTCTTTTTCAAATGTAGACATAATTACATTTTTTTCTTTTGACTCACTACTAATAGCATCTTTAATCATTTCAAGTTCACTTTTAGGTTTTTCATTTTCTTTTCTCAAAACTTCTTCATTAACTCTTATGAAGTAAACTAGAGCAATAATTAATATTATTAATACTACTACTGCAAAGAAAAAAACAAAATCCACAAAAGTTAATGTTTGAACAAATTTATTTATATCACTAAGTATTTCCATATTATTTCGACCTCATAAATATATTTTATCAATTTTACAAAAAAAATGCAAATATTTCACATGAATATTTACATTTAAAATGTCTACTAGTTAACAATTATAAACGGATTATCTACTGTTCCGATACCGTCAACTTCTACATTACCATCAATATTAATTACAGGTCTTACAGATCTGACTAATGATCCAAGAGAAGTAGATTCTATTTTTCCTTGACTAGAAACTACAAACGGATAATAAGAGGTACTTTCTTTAGCCCCGCTCATTAAATAAAAACTAGTTTCAACATCATCATTTTTTAAATAATAAGAGGTATTATCTGCAGTTACACTGCCACCAGCAAACATAACTTCATCAACAGTTAAAAGTCCTATCTTAGAGTTTATAAGAGTACCTAAGCACTCATATGTTGCAATCATATCAACAGATGCTCTATTATAAGCTGCAAAGGTTTGATTATTATTAACAAGTGAATTATCAGAGCAAAACTTATGATTTGTAATTATATCAGTATATAAATTTAAATTTTGACTATACCAACTAGTTAAAACTTCATTAACATTTGAACCTACAAAATCACTTGAACTAGTTCCAATATAATAAGAGGTATTATCAGATAAATCACCATCTAAAATTAACTTAATACTTCCATCTGAATTAATTTTTACTATTCTCCAAGTAAAGTTTGCAAAATTAACATAATTAGATGAACTAGCCCCTCTAAAAAAATAACTTAGACCATTAGTATCTTCATTTTTAATAAGTCCTTCATCTAAAATAGCAACTTCACTTCCTACTTTAGTAGTAGCTTCATTAAGTGTATTAAGAGATAAAATAGTATCTTTAAAAAACATATCTTCTTCTAAGTACTTTTGAACATTTAACTGCCCTTTTAAAACATCACCAGGCTGATAATCTACATTTAAAATATAATCATGTGTTTGCTGTGGGCTTATAGCAATTGGTTCATGCACATTACCTTCTTCTATAATTCCATCAATAATTAAATCGTTATCTCCAGCAATATTAAAACTTATATCTGAAGAACTAACTACTTTAGAAAAAGAAATTTCATAATATACAACTTCCGATCCATCGTTAGTAACCGAAAAATTTATATTTTTATTATTTCCTTCATCAAACGACTGTGAATCCAAATAATTTATTGAAAGTGGCGTATCAACTACCACCGTTTGCTCTAAAATGTCTTTAAAAAATAAAATATAACTTAAAAATAACAACACGCATAGTACTATTAAAACTGCTATTATAAAAAGAGGTATTTTAAATATTTTTTTCATATTTACTTTTATATCATCCATATTTATCTATCCTATATTTAAAGTTTACTAGGATATATGCATTTTGTCAAACAAAACAGTATTAAAAGCAAATAAAAAGATAACTTACATTAGTTATCTAAATATTTATCAAATTTTTTAAAATCTTTTTCATCAGCAATACCACTTTCAGAAAGTTCTTTAAATAATTCTTTTTGTTTTTTTGAAAGTTTCGTAGGAACAATTATATTAATAACAGCATACATATCACCTTTATGCATTCCTCTAATACTTTTCACACCTTTTCCTTTAAGTTTAAGTTTAGTGTAATTTTGTGTTCCTGGATCAATTTCTAAAACAACTTTTCCTGTAAGTGTAGGTATTTCTTTTTTTATACCTAAAGCAGCTTCTGCTACTGTAATAGGTACTTCTAAGTAAATATCTGTTCCCTCACGTTCATATAAAGGATGATCTTCTACATGGAATTGTAAGTAAATATCACCATTTGGTCCACCATTATAACCTTTTTCTCCTTTACCGCTAATTCTAAGTTCATGACCTTCATCAATTCCCTCAGGCACAGTTACAGAAATAGTTTTTTCTTTTTTAACTCTTCCCTCACCTCTACATTTAGAACATTTTTCTTCAAATGATTTACCTAAACCTTTACACGTAGGACAAGTTTTTTGTGATTGAACAACTCCAAATAAAGTAGCTTGCTCTTGAATTACTTTACCAGCTCCACCACAAGTAGAACAAGTTTTTTCACCAAAACCACCTTTCCCAGAACATTTATCACAATCATCTTCCAAGTCTAATTTAAGTTCTTTTTCACATCCAAAAATAGCTTCTTCAAAACTTAAGTTTATTCTATATCTTATATCAGATCCTTTTCTAGCTTGAGTTTTTGATCTTGATGAACCACCAAAACCACCAAAGCCTCCTCCAAAAAAGTCTCTAAAAACAGAATCTAGGTCAATATCACCAGCATCAAAGCCGCCGAAACCACCTCCAAAGCCTCCAAAGCCACCAGCTCCAGATGCATTTGTTCCTGCATGACCAAATTGATCATAATTTTTTCTTTTCCCAGAATCAGATAAAACAGAGTATGCTTCACCAATTTCTTTAAATTTAGCTTCAGCACCTTCACTTTTATTTTTGTCTGGATGATATTCTTTAGCTAATTTACGAAATGCTGACTTAATTTCTGCATCTGATGCAGTTTTACTAACTCCAAGCACCTCATAATAATCTTTTTTATTCATTTATTGTATCTTCCTTACTACTGTATATTTTTTTATATTCGTCTAATGTTTTTTCAAAATATTTAAAAGCATTAGTATATATTTTACTTCCATTCATATCAATTCCAGCTACTTTCAGGCTAGAAACAGGATCCATTTTAGAACCAAGTGATAAAAACTTAATGTAATTTTCGAATGCTCCATCTACTTTATTCCAGATAGACTCAGCAATTTCTAAAGCCGCAACATAACCAGTTGCATATTGATAGACATAAAACTTACCAAACATTTGAGATAATCTTATCCAATCATATTTAAATGCATCATCGATTTCTATATTCTCACCATAATATTTATGAGCGAGTTTCAGCTGCATATTAGATAAAATTTCGCTACTTAGTGTTCCTTCTTTTTTATTATAATCAAAAATCATTTTTTCAAATTCAGCACTCATAGTAGCTTTTCTCATAGTAAATTCAAAATCATTTAACTTATCTTCAAGTAAAGATAATTTCTCTTCTTTACTCTTACATTTATTAAGCATATACTTACTTAATAAAATTTCATTAACTTGACTAGCAACTTCTGCCACAAAAATATTATTGTCATAATTACAAAATTCATTGCTTTCTTTAGAATAGTGAAAATGCATAGCATGACCTATTTCATGAACAAGTGTAGATATATCTTTATATGTTCCATTGTAATTCAAAAATATATATGGATTAGTAGCATAAGCAGCTGTCGTATAAGAAATCATTTTTTTATTTTCCGACAAACTAGCGTCAATCCAAGATTCACTAAAAATTTTATTAACCATATCACTATAATCTTTTCCGAAAATAAGAAGTGCAGATAAAGCGATATCTCTAGCTTCATCAAATGTATATTTTTTATCAAGTGAATTATTCACTCTTACATTTAAATCATATAACTTTAGTTTAGATAATTTTAAGATACTTCTTTTAAAATCCCAATATTTATCAAAAAGAGGTAACTTTTTAGAAACATTTTTAATTAAATTATCATAAATTTTAACATCAACATCATTTACATCTAAACTCATATCTAAATAATTAGGATATTTTTTAAGTCCACTTACAGCATTATTATATTCAACAACACCATTTATTAGTGAAGAAATAGTTAAATTTATACTTCCTAAAGATTTATAAAAACTATTGAAAGCATTTTTTCTTACTTCTCTATTTTTACTAAATAAAAAGCATTCTAAATTTCCACTATGAACTTTTTCCAATACATTATCATCGTTTAAAACTTCTTCATAAGTGCATTCAACATTTAATAATTTAGTAATAGAATCTATTGTACTTTTATTAATTTTATTAAACTTCGAAACAATGCTTTCATCATTCGCGCTAAGTATATGTTTCTTAGATCTATAAATTAATTTAAGTGTATATTCATAATTTTTTAAATATTCATTTTCTGCTATATATGTTTTAACAAATTTAAAATCTTTTTCTAAAAGTTCAGGTACCAAGAAAGATGAAAGTAAACTGTATTTTGAATAAAGAGAACTCACCTTAGCAAAGTTTTTATTCCATTTAGCATCACTTAAATTTAAATCATTATTTATATGTGCATATACATAAAGTTTTTCTAAATAAAAACCTATCTCACTATCTAGTTTCAAAACTTCACATAGTTTATCACTAGAATCCAGCACATGATTTTTATATTTTTTTATTTTTTCCATTAATTTATCTACCATAATGCATTCTAAATTAAATTCTTTATCATTTTCATATAGATTAGTTAAATTAATTTTGTGTTTACTGCTATTTTTAGTTTTATCCATCTTTTGTACCCTTTCACTATAGAAAGGTTCTATATATAGAACCTTTTATTATTTTTCTTCAAACTTCGCTTCTTCAACATTATCAGTAGAGTCAGTTGCAGCACTTTCTTCTGTTCCTTCACCTTCTGCATTTGCTTTAGCAGCTTCTTCATAAACTTTTCCAGCTAAATCCATAGCAAATTTATTAAGTTCTTCAGTTTTTGATTTAATTTCAGCTACGTCAGTACCTTCTAAAGCTTTTTTAACAGCATCAATTGCATCAGTTGCTTTAGTTTTTTCATCTTCAGATACTTTTTCACCTAAATCTTCTATAGCTTTTTCAGTAGTAAATACTGCAGAGTCAGCTTCGTTTCTAGCACTAGCTTCTTCTTTTTTAGCCTCATCAGCTTCTCTATTAGCTTCAGCTTCTTTAACCATTTTATCAATTTCATCATCACTTAAATTTGTTGATGCAGTAATTGTAATTGATTGTTCTTTATTAGTTCCTAAATCTTTAGCTTTAACATTAACGATACCATTAGCATCAATATCAAATGTAACTTCGATTTGTGGTACTCCACGTCTAGCAGGTAAAATATTACTTAATTGGAAATTCCCTAAAGTTTTATTATCTGCAGCCATTGGTCTTTCACCTTGAAGTACATGTATATCAACAGCTGGTTGATTATCAACAGCAGTTGAGAATACTTGGCTTTTACTTGTAGGAATTGTTGTATTTCTAGGTATTAAAACTGTCATTACATTACCCATAGTTTCAAGTCCAAGTGATAAAGGTGTAACATCTAATAATACGATATCATCAACTTCACCAGTTAATACTCCACCTTGAATTGCAGCACCCATAGCAACTACTTCATCAGGGTTAACACCTTTAGAAGGTTCTTGTCCAAGTTCTTTTTTAACAAGATCTTGAATATAAGGAATTCTAGTAGATCCACCAACTAAGATAACTTTATTTATATCTTTAGAAGTTAAATTTGCATCTTTTAAAGCTTTTCTAACAGGTTCCATAGTAGAATCAAATAAATCTTTACATAAACTTTCAAATTTAGCTTTAGTTAAATCCATATCCATATGTACTGGGTTACCATCAACTTGAGTTACGAATGGTAAACTAATATGTGCAGTAGTCATACCAGACAAATCTTTTTTAGCTTTTTCAGCAGCATCTGCAATTCTTTGCATAGCCATAGCATCTTTAGATAAGTCTACACCATTTTCTTTTTTAAATGTTTCAACTAAATAATCAGCAACTTTTTTATCAAAGTCATCTCCACCTAAATGGTTATTACCACTTGTAGATAAAACTTCAAATACACCATCACCAAGATCAAGTATAGAAACGTCAAATGTTCCTCCACCTAAATCATACACTAAAATTGTTTGATGCTCATCTTGCTTTTCAAGTCCATATGCAAGAGCAGCAGCAGTCGGTTCATTTATGATTCTTTCTACTTCAAGACCAGCTATTTTACCTGCATCTTTAGTAGCTTGACGCTCAGCATCATTAAAATATGCTGGTACAGTAATAACAGCTTTAGTAACTTTTGTTCCTAAATATGCCTCAGCATCAGTTTTAAGTTTTGTTAATATTTTTGCACTAATTTCTTGAGGAGTTAATTTTTTACCATCAATTTCCACTTTATAATCAGTACCCATATGTCTTTTAATAGATGAAATTGTTTTTTTAGGGTTAGTAACCGCTTGTCTTTTAGCAGTTTCTCCAACTAAAATATCATCTCCTTTAAAAGCCACGATTGAAGGAGTTGTTCTATTTCCTTCAGAGTTTGGTATAACGATTGTATCGTTTCCCTCACGTACACTAACACAAGAGTTAGTTGTACCTAAATCTATTCCTATAATTTTACTCATAATTTATTTTCCTTTCATTTATGTGCACTTATGCACTTACTTTAACCATTGCTGGTCTAATTACTTTATCATTATATGTATAACCTTTTTGCATTACGTCTGTAACAACTCCAGGCTCTACACCTTCTATTTCTTCTGACAATACCGCTTGCGCTAAATTCGGATCAAATTCTTTATTTAAACAATCTATTGCATGAACATTTTTAGAATTTAGTAAATTAATTAATCCTGAATATATCATTTCGAATCCATCTAGATATTTTTTAGTTTCTTCGCTTTCAGTTTTAACTAAAATAGCTCTTTCAAAATCATCAACAATATTTAAAAGTTTAACTATTACATCTTCACCTTCATATTTTCTAATACGGTAAACATCTTCTTCACTTCTTCTTTTAATATTTTGCATTTCTGCAAGTGTTCTCATAAATTTATCATTTAAAGAAGCATATTCACTTTTAAGGTTATCTAGCTCAGTTGATTTATCTTTTTTCTTTGTTTTAGAAACTTTTGCTTCAGTTTTAAGTTCCTCAATATTTTCTTCCATGTTATTCTTCCTTTCCTTCTAGTGAATCATCTACATATTTCAGCAAACTAACTATCTTTTTATAATCCATTCTTTTAGGTCCAATAACAGCGATTGTTCCTTCTTCTCCTCCAGCTTTAAAATGTTTTTTTACAACTGTTAGATTCGGGTCAACTGAATTTTCATTACCTATAAAAATTTCAATATCATCACTACTTTTAGAATTTTCTATATTTTTCAAAGTAGCAATATCATCTAGTTTCGTAGCTATTTGTTTTATTTCATTTATATCTTGGTATTCAGGATGGTTAAATATTTTACCTTGTCCTGAAACGTGCACACTTGAATTACTATTTACAAAATCGTTAAACGCGTTATAAAAGATATTATAAACAGCTTCATATTGATTAATTTCTTTAATGATTATAGGTTTTATTTCAAACTCTAATCTCTCAGACGCCTCTGATATTGGAGTTCCTATTAAAAACTTATTAATAATATCACTTATTTTTATTATTTCTTTAATGTCAGTACCTTCAGGTAAGTTAAATTTCTTATTTTCCACTAAACCTTTATCCGTACATAAAAGTGCTACTATTTCTTTTTCATTTAAAGCGATTATATCAAGTTTTTGTAAAAGGTTATCATCTGCTTTTTTACCTAAAACTACACTAGCATAATTTGTTAAATCACTAATTATTTCCATACACTTAGTAACAGTATCACTTATTACAAGTTCATTATTAGAAAAAATCTTTTGTAATTTCAAAACATCTTTACCAGTCAAATTCTCAGGAACCATAAGTTTCTCAACATAATATCTATATCCTTTTTCAGAAGGTATTCTACCACTTGAGATATGATTTTTTTCAATCAAACCTAAATCTTCTAATTTCTTCATATCATTACGTATAGTCGCAGATGACAATTCAAATTTAGTACATAAAGATTTAGAACCAACAGGTTTAACAGATTTAATATAACTTTCAACAATTTCTTTCAAAATCTCATTTAATCTATCGTTCACGCTTATCACCACCTTAGCACTCACGTTATATCAGTGCTAATTACATTATAATAGTATGCTTAGCACTTGTCAATATATAACTGCTAATTTCATAAAATTTTCACAAACAAAAAATCGCCTAAAGCGATTCTTCTAAGTTTTCTTCTTCTATTCTTATTTTCTAATTTAAATCCTTCTTCTTATTTTTAAATTAAGTGGTTTCGAACGGCTAGAAGCCCGTCTGCTTCGAAACCTTCCTGAAATTAATTTTCTAACAAGAACGGTTCAGTTTCACTTCCCATTCCTCCTGAAATCATCACCTCAGAGTTTAGATATAAGACAGGGCGCGCACCATTCCCGTTCCTCGAATAGTCGTTGTAGTCGCCGCCATCGAGACTCAGACGCCACACATACGCAGAGTCGGAAGGATAAGGGGTCATAGACCACTGTCTTTCTCCATTATATAACCAATCATTTTGGTATATTGAAACTAAATTATAGCCTGATAACGCTGTACTCCATACACTAGATTCTGCTGCATATCCATAATCACTCATATACACAAGTCCTATGTTTCCAGTATATGTTAAATGTGCACCCGGTGCAGGCGAACCAACAGTGCCTCTTTCTGCTGTATATGCCATAGATGCGGTTACATAAAATGATGAATAACCTCCTAAATACCAAGTCACTTCCTCTGTCATATCTCTTGATCTTTTTGATAAACCGGTTGAAGCGAAATCACAACTCCCTTGTTGATCACCAGAATAATCAGTGTTATTACACCCTGCTAAATTATCAGGTGCTATGCTACTATTATAATAATAACCATTTAATAGTTGATTAAGTTCTGCTCCTCCATCATCATCTGACCATGAATTATAGCCATATCCTCCATTGTCATCTTTGTTATCGAACATGTACTCACCTATCGGTTCTTCTTTAATTATTTTAATCAAATTAGCATCAGTTATTCCATGGGAGGCATCATCAAACACTCCGATTATTCTCCAAAGTTCATCATTAAACCATACATAGTTATTGGGAGATGCTCCTGAATATCTATATTCTGCATTATTTGTATAATATAAGTTATTTGTTCCATCTACTCCACCATGTAAATCTATTACATGTTCATTTAAGTAAACAATCTTTTCTTCTTGAAGTATAAAGTTAGATTCAAGTGTTTTTCCTTCGTTTAACACTTGATCTGTTGCTAGATTAACAAATGTTACTTTTATAATCCAATTTTCTGTTGTTCCAGTATTAGAGTTATTTGTAGATATTGCTTCATCTTCTTTTATTCTTATTAAACCTTTAAATGTTGTAATATCAAAACCTGTAATAGTGTTTCCAGTAGATGCATCTATTACTGTTTTGTAACTAAGTCCATCAATTGTAGTAACTTCATTTCCATTTGGGTCTGTTACAGTCAAAATAAGTTCTGGAGTATTTGCATCTACTGTATAAACAAAATTATTTGCAGTTACATCAAGATATACTTGATATACCCCAGATGCACTTCCCTTAGATGAGTTTGCTATAATTGTTGCACTAGAAGTTGTAGAATCACTAATCGATCCATCACCTTCAGCAAAATTTTCTTGGTTTGCATTTATACTTATTGCATCACCTGGTGTAAATATTAATTTTTCCGATACTTCAGTTCCCACATTTACATCAGTATTTGCAGGCGATGAACTTTGAGCTACAAAGTATGCAAAAGATACTGCTATTACAGTTATACTTACTGCTACTAAAATTAATAAATACATGTTTTTCTTGTTCGATTTTATCATTGTTATCCTACTTTCTATATAAGTATAACAAAACATCATGTTAAAAACAATTACTAAATTAAAAAAATAGAAATAAAATTTCTATCTTCTTACAAAATCATTTTCATACTCTTCTATATTAAAATTTTGAAACATTTCTTTTCTAGATTCATCAAGAGGAATGTAATTATTATTACAAATATTACCCTCTTTACTAGAAAGTAAATACACAAATATTTCTTTTACAATATCTGAGCAGTTATCTTTGTCAAAAAATTTAATATAACCTTGAGCATTTAACGATACAATACCTATAAAAACATTATTATCTAAAACTTTATAATAACAAGGAAAATCCTTTGAAACGTTACGTTTAATCATAATTGTAAAGAAGTCTTCATAAGAAATTAAATCCAAAATTTCTTTTTTATCACTTCTCATTATAGGTTTAATACTAATTCTTTCATTTATTTTAATTTCTTTATAAGTCATAAAATCCCCCCAGATTATTTATTTATTTTTCTTCCTTATCGCAGTTTGGACATTTTTCTTCATCATTTTTTAAAACTAAATTTGAGTTACATGTAGTACATTTTTTCTCAAGAGGTTTATCCCAAGATGCAAATTTACATCTTGGAAAATTATTACATCCATAAAATATTTTACCTCTTTTAGTTTTTCTTTCAACAATTTTACCTTCACAAAGAGGACAATCCATAACTGCAACAATTTCTTTTTCTTCTTTTTTTATGTATTTACATTCTGGATATGTTGAGCATGCAGTAAACTCTCCATATCTACCTTTTCTAATAACTAAAGGATTACCACACTCAGGGCAAGACTCTCCAGTTTCTTCAGCTGGTTTTTTCTCCATTTCAGTAAACGCCTTTTGAACAAGAGGCTCAAACTGTTCATAAAACTCTGTTAAAAGTTTAATATTATCTTCTTTAGCCTCAGCAATTAAATCTAAATCTTCTTCCATTTTAGCAGTATAATCTACATTTATAATACTAGCAAAAAATTCTTGTAATTTATCAGTCGTTTCAAAACCTGTTTCAGTAGGAATAAATTTTTTATCTACAAGCGTTGCATAACCTCTATCTTTAATTGTATATATAATAGTTGCATAAGTACTTGGTCTACCTATTCCAAGTGCTTCAAGTTCTTTAATTAAACTTGATTCATTAAATCTTGGAGCGGGTTTTGTAAAATGCTGAGTTTTCGAAACATCATCACTAACAAGCACATTTGATTTATAACTTTTAAAATCAGGTAAAATAACATCTTCTTGATCTTCATATTTAGAATAAACTTTTAAATACCCATCAAAAATTAATACACTACCAGTAGTTTTAAATGTATAACCATTATTTTCTAAAATAACTGTTGTAGCCTTAGTTTTAGCATCAACCATTAAAGAAGCAAGTGTCCTATAATAAATTAAAGAATAAAGTTTATATTCATCTGCACTTAAATATTCTTTAACTGATTCAGGCGTTCTATTGATGCTAGTTGGTCTAATACCCTCATGAGCATCCTGCATATTATCATTTTTCTTACCTTTTTTAACGTAACCAATATAGTCTTCTCCATATTTACCTTTAATAAAGCCAAACGCCTCACTAATAAATGAATCAGATAAACGTATTGAATCAGTACGCATATAAGTAATAAGACCTGTAGTTTCACTTCCTACATTCATACCTTCATAAAGTTTTTGAGCAACACTCATAGTTTTTGATGGAGCAAAACCTATTTTAGAAGCTGCTGTTTGCTGAAGTGTTGAAGTTTTAAATGGTTCTCTAGAAGCTTTTTTCTTTTCTTTTTCTGTAACTGACTCAATATTAAAAGTGCTACTAAGCTCATTTAAAATTTTATCTGCACTAACTTCATTTGGAATTTCAATTACTTCATTTTTATATTTATCTAAGCTAGCTTTAAAATCTTTAAAATCAGCTTCGATAGTCCAATATTCTTCTGGATTAAAAGCAAGTATTTCTCTTTCTCTATCAACAATAAGTTTTAAAGCAACACTTTGAACTCTACCAGCAGATTTACCACTAGTTTTACTTTGCATAAGTTTAGACAATCTAAACCCTATGATTCTATCTAGAAATCTTCTAGTTTCACCACTTTTAACAAGGTCCATATCAATTTTCCCAGTATTATTCATTGCTTCTTCAACTACTTTTTTAGTAATTTCATTAAATACTACTCTTTCATATTTATTATCACTAACATCAAGTTCTTCAAATAAATGCCAAGAAATATTCTCTCCCTCGCGGTCTGGATCTGTTGCAAGATATACCATATCTGCTTCTTTAACTTGTTTTTTAAGAGCAGTTACATCTTTTTTCTTACCCTTAATAATTTCATATGTAGGAGTAAATTCATTTTCAACATCTATTCCAAGACCATATTTACCTTTGGTAGATAAATCTCTTATATGACCTTTACTAGATACTACTTTAAAATCTTTTCCTAAATATTTTTCAATAGTTTTACACTTTGCAGGTGATTCCACTATAACTAATTTCATTTTTCTTTCTCCTTTTTAATCTGCTTTTGCTACAATCTCTTCTTCAGGTTTAACTAATAGCATTTCTTCTTGCTCTAAAGCTGGGTATAAATAATTAAAGTAATTATATTTTATAATAAGTGCGCTGATTTGTAAATCATTTGCTATCTTTGTATTAATATAAAGTAGCTTCTCATCAGTATAAACTTCAGCAGTAAAGTATGTAATTTCTCCATCACTAGCGTCATAATAAGCAATTTCATTCTTCCACGAGCCATCTGAAAAAACAGCTCTTGATTCATATTCTGGACTAAATAAATCTTTACCAAAATAAAGTCTAGGATCATAATTTAAATTAAATAAGTTTCCGACTGTAGGAAGTATATTCATAAACGTTGTATAATCATCAATTACTTTTTCTTCTAAAGAAGAGTTATAAATCACAAATGGCACTCTATCAGCCTCATAACCATCAAATGATCTATCTAAAATCTCACTCATTTCATCTTCATCAAGACCATAAGGATAATGATCACCATAAGCAACTATAACAGTGTCTTCTAAAATCCCTTCAGCTTCTAGTGTTTCAAGTAAAACTCCAAAAAAGTCATCAGTTACTTTAAGTTTAGACAAATATCTTTTCATCTCTTCAGAATAATCAGTATCAGCAAATAACTCTTCGTAAATCAAAGACTCTTTACTATCTACAGTATAAGGTTGATGAGCAGATACTGTTGTAAGCCATAATGCAAAAGGATCTTCAGATGCATTATATTCACTAAACATAATTTCCATTGCAGCTTCTGCAAATTCAGCATCATTAGCCCACTCTTCATAAACTGTATCATATTCAATTCCTAAATCTTCCACACCATAATAAGCATCACTTCCCATATTAGGATGTATTGTACTTCTATAATAATAGTGATCAGTATAATCATGCATAGAAACTACATTATAGTTTTCCTCTTTAAATAAATTAAACATACTTTCTGGATATACATTATTTCTATAATAATTTGCAGTACAATTATTATAAATTGAATAAAGTCCAGTTAATCCGCTGAATTCATTATTTCCAGTAGGACAGCTGTTTCTGGGCGAATAATTATTTTCGTAATAATACCCATTATTTAAAAGAGTAGCAAAATTAGGAAAATATTCTGCATTTAAAATTAAATCATTTACTGATTCCATCATTACTACTATAATGTTTTTACCTTCAAAATAACCAGTATATTCATTTACACTAGTAGTTTCATTATTTAAAAGATAATCATGAATAGTTGAGTATATTTCATCTTCTTCTTTTTCTGCTAATGAAAGCCAGGCTGTATCATCAAATTCTCTAGAGAACTCAGTAGGACTTGCAGGTTTATTTACATTAACTATTGAAGTAAATTCCTTAACACCAAACATTTTGCTTTTAACATCTGTATATAAAAAACCAAATATACCAAAATTGTTTACAGCAGTAGTTGGAGGCGTCGGATTAGAAAAAAGATTTACTAAATTTATAGTTTGATTTTTACTAACCATAAAATCTGCACTAAGCGTTTGATAATAATTAAAAGAAGTAATAACAATTAAAACAATACCTACTCCTAGTTTAATAAAGGAATCTTTTAAAAATTTATCTTTATCTAGTTCAATAATTTTAAGTTCTTTTCTTTTATCAAATTTTAAAACTAATACCAAAGATACCACAAAAGGAACTAAAAGTAAAAAACTCAGTAAATTAAAATCTTTTATAAAATCCCATATATAATCAGTTACCGCACCAGCTTGACTAGCAGCGTTTAGCGAAGCATAAACTCCAAGAAATTTAATTATGTTAATCTGAAATATAGCATAAGCTGATAATAAAAAAATAACAGAAAAACTAAATATACGTCTACATAATTTAGGTAAATAAGATCCTATTAAAGACATGAGTAAAGAAAATGCACTAATTCCGATGAAAATTCTAAAAGTAGACCAATCAATTAAATCAAAACCACTTAACAATGAGAAAATTAATTCAACAGAAAATAAAGTGATCAAATATAAATAAAAATTCTTAAACCACTTACTCCTAAAAACAATTTTTACATTATTAAACATTCTCATGTTGACCTCTTTTCTTATATATATTTAAACTTACAGGTTTATAAGTCATTCTATAATTATCTAATATACCATATTTTTCTAAATTTTCAATATGTTTTTTCGTCGGATACCCTTTATGTGAAGAATAACCATACTCAGGATACTCTTTATCAAGCTCATACATTATATCATCGCGTGTAACTTTAGCTAGAACAGATGCTGCAGCTATTGTCAAACTTTTAGCATCACCTTTTATAATGTGTAAACTATTGTCTCTTTTTAAAGGCATAGCATCAGTTAAAATATAATCTGGTTTTACTGCTAAATTATCTATTGCTGTATTCATAGCAAGTCTAGAAGCCTCATAAATATTTATCTCGTCAATAGTTTTTTCATCTATAATAGATATTGAATAAGCTATTGCATCTTTTTTTATCACTTCAAAAAGAAGATTTCTCTTCTTCTCAGTTAATTTTTTAGAATCATTTAAACCTTCAAGAGTATAGCCAATTGGTAAAATCACAGCAGCTGCAACAACCGGGCCCACTAAGGGACCTCTTCCAGCCTCATCAGTTCCAGCTATAAATTTATAACCTTCACTATATAACTCTTTTTCGTATTTTAATAAATCTAATTCCATAAATCGAATGTAATACCTTTAATCTTTCCACTAGCTAAATCATTATAGATTCTATTACTTACTCTATCATAATCAGTCTCTCCACGTACAGTAGCACCCATAGCCTTACCAATTATATCAAACATTTCATAAATATCAATAGTAGAATCTACTTTATATTTTTCTTCTAAAATTTTAGGGTAAGCTTTTTGATAAACACTTAGTATATAATAAGCTATATCATTTATATCTAATATATCGCTTTTAATAGCAGTCATAGCAGCAAGGTTATAAGCCACTATTTCTTCTTCAAATTTAGGCCATAAGATACCAGGAGTGTCTAAAAGCAATAAATTAAATCTTGTTTTAAGCCAGTTAATTTGTTTTGTAACACCAGGCTTATTCCCAGTGCCAGCCACTACTTTACCAGCTAAGTTATTTATTAAAGTACTTTTGCCAACATTAGGAGCACCTACTACTAAAACTTTGATTTCTTTTTCTTTAAGACCTTTTTCAAGTCTCTTATTTTGCGCATCACGCATTAATCTATCAGTTAAACTATATAATTCTTTATAATCTTTATTGTTTGTCATATCCATTAAAAGAACATTAATTCCTTTTTCTTCATAATATTTAACCCATTTATTAGTTGCAGGAACATCACACAAATCCTTTTTAGTCATAATTAAAATTCTTTTTTTAGTTCTTACAATATCTTCAATATCTACAATTTTACTAGACATTGGAACTCTAGCATCTATGACTTCATATATAACATCAATAAGTTTTATATTTTCTTTTATTTGACGTTTAGTTTTAGCCATATGACCAGGATACCAATGAATCTGTTTCCCTTTAACTTCTTTTTCTTCTGTTTGCTCTTTTTCTTTACGCATTTTTCTTTTTTGATGCATGTCCATAATTTATATCTCTCCTTCTGATTTTTTGTCATAAATTTCTTTAAACATTATACCATATTATCCCCCATTTATAAAGTAAAGGTCTAAAAAAAAGTCTTTTTGGTATTTAAAAATAATATTTAAACTACCATTTTTATTCTCATTAATGCCTTCTATTAATTATTCAGAACAATTCTATTTTAAGTATTTATATTATTATACTTTTTAAAGTGCTAATCCTGTTTATCTTTATCTACTCCATGATTAGTACAAGCATCATTTCCCTAATATTTGAATTTAAGACAGTATATAATATGGAACAAGTTTACTGAAATTTTTCTATGTTCATTTTATTTATATAAAAACAACTAATTATTAGTGGTTCGAGAGAGATTTAAATAAAAAAAAATTTAAGTATTCACTTAAATCTTTTTATTTTTGAATTTCGAAAATCCTACAAAACCCACTACCGATATTACCATCACAGAAACATATATTACAATATTATCTCCAGTATTTGGATTATTCGTTTCAGGTTCAGTTACCTCAGGTGCAACAGTTTCTTCTTCAATTATAAAAGAAAATTCTGTCAATTCCCCTGATGCTAATATTATTTCAACATTATAAGTACCTGCAGGTAAAGTTTTTAAATATTCACTTTTAACTTCAACACCAAATGTATCTCCTGTTGTAAAATTAAACAATTCCATTGTTTGCTCATATGTATAAAACTGACCATTTATATAAGACTCATTCACATAAAGCCACGACATCTTTTTATCAAATGTAAATTTTAAAGTTTGATCAGTTCCTACTTTAACTACAGGAACCTCAGTCGGCTCTATAAGAGAATTAATAAGTCTTCTAGTTTCTACTTCAACAAAAGTTTCTTGTGTAACATCAGTAATTTTTAAAATATATGTGAAACTTTCAATTAATGTTTGCTCAACACCATTTACTTTTACTGATATAAGTTCATATCCATTTTCAATAAATAAAAATAAAGTAGTTTCATGTCCATCTAATACCTCATATCCACTTGTTTGATCAAATGAGACATTTGAATCTTCATCTAGATTTATTTTATGAGCCTTAACTCCAATTATAGGTGTTTTGTTTTCTCTAACAAAAGTTCCATTATAATTACCACCCACATAGGTAATTGAATATCGATGACTCCCCTCTTTAATTGTCTCATTTGGATTAGTCCATACCCAATCCTCCATTAAATGAATAGTTGATACTTTATCTCCTATTTTAGCATTATTATAATTATCCGGTAAACTTGGTTCTCCATCTGACTTAGCTATATTAACATTTAATTGTAAAGGTTCTGTTGTCCCATCATCCCATGTATAATTTATTGTATCAACCAGTGAAATTATAGTAGTATAATCTCCTGCATCAGTACCACTTGTATCACCACTCATACTCATTAATGCATTATCATATCCTGTAAAATTAAAAGTATGGGTAAGTGCGGCACCACCAGAATTTGTTGTATATGTGTAAGTTCCAGCTACTGTTACTTTAGAAAGTTTTACTGGTACAATCATTCCAGTAATTGGAAGTTCTACAATTTCATTCCCACTAATGCCATCATTTGCAGTAAATGATAAAGTAGTTTCAAAAGGTGTAGATGAGACACTTATTCCTGCTATATTTTTTATTTGAATAGTAATCTCACTATGTGCTGATACTACTGTTGCAGGTGTTCCCACAATCTCATATTTATCTGGATTCGCTAACCTAAGATTGCTAATTGTTACATTTTCTGTTGTCTCGTTTACAATAGTAATTGTTTTAGTAACTGACGTATTGTATGGCAAATCACCCATATCAAGTTCAGTTATCTTTATAACCCCCGTTTCATCTTCAAAAAATAAAGATGATGCATTTACTTCATCACTACCAATTAACATAAACATAAATAGAGTGGCAAAAAGTAAACTGGTTTTTATAAATTTATTCATTATATTCCTCCTATGTTCATTATACATCTATAATTTGATTTATACAATATTTTTTTAATTCTTTTAGATTTTATTTGTAAGCTACCTTTTTTATACAAACAAGAATTTATTCCTGATTTTTGATTGCTTCTTTTTTATATAAGAAGTGATGCCCCACTGGCGAAGTCATTTGATACTTATTTTTTATTTTTATTATTAAATATCACGAGTTTTATTTGTCAATTGAAAGAAGCTTGTCTTATGGCAAATTATAATCCTTTAATGAAAGAACAACATAATTTAATTAAGTATTTTATAGATAGTAATAGATATTTAAAATATTTACATTATTTACCTTTCTGGAAATAATTGGCATATTGACTTCAACAACTCATTCCTCTTTTAAGGAAAGACTATTTTTTAATATTGAAATAGCTTTCTTAATTACCTTTAAAAAATTACACCATTCTTTATATTTCAATACTTTTCACAATTCTCTTGCATACCAACATCAAGTTCCACCTTCATGAATATGTTTTATATCTTCAAAAGTTTTGTTTTTATTATTTTTTTCTAATTATTGCATTTCAATTTAAAAGAAATCTTTTTCAAAAACAAATCTTTTATTCTTGAGTTTTGTGTTAATCTTCCAATTTATCCAATGTTTTAATCGTTTTTTCTCCAACTTCCTTAGTTTTAGTAGCAATTCCATTTTATAACAAAAAAACGAAGTAAACTTCGATTTCAATTATTCAACAATTATCATTCCTGTATTTTCTTCATATGTTATTTCGTGTAATAAAGCTAAATCATTTTTTCCTTCAGCATTTTCTAAAATCATATTTATTTGATACTGACTATTACCCATTTCTTTTAATACTTCTGGATCTAGTATTGTATATAATGTTTCAAATGGAATACTTAAACTTGTATTTGGATAAAACAATTTATATTCCTCTTTTAATTCAGGATCATAAACAGTTACTACTGTTATTTTATCATTACTATCTATTATTCTAATATCAGCTAAACGTCCAATATTATCTTCAGTTGTGCTAGTTATATATAATTCTTTTGTAATATATTCTTTTTCTTCAATAGCACTAATCCCTGAATTAATTTTAGGTAATATCGTTGGATTAACATCTATAACAAACATAAAAGATATAGGAATAAAAATAACTGCTAATATTAAAGTTATAAATGATGAAGCAACTTCTAATCTTCTATTATATACTTCTTTATCATCTACACTGAAATATTTACTTATTCTTCTCTTATTTAAAAGTAGTAAAATATTTGTGAACTTATAAGTTTCTTTATCTTCTTTATTCTTTCTACTTTTAATTATCAAATTTACATTAATTAATATAATATATACAATTAATAGAATAAACACAATTCCTGTAATTAAAGAATTAGCAAGTATATAGTTGTACACAATTTCAAGTACATTAATACTTTGATTTGCACTATATTCCTTTGTTAATGTTCCTTCATTTAATAAACTTGGAACAAATAACAGTAATGCAAGTAAAATTATTCCTACAGGCATCATAACTGATTTAATTTTTCCTTTCATAAATCCTCCTTTAATTTAAAATATTTTTAATCAAAATTCTTTAAAAAACAAATAATTACTTATTTGCTTTCCTTTTTTCTTCAATATAATTGATCAATTCACTTCTTTTTTGAGTAGCCCAAGCTAATCTTTTTGTTTTTCCTTTTTCATCTGTGTATTCAATATCAATTATCATATTTAAAAAGAAATACATTTTAGCAGTTTTAATTGCAGTTATATTAGCATAAGGAACTTTATCTATACCTAAAAACCCTGTTGCAATAATTATTTGCTTATTTGTATAAATACTTTCACTTTTTTCATACACCGGGAATGGACCAATTTTAGTTCTTTTAGTAGCTTGAACCCACTTTTCTACTTTCTCATCTTCACTAATATACTTAGCTGCTTTATAATCTTTTTCAATTTTTTCTATATTTCTTGTAAACATCTTTACCTCCAATTTCCTTTAGAATTATAACTTATTTAATAACTTTTGACAATGTATTTAGTAAAATATATTTTAAATAACGAAATCTAAATTTTACTAATTATTGAATAATCATAAATAAACCTATAACAATACTTATAATTCCAGCAATTTGAA
>CAYJFJ010000010.1:0-40800 GCA_964369845.1 uncultured Muribaculaceae bacterium | reverse complement strand
ATCAAATTCTATTTCAGGGAAAATTAATTGTTCTTTAATACCTAAAGTATAATTTCCTCTACCATCAAATGCAGTAGCAGAAACTCCACGGAAATCTCTAACACGAGGTAAAGAAATTTTAATTAATTTTTCCATGAATTCATACATGTTTTCTCCACGAAGAGTAACTTTAACTCCAACGCTTTGTCCTTCACGTAATTTAAATCCAGCGATTGATTTACGAGCTTTAGTAACAACAGGTTTTTGACCAGCAATAGCAGCTAAGTCAGCAACAGCAGCAGTAATGAATTTTTCATCTTTAGTACCGTCACCACAACCCATATTAATGATAATTTTATCCATTTTAGGAACAGCCATAGCTGAAGAATAGTTAAATTCTTTCATTAATTCTGAAGCAATAGTTTCGTTATATAATGTTTTAAAATTACTCATAATTATTTACTCGCTTTCTTAGAAGTTTTCGCTTTAACTTCTTTATTTTCTTTTTTAGCAGTTTCCACTACTTTTACGTTAGATACATGAATAGGTGCTTCGATAGAAAAAATTCCACCTTTATCATTTGCACTAGTTGGTTTAGAATGTTTTTTAATAATATTAACATTTTCAACAACAACTTTATCTTTTGTTTTTAAAGTTTTAATTACTTTGCCTTCTTTACCTTTGTCTTTTCCAGCAAGTACTTTTACATTATCTCCTACTTTAACTTTCATATATCCTCCTATAATACTTCCGGTGCTAAAGATACAATTTTATTATATTCTTTTTCACGTAATTCTCTAGCAACAGGTCCTAGTACACGAGTTCCAACTGGTGATTTATCTTCTTTAATAAGAACACAAGCATTGTCTGAAAATTTGATATAAGATCCATCTTTTCTTCTAACTCCTTGTACAGTTCTTACTATAACAGCTCTACAAACTTTACCTTTTTTAACGTTACCATTAGGTAATGCTCTTTTTACAGTAACAGTAATTTCGTCTCCGATATTACCGTATTTTCTTGTAGAACCACCAATAACTCTGATTACTTTAACTTCTCTAGCTCCACTATTGTCTGCTACTTTAAGTTTTGATTCTTGCATTATCATAAATAATACCTCCTAAAGGATTACAGCTTCTGCTAGAACTTCTACTAATTCATATTTCTTAGTTTTTGAAATAGGTTTAGAACTTCTAATTTTAACTGTATCTCCTACTTTCGCTGTATTGTTTTCATCATGAGCAGCATACTTTTTAGATGATTTAACAGCTTTTCCATATAATGGGTGTTTTTTCTTAGTTGAAACTAAAACAGTAATTGTTTTATCATTTTTTGCACTAACAACAGTTCCTGTTAATTCTTGCTTAGCTACGTTCATTATTCATTACCTCCAGCGATTTCTCTTTCTTTAAGGATTGTTTTCATTCTTGCAACTTCTTTTCTAAGCATTCTTAGTTCAGCAGGTTTTTCTAAATTTCCTGTTGCTTGTTGCATTCTTTTAGCAAACAATTCTTCTTTACATTTTATAATTTTATTATTTAGTTCTTCACTAGATAATTTTCTAATTTCATTAATTTTCAAGTGAATCACCATCCTTTACTTCTCTTTTAACGAATTTTGTTTTTACAGAAAGTTTATGTGAAGCAAGTCTTAAAGCTTCTCTAGCTATTTCTTCCGAAACACCTTTAACTTCGAACATAATTTTTCCTTCTTTAACTACTGCAACATAACTGTCAACAGCACCTTTACCTTTACCTTGACGAGTTTCAAGAGGTTTTCTTGTTATAGGTAAATGTGGGAAAATATTAATAGTAACTTTTCCTCCACGTTTCATATAACGAGTCATAGCTATACGAGCAGATTCAATTTCTCTTGCAGAAATGTAACCACCTGAAGCAGCTTTAAGACCATAGTCACCGAAGTGAAGCTCTAAGTTTCCTTTAGCTTTTCCTTCGTAACTTAATCTATGACTTTTTCTATATTTAGTTCTTTTAGGCATTAACATCTGATTTTACCTCCTTAGAACGTCTAGTTTTGTTTCTTAGTACTTCATCTTTATAAATCCACACTTTAACTCCGATTTTTCCATATATAGTATTAGCCTCAGCGATTGCATAATCAACATCAGCTCTAATAGTATGAAGAGGAACAGTTCCTTCAGTATAACCTTCGCTTCTAGCCATTTCAGCACCACCAAGTCTTCCTGATACTAAAGTTTTAATACCTTTAGCTCCAGCTTTCATAGTGTTTCTGATTGCTCTTTTTTGAGCAGATCTAAAAGGTGCTCTGTTTTCTATTTGCATCGCGATAGCTTCAGCAACTAGTTTAGCAGATAAATCAGGTTGTTTTTCTTCAACTATATTAATGTAAACTTCTTCATTAACTAGTTTTTTAATTTTATTTCTTAATTTTTCGATATCTTCACCACCACGGCCGATGATAACACCAGGTTTAGCAGTAAATAAAGTGATGTCAACTCTTTCTTTTTTTCTTTCGATTAAAGTTTTAGCAATTGCAGCATCTTTAAGGTTGTTATCAACAAATTTTCTGATTTTTAAATCGTTATTTAATTTAACAGCAAAATCTCTATCAGCATACCATTTAGATTCCCAATCTTTATTAACACCAAGTCTATATCCTATTGGATTAACTTTTTGTCCCATATTTTACTCTCCTTTCCCATCTGTTACACATACTGTGATGTGACTAGTTCTTTTATCATGTCTATCTACATTACCACGAGATGCAAATTTAATTCTCTTATAAGTAGGTCCTGGATTGATAAAACATTCTTTAATAGTAAGTTCTGCTTCAGTAGCACCATTATTATTAACAGCGTTAGCTACAGCAGAATTTAATACTTTAATAATTAAACTACTAGCTTTAGTATTTGTATTTTCAAGTATTGCTCTAGCAGTATTTATATCTTTACCTCTAATTAAATCCATAGTCATTCTAGCAAGTCTAGGTTTAATTATAGCGTTTTTATGTATTGCATATGCTTCCATGTTACCTCCTATTTATTTCCTGCATGACCACCAAATGTACGAGTTGCAGCGAACTCACCTAATTTGTGTCCTACCATATCTTCTGTTACGTAAACTGAGATAAAAGTTTTACCGTTATGAACTGAAAACGTATTTCCTACGAATTGAGGGAAAATAGTTGATCTTCTAGACCAAGTTTTAATAACAGTTTTTTTAGCTGATTTATTCATTTCTTCAACCTTTTTCATTAACGATTTATCAACGAAAGGTCCTTTTTTTAAACTTCTTGCCATTATTTTATCCTCCTATTTCTTCCTTTTACTTATTATAAGCTTTTCAGAAGCTTTTTTAGATTTACGAGTTTTAACACCAAGTGCTGGTTTCCCCCAAGGAGTCATAGGACTCTTACGTCCGATTGGAGTACGTCCTTCACCCCCACCATGTGGATGGTCATTAGGGTTCATTACAGAACCTCTGTTAGTTGGACGAACACCCATGTGTCTTTTACGTCCAGCTTTACCTAAGTTAACTAGGTTAAAATCTTCGTTACCTACAGTACCAATTGTTGCTCTACAAGTACCTAAAACTTTTCTCATTTCTCCAGATTGAAGACGAACAATAACATATTTTCCATCTCTACCTAAGATTTGAGCTGAAGCTCCAGCACTTCTACAAAGTTCAGCACCTTTTCCTGGTTTAAGTTCAAGATTATGAACTGTTGTACCTACAGGAATGTTTTCAAGTGGAAGTGCATTACCAACAATTATGTCAGCTTCTTTTCCACTTTCGATAATCATACCAACTTTTAAACCAGCTGGTGCAATGATATATCTTTTTTCACCATCTCTATAATTAATTAGAGCGATGTTTGCATTTCTATTTGGATCGTACTCTATTGTAGCTACTTTTCCAGTAATGCCATCTTTATTTCTTTTGAAATCAATAACACGGTATTTTTGTTTAGCTCCTCCACCAATGTGACGAACTGTCATTTTACCTTGATTGTTTCTTCCACCTGTTTTACTTTTAATCTTAGTAAGTGATTTTGTAGGTGTACTAGTTGTGATTTCATCATTTGCCAGAGTTGTCATACCACGACGACCTGGTGTTGTTGGTTTATAATGTTTTATTGCCATTTTAACTTTTCCTCCCTACTATAAATCGATAGATTGACCTTCACATAAAGTAATAATTGCTTTCTTATATGTTTTAGTCTCTCCAGCGTATTTTCCTACTCTTCTTCTTTTAGCTTTAGTTATAGATGTATTAACAGCTTTAACTTTAACACCAAAAGCATCTTCGATAGCTTTTTTAATTTGTGGTTTAGAAGCTTTTTTATTAGCTTTAAACACATAAACGTTGTTAGCTTTTAAATCCATTGATTTTTCAGTAATTACCGGTGCGAATATAATATCACTATAATGTTTCATTATTTAAGCGCCTCCTCAATTTGTTTAATTGCAGCTTCATCAGCAACAATAACGTTAGCATTAACGATATCTCTACAATTAATTTCATCAGCAGTCATATAACCAATATTGGCCATATTTCTACCAGCTAAATATAAATTTTCATTATCTTCAGCAGTAATGAATAATACTTTTTTCTCTAATTTTAAAGTATTTAAAACATTTTTAAATTCTTTAGTTTTATTAGATTCAATATTAACATTATCAAGAACCATTAACTCTTTATCAAGTACTTTATAAGTTAAAGCTGATTTAAGAGCAATTCTTCTTTCTTTTTTATTGATTTTAAATGTAAAGTTAGATGGATTTACACCAAATGCAATTCCTCCGCCTCTCCATTGAACAGATCTAATAGAACCTTGACGAGCTCTACCAGTACCTTTTTGTTTCCATGGTTTTCTTCCACCACCAGAAACTTCTGCTCTAGTTTTAGTTTTTCTAGTCCCTTGTCTCACTGAGTCAAGTTGTAGTCTAATAGCCTTTTTTAAACAATCATCGTTTACTTCAATATTCCATACAGAATCATTTAAAGTTATATCTTTTACTTTTTCACCTTTAAGGTTTTTAACACTTATTTTTGTCATATTAATTCCTTCCTAAAGTCCGCTTATTTGCTTTCTTCTACAGTTACTTCAGTAGCAGTTGCTTCAACATTAGTTTCAACTACTTCAGCTTCAACTGGAGTTTCTACAACCATTTCCTCTACTTCATTAATGATAATTTCTTTCGGATTTTCTTTACGATTGTTTTTTACGGCACTTCTTATAAATACATAAGAATTTTTAGCTCCAGGAATATTTCCTGATACTAAGATGTATCCTTCTTCTGCATTTACTTCAATAATTTCTAAATTTTGTATAGTTACAGTTTGGTCTCCCATGTGTCCTGGTAATTTTTTACCTTTAGGTACTCTCATGTATAACATTGTACCCATTGATCCAGGTCTTCTGTGGAAATGTGAACCGTGGCTCATTGGTCCTCTAGATTGGTTATGACGTTTAATAACCCCTTGGAAACCTTTACCTTTACTTGTTCCAGTAGCGTCAACTACTTCTCCAACAGCAAACACATCAGCACTAATCACATCACCTAAATTATAAGAGCCTTCAAAACCTCTTATTTCTTTAACGAAGCGCTTAGGTGCTGTATTAGCTTTTTTTGCATTACCCATTTCAGGATTATTTGCATTTTTTTCTTTTTTGTCGAATACACCTAATTGAAGTGCTTCGTAACCGTCTGTTTCAACAGTTTTAACTTGCATTACTACGTTTTTATCAACTTCTACTACAGTTACAGGAATTAATTTTCCGTCTTTAGTAAAAACTGAAGTCATACCAGCTTTGCGTCCTAAGATTCCTTTCATTTTAAATTTCCTTTCTTAAATCTTATAATTTAATATTGATGTCTACACCACTTGGTAAATCTAAGTGTGTTAATGCATCTACTGTTTCTTTACTTGGATTTTTGATATCAATTAATCTCTTATGAGTTCTTTTTTCAAATTGTTCTCTAGCATCTTTGTATTTGTGTACAGCTCTTAATACAGTAATTTTTTCAATTTCTGTAGGAAGAGGTACAGGGCCAGAAACTTCCCCACCTGTTCTTTTAACAGTTTCGATAATTTTACCAGCAGCTAAATCAAGTGATCTATGATCAAACGCTTTTAAAACTATTCTTACTTTCGTATTTGACATTTGCATGTTCTCCTTTCGCATATATCTAGGTATATACTTGCTCAGTACAAATAACCTGAACACCAAATAAATTTTAAACAACTTACCCTAGTGTATCAACAACCTTGCACATCCTCGCCAGTCATACGTACAATAGTATATCATAAAAATATTTAGAAAACAAGCGTTTTGTAACAAAAAAAATACAAGTTTTACTCTTGTATTTCTTATTAAAAATTGTTGATTTTAAAACCCTATTTTTCGCTATATATAATAAGGATAGCAAAACACTAATTATTTTAACAAAATTTTAGTATCTTGCATTTCTTTTGGAACAGCAATATCCATATAAGTTAATATAGTTGGAGCAACCATAGTTAAATCACCATGATCTTTTAACTCAACATTTTTATCAACAATTATAAAAGGAACTTTACTTGTTGTATGTGTAGTACAAACATTTCCTTCTAAATCATACATGATATCAGCATTACCATGATCTGATAAAATTATAACTTTATAAAAATTATTTTCAGCAACTTCTAAAATTTTACCTATGCAAACATCTAAAGCCATGCACGCCTCAACAGTTGCTTCATAATTACCCGTATGACCAACCATATCAGGGTTAGCAAAATTAACTAAAACAAAGTCATCATCTTCTTCTAAAATTTTACATAATTTCTTAGTTACAGCAACTGCACTCATTTCAGGTTTTAAATCATAAGTAGCTACATCAGGAGAAGGTACTTCATATTTTTTACAATTTTCTATTTTTCCATTATAACCACCATCAAAAAAATAAGTTACATGAGGAAATTTTTCACTTTCACTAAGTCTAGTTTGATCTAAACCTAAATCAGCTAAATACATACCTAAAGAATTTTTAACATCCTCATTTGGATTAAAATTTATAGTTTTTATTTTATCATCAACAGGTAAAAAAGAATAAATAGACAAATCATCCATTTTCTTTGTTTTAAATTCAGAAAATTCTAAATCAGTAAATGTTTTTAAAATTTGTTTAGCTCTATCAGCACGATAATTCATCCAAATCAATATATCGCCATTTTTTATTGTACCTTCATTATCTAAAATAATAGGTTTAATAAATTCATCAGTAACATTTCTTTCATAATTAGAATCAAATGTACGTTCTAAATTAAGTGACGAATTTCCCTCACCATTAACAATTAAATCATAGTAAAGTTTTACTCTATCGTAATTATTATCACGATCCATAGCATAATATCTACCACAAATTGTAGCAATTTTACCATTATTATGTTTTTCTATTGATTGATTAATCATATCAATATATTTTAAAGCAGATTTTGTATCGGTATCTCTTCCATCAGTAATTAAATGAAAATAAATTCTAGTAATTCCTTGTTTAATTAAAAGTTCATGCATTTTAACAAAATGGTCAACACTAGCGTGAACATTACCGTCACTACACAGACCCATAATATGAAACGTTTTTTCCGTTTGTAAAGATAGCTCTTTAAATATTTCATTAGTTTCATAATCAACATCTAAAAAATCATTAACTACAATTTCATTTTGTCTAACTAATCTTCCAGCACCAATGGTTAAATGACCTACTTCACTATTACCAAATTGCCCATCACTTAAACCAACAAACTTACCAGAAGCCTCTAATTTACTATGTGGGTATTCGCTCCACAAGTTTTCAAAATTTTGCATATTGGCACTTTTGATAGCATTACCAGCTTCATCATCTCTAATACCAAAACCATCTAAAATAACCATTAATATTTTTTTCATAAAAGTCCTCTCTCTTAAATTTTATCATTCTTCATTTTATTTAACAATGTTAATATTCTATAGCAAATTACATTTAATTTTCATCTTCGTCTTCATCAGTATCAATATCCAAATCATTACTAAAAGTTAGTAACAGTTTTTTCATAGGATTATTAACAATTAATATTTCAAAAGCACTGCTAACTATTAAAGCAATAATAGATACAATCAAATACGAGTATTCAGTAATATCGTAGCCAGCTTTTATTTGTAATTTAGCAGCCTCTTTATAACCCAAAACTATTAATACTAAAGATAACAAAGAAAAACATATTATAATTATAGATAAAACTTTAGTAACACTTGTAACCATTTTTGTTTTTATATAAAAGTCTTGCATATATCCCTTAATAGCAAATTTCCATGCAAAATATGATGCAACAACACTCAAACAAACACTTACAAAGCTTTCAATATAATAATTTTCAACAACGTAAAATAGAATAGTCATAAACAAAGCTACAGGAACGCCAAATAACATTCCCCATAAAAAATTTCTAATAGTCATCATTAAAGAAGCTTTAGCTAAATTAATTTCATCTTTCATAAAACACTCCTTAATTAATATTAACACAAAAAAAGTCCATTTAATAGACCTTTTTTAAATCAAAATTTCTTTATTTTTTATTTTTAATCTGTCAGCAAGCGTATTAATATATTCAGAATTAGTAGGTTTACTTCTATCATAATCAATAGAATGACCAAATAATTCTTCCATTAAGTTAAGGTCACCCCTATCCCAGCTAATTTCAATAGCGTGTCTAATAGCTCTTTCAACTCTAGAAGAAGTAGTATCATATTTATCTGCAATTTCTGGATAAATTTCTTTAGTAATATAATTTACATAAGAATTTTTGTTAAATATATACATTACACCATCTCTAATGTATTTATAACCTCTCACATGAGAAGGAACTCCTAAATTATGTAAAAGTTCACTTATCTCAAGTTCTAGGTTAGCATTTTTATTAGATTCATAATTTCTAACCTTATATAAATCACTAATTCTCTCTTCTAAACTTTCTAAACTAAAAGGTTTTAGCATAAAAAAGTCTACTCCTAAACTACAAACATTCTTAACTACATCGTTATTCATATAACTAGATAAAACTATACATTTCTTATCTATATTCATTTTCTTAAGTTTTGTTATAAGAGCAAGCCCATCAATATTTGGCACTAATAAATCTGTAATTAATACATCAAATTTATCTTTGTTCTCACTAATATAATCAAACGCTTTTTGTCCATCTTTAAATGAACTAACTACGGTAAAACTGTTACTAACTCCAAAATACTTTTTAATACTGTTCGTTACTTCCTCTTCACTATCTACAACAATCAGTCTAATATTTTCCATTTTTAAGCCTTTCTTACAGCACATAAATCAATTATAAGATATAAGTTGACAAAAATCTAGTAAATCTTTTGTCATGTATTGTAAAGAAATGTAAACATCTGTCGAATTTTGTATTAATTGTTATTAATTGTCTTAATTATACTGCTCAAAGCCTCTTTATCTATTCCATTTTTAGAAAGCATTACTCCGTCTATTTCAGAAATATTTAAAATATCATCTATATTTTTAGCTGAAATACTACCACCATATAAAAGTTTAACGTTTATTTTGTAAGTATTATTAATATATTCTTTAATAAAAGCACATATTTCCTTAATAGAGTCAATATCTAATACTGCATTTTTTCCAATGGCCCAAACAGGTTCATAAGCTATTAATACATTACTGTCACTACATATTTTTAATGAACTTAACTGTTCTTTTAATACTTCTTGTTTATTACTTATTTCAGATTCTTTTTCTCCAATACATAATATAGGTATAACATTTTTAGATAAAACAGTTTTTAATTCTTCAGATACAGTATCAATTGTTTTTCCACCATTTCTAGAATCAGCATGACCTAAAATAGTATATAAAACATTTTTATTATCACTTACCTCTTGAGAACCTAATATATAAGATTTAGATTTAATATTAGGAATATTATCACTATTATGACAAACAACTAAAGTTTTATTGTTGATTTTAACATCTTTTAAAAACCCTTCAAATAGAACTAAATTTTCGCCATTTAATTTATTTTTAGTGTTAATAACTATAAATTTATTATTATTTAAATCTTTCAAAGCATCTAATTTTGCATATGCAATGTACTCAAGCGAAGCTCCTCCACCTGATGATACAAAATCAAAACAATCTTGGTAACCAAACTTATTCAGTGCGCTTATAGTATCGCCACCACCTACAATCACTTTATTTCCGCTTTTTTGTAAAAAAGAAAGTAGTTTTTTTGTACCTTCAGAATATTCATCCTTTTCATATAAACCAGCTGTTCCATTTACGAAAATGAGTTTGCAATACATGATAATATCTTCATATTCATCTATTTTAATATCCAAAATTTTATCATCACCCCAAATAAAATCTTTAGGCATATAAATTTTATGTGGATATAATCTTAGTAACTCTCTTAATTCATTTAAAACAACTTCGTCGTTAGTACATAAAGATTTTTTTACATCATAGCCTGTTGCTTTTAAAAATGAGTTTAAGATTCCTCCACCCAACATTAATACATCACACTTATTAATTAGTTGTTTGATTATAGGTAACTTATCTTCTACTTTAGCTCCACCCATGAAAATACCAAAAGGTCTTTTGTCAAGATTAACGATAGGTTTCAAGCCACAAATTTCTTCCATTATCAAAAAACCTATAGCACTAGGAATAAAATTAGAAATGCCAGCAACTGATGCATGCTTTCTATGAGAAGATGCAAAAGCATCATTGATAAATACGTCAGCTAAAGAAGACCAAAAATATGATAAATTTACATCATTATTACTTTCTAGTTTACCATCTAAATCCATATATCTAGTATTTTGAAGCATAATTATATCATCACTTGCTTGATCAATATAATTTTTAACATTTTCTCCAAAACAACTATTAATAAATGTAACTTTTTTATTTAAATGTTCACTTAATCTTTTAGCAACAATATTTAAATTATACTTTTTTTTATCTTCTTCATTTTTTACCCTTCCAAAATGACTTAGTAATATAATCTTACAGTTATTTGAAAGCAAGTAATTGATAGTTTTTAAACTTTTAACAATTCTAGTATCATCTATTATATTATTTTCATCATCTAGTGGTACATTAAAGTCACATCTAACAATTACTTTCTTATTATTTAAATTTAAATCTAATATATTTTTCATATAAACCTTTCTAAAATAAAAATGCAAATTATTTTTATAATTCACACAATTTTTTTGCTGTTCTAATCATTTGAGACGTATAACCAGATTCATTATCATACCAAGCTAATATTTTAACTAGCTGCTTACCATCAACTTCTAAAATTGAAGTTGATTGACCATCTACAATAGCACCATACTTCTTTTTGACAACATCACCGGAAACTATCGGATCCATAGTAAATTTAAGAGTTTCATTTTGATTTAACTCAAATAGTGAATTAATTTCACTTACTTCTACATTTCTATTAAGTTCAAGAGTTAAATCAATTACCGAACCGACTGGCACCGGTACTCTTAAACTAGTACCATCCATTTTTCCTAATAATTCTGGTATTACAAGCCCTATTGCTTTAGCTGCTCCTGTTGAAGCAGGAACTATATTTAAAGCTGCTGCTCTTCCTCTTCTAGCATTAATTCCTTTGCTGTGAGAACCATCTAAAATCATTTGATCTGATGTATAGGCATGAACAGTAGTCATAAGTCCTTTAGTTATCCCTATGTTATCATTTATTACTTTTAAAACAGGTGCTAAACAGTTAGTAGTACAAGAAGCTGCAGAAATCACATTGTCAGCACTATTTAATATATTATCGTTAACATTAAATACAACTGTTTTCATATCATCTTTACCAGGAGCAGATAAAATAACCTTTTTAGCTCCCGCAGCAATATGTTTTTCTAAATCACTTTTTTTAGTGAATACACCAGTACACTCTAAAACTAAATCTATATTTAAATCTTTCCAAGGAAGTTCAGACGGATCCATCTTTGAGATTATTTTGATTTTTTTCATACCTTTAATAGTTATATTTTCTTCATCAAAAGAAATATCATCTTCATGAAAACTTCCTAGTGAAGAATCATACTTTAACAAATAAGCAAACTCCTCAGGTGTTCCAATAGAATTTATTGCTATTATATCAAAACCTGGACTAGTAATCATTTCTTTAAATGCTAATCTACCTATTCTTCCAAAACCATTTATTGCTACTCTAATCATTATTAACTCCTCCTATAAATTCTCTAAGTATCGAATTTTTATCAACATACTCTCCTGGTATTACAAAAAATTGTTTTAAAAAACATAAAATTCTTTGAGCTTCTGCATAATAAACAGAAGATATATTAACACTTAATAATAGTGGTTCAATATATGCTTTTAAAACTCCTATTTCATAATTAAGAGCAGTATTTATAATCTTATCTGCTTGATGAATATATGGAAATATATACTTCTCTTCACCATTTCTCACCGTATTCCAAGTATGTATAGTTTTAGAAATACTATACCCTCTAGTTCTATTATCTCTTACAATTCTTCTAAGTAATCTTAAATCAATTGTAGAAATATAATTATGTCTATCTATATTAAGTGGTATAAATGGACTTAAATATATTTTATATTTTAAACTTGGATTAATATTACTAGTAAGTTCATCATTTAACGAATGAAGACCTTCAATTAAAATTATAGTATCTTCAGTTAAAGTGACATTTTTATTGCTAAGCTCTTTCTTACCAATAATAAAATTATATTCTGGAAGAGTAATAGTTTCACCATTTAATAATTTTTGTAAATCAGAGTTAAAGTATTCTAAATCTATAGCATCGATTCTTTCAAAATCAAATTCACCATTACTATTAGTAGGCGTTTGATCTCTATCTAAAAAATAATCATCTGTTGATAAATTTATAGTGTTATACCCAAGTGCTTTAAGGTATTCACTAATTCTTTTTGTAGTAGTAGTTTTACCACTAGAAGAAGGTCCAGCAACCATGACAAACTTAACATTTTTTTTAGCTTTTATTTCATTAACAATATTTAATATATCCATATGAAAAATAATTTCATTTGCTTTCATAAAATCCTTTATTTTATTACTAGCTATAGCTAAATTAAGTTTAGTTACATAAGGCATTTCTTGACTTAGTAACCACTCTTTACTTTTATTAAAAGTATCTATTATACCCCAGTAATGTATATATTCTGGTATTTCGTAATTAGATTTCTCATGAGGCATCATAAAAATAACTTTATTTTTACCTAAATAAACTAATTCATATTTATTAATCATTCCGGTTGAATATGGCATGTCACTATAAAAGTAATTATGATATCCATCAAGTTCATAAAGTGAAACTACATTATCAGTAATATTAGCAGCATTATCAGCTTTTTCAAATTCTCTTCTTTTGTTATAAAACTCTACAGCTTCTTTTTTCAAAATAGTCATCTTTTTAATTTTTAAATTTTTATTAACATATTCATTCATAGTATTTTTGATAGTTGCTAGGTCATATTCAGTAAAAAATTTATCACATTCTATAGTAGCGTGCATACCTAGTGGAACACTATGATCAAATACTATTTCTGCATTTGGAAAATTTTTCTTTAATGAAACTTCAAATAAAAACTTCAAGCCTGCTTTATAAATACTTTTACCCTCGATACTTTTAATATTTATAAATTCTATATTCTCATCTTTAACAGCTTTTTCCATTAAAGAACTAACAGAATTATTTGTTTTAACAGCTAAAGTTTCATTTTGAACACCAAAATTTTCACATACTTCATAGTATGTAATTCCCTTTTCGAATTCTTTAGTAATGCCTTTATCAAAAGATAATTTTATAGTATTCATTATATCAGTCCCTTTATTCTTAAACATTATAACATTTTATTAAGAAAAAATAAACCATATAAATTAACGACTTTATGAATATTTTTTATAGAAAGTAACTATTATATTTATAGAAGTAAGAAAGGTAAAAAATGAATATAATACCAACAGTTCTAGAAAAAACTTCGAATAGAGAATATTCTTATGATTTGTATTCTAGATTATTAAAAGATAGAATAATTTTTATCTATGACGAAATAACAGATAGTGTTAGTAATTTAGTAGTAAGTCAATTATTATATTTAGATTCACTAAATAATGATGATATATATTTATACATTAATAGTCCAGGAGGTTCTGTTACTGCAGGTTTTGCAATCTATGACACAATGAATTTCATAAAATCTGATGTGTGTACAATCGGACTTGGAATATGTGCAAGTATGGGAGCATTTTTATTGGCGTCTGGCTCAGAAAATAAAAGAAGCGTTTTAGAAAACACAGAAGTTATGATACACCAACCTTTAGGAGGAGCAAAAGGACAAGCTAGTGATATAAAAATTGCAGCTGAACACATATTGAAAACACGAGAAAAATTAAATAAAATATTATCATTAAAAACCAAAAAAGATATTAAAATAATAGAAAAAGACACAGATAGAGATAACTATCTAGATGCAAACGAGGCTTTAGAATATGGTCTAATAGATAAAATAATTAAAAAAAATGAACGCTAGTCCATTCTTATAATATATTCACCCTCAGATGAAAATAAATACTTTTCTTTTGCATATCTTGCTACATACTCTGGATCACTTAATTTAGTAACATCACTTTTTAGTGACTTTTCGGCTAAAAGCATATCTTCGTATTCTACTTCTAGTGAAGCAATGTTTGCATTGTTTTGAGCTATTTGACTCCAATCACTATAAGTACTTATAATTAAAGTACATATTAAAAAAATTAATAAAGCAGATAATGTAATTAATCTCTTCTTTTCTTTCTTACTAGTTTTCATCTATATCACCCTTATAATATATATAATATAAAAAACACTTATTTATATCAAGTGTTTTTCTTTTTATTGACAATATATTTACATAAAATGTACGCTATTAAAAATCCAATTAAAAACATAATAGCAAAATAATAATGAAATTCACCATAATTGATTTTGTACAATATAATTAAATAAATTATAACTAAATTTAAAATAAACAAAATGGTGATAATTATTTGAAAAAATATACTTATTTTTTCTATTATGAATTTATTAAATTTTAGAGAAAAGAAATAAATAAATCCATAAATAAGGGAAAAAAACAATAAATTAAGTTGTACACCTATATCCATTATTTAAATAACTTAGATAAAATGCTATCTTCCTTTTTCTTTATTTTTCCGTCCACATAATGAAGTGAATCTATTTTACCTTTTATTTTAACATTTCCATCGTTAGTATCCATTTTAATCACTTCTAAATCTTTTCCTCGAATGTGTATATTTCCCATATTAGATTCTAGTAAAAATTCCTCATTATTAAAACTTTCAATCTTAGAAATTCCTGACAAGTGTATAAATGATCTGTCTAAAATTTTAATTTCGTGTAAAACCTTATCTATCATAACGCACCCTTTCAATTAAGTTTATGACAGAAAAAAAGAAAATATTATAATTTTCTATATTCTTCTAAAATTCTGTCTACAAACATTTTTCTAGTTTCAGCATTAAGTGGATGAACTACATCCATATGCGTATCTTCATTTTTTTTGCGACTTGGCATAGCAATAATCATTTCGTTATCTTTTTCGATGATTCTTATATTGTGAATCATTAAACAATCGTCGATCACGACTTTTGCAAAACCTCTAACTCTAGACCCTTCCTTTTCGAATTTTAAAACTTCTACTGACGTAATTTTCATAATTACACACTCCTAACATAGATTTTTCAACCTTAAATATATTTTACTCCCAAAATTTACAATTAGCAAGCATTTTATTAAAAATACTTAATTTTAACCTCTCCAGTACATACATCTGCATAAGAAAAACTTTTTTCTCCTATATCAGTAGATATAGTAAATATATTGGGATATACTTCTTTAAGTTTACCAAAATAAGTGCTAGTTTTATTTCTCATTCCGTAAACTACAATTTGAACACTATCTCCTATTTTAGATTCTACTTCACGTTTTATTACATTTAAATTCATTATTCTCCTATCTCGGATAACCAATGTACATAAGACCGCTCGTAATAAGTCCACCCATTCCTTCAATACCATATTTAGTTTTGGATAAAGTATTAATCAAATCAATTTCTTTATTTCTTTCAGTTAAAGCAACAGTAGATGCAATTATAGCTGGATCAAGCGCATGAATATTAATTCTTTTAGGACTAGATGCAAAATTTGCACCTGCCTTTATTAGTTCTTCATAATAACTTTGACACGCCCCAGCAATTATAATTAATTTATCATGACTTCTTTCAAACTTTCTAGCAGACTTTATAGCTTTAACAAAATTAGATGAATTCTTATAATTTTTAATATTATTTTGGTCTCCTTTTTTTCTATAATATGCATCATGACCAGTAATTATAACTATATCAGGTTTATATTCTTCTAAAAGCTTAGGTAATTGCTCATACATAATATCTTCTTTGACTTTTTTACCTATCGCATATATACCTAAATTTTTATAATATTTCAAACATTTAGATAAATATTCATTATCTCCATCTAAATGTAAAATTTTTGCAGGTAAGAAAAAATAATCACTTCTATCTTCTTTAAAATTTTCTACAATAAATTCATCTTCAATATACTCTTCTTTTTTTTCTAAGTCAAATTTTTCACTAGTAGCGTATAATCTAGCTTCTATTCCTTTTAAATAATATATATCGTCTTTAATATTAATAATTTTAAATATAGTATCATGATTATAACTCTTTCTCGTTACAAAATCGCCTTTTTTAAATTCCATATAACATCACATATTATTTTATGCAAAATATAATTTTTAGACAAAAAAAACAAAACAACAATTGTTTTGAATATTAAATTTATCTTTTTCTTTGATAGTTAAGAATATATTTATCATAATAACAAGCATAATTATCTAATATAAATTTTTGAGCTTCTATTGATATATTAGCATCTGGTTGTTCTATATCAAATGCATGAAAACATCCCTTAAATATTTGAAATTCAGTAGCTACACCAGCCAAAGACAAACCTTCAATATATTTAATAGTTTCAACATAAAAAGGATCAAGAGAACCAACAATAGAAATAGCAGGAGGCAAATTATTATAATTATCATTTTGCATTGGCACAACATAGTCAGGAATATCTAATTTATTATTATAGTAGTAATTCAAATAAGTTTCCCAAGCCTTTTTATTTCCTTTAGTACTCCACATAGGACTTTGGATATTTAATTTATCATTGTAAGGTTGCGTGCTATCTATCATAGGATAAATTGGTAATTGAAAAGCTATATCTACTTCTTTTCTTTCTCTTGCTAGAAGTACAGTTGAAACAGTAAGTCCTCCCCCTGCACTGTGTCCTCCTACAATAAATCTATTATCATTAATATTTAACATTTCGAAATTCTTTTTAGCCCACAATAAAGTATTATAACAATCGTTAATAGCAGCAGGTGCAGGCGCTTCAAAAGCTTTACGGTACTTAGGAGAGACTATAACACAAGGTCTAGTATTAATAAATTGTTCAATACTGTTTTCATAATTTTCTGGAGTTCCAGTAACATAACCTCCCCCATGAATGTATAAAAATAAAGGTAATGATTCATTCATATTGTTTGGAGTATATATCTTCAAATCTATTTGTACATTTTTTTGAGTAATTATCTCTTTTTCTTGTATCAAAATATTATTGATATCTCTAGATTTTTTAAAATGCTTTAAATAAAAATTATATGCAGTAATGAAGTTTTTATTTGATAAAAGTTCAGCTATAATCATATATTTATGATATACATCCTTCAAATCATCATGTAACATGTCTTTTGTAACTTTCATAAAAGCCTCCTTAATTAAATTTAGAATAACAAACATATAAAGCTGAGTCAATAAATGTCTATTAGTGAACTAGATTTAAAAACAAATCTATAAAAACTTCTTCACTTAGTTCTTCTGCTCTACTTGACTCGGATAAATTGTATTTGTTTAATACTTTATACATTTTATCTAAATTATAGTTTTTTAAATTATTTCTTAAAGTTTTTCTCTTCTCTTTGAAACAATCTTTTAAAAAATCAAAATATTTATTCTTATCCAAATTTATATTTTCTTTAGGAGTAAATTTAACAACAGCACTTTTTACTTTTGGCGCTGGATCAAATGATTCAGCTGGAACATCAATAATACGTTCAGAATTAAAGTAATAACTTAAAAAAAGAGTAAAATAGCCGTAATCTTTAGATTTTGGTTTAGCTAAAAAGCGATCGGCAACTTCTTTTTGAACCATAATTGTTATAGAAGATAAATCTAAATTTGCATTTATTATTTTTTCTAAAATAGGAGTTGTTATATAATAAGGTAAATTTCCCACTATGTGTAAGTTTTTATAATTAATATCTTTTATATCACTTTTTATATCTGAATTTAAAAAATCACCATAAATCACCTTAAACTTATCATTTTCTAATTTAGATAATATAGTTTTCATATCATTATCTATTTCATACGCTATTAAATCACAATTTTTTTCAATTAATTTTTTTGTAAGAGCAGCTCTTCCAGGACCAATTTCTATTATTAAATCCTCAGAAAACGCAAAAACTGCATTAGAAATAGAATCTAATACAGTATTATCTATCAAAAAATTTTGACCAAATTTTTTCTTTGCTTTCATTTATTCTTCAGTCCCCCAACCATTTCTTAAAACATTGTAAGTAATTTCACTTCTTCCTACAGTAGTATAAGCATCATCTAAATTAGCAACTAATAAGTCTAGAGAAGTTCCTATAACACCTCTATCTAAAACTATAGCATAAATCATTTCAGAGCTAACTCTATCACTTTCAAAAGAAACTACAGAACCACAAGGTAAATTACTTGATGAAGCTACTATTCTAAGATCTCCATAAGATTCATCATTATAAGTGGTTCTACCACCAGATAAATCTAAAGAACTCATACAAGCAAGCTTACCAGTACATAAAGGACAGTTATAAACATAACCTGTTAAATCACCTGAATAGGTATTTAATGGTGTATAAAGTTTATCCCATTCACTTTGTTCTATTTTCATTGCCATTGTAGACAAATTAACAGTTTTATTAATATTTGTATTATCAATATTTTTTTCTTCTACAGAAGCACTCAAACCTATTATAGTTATAAATAGTGCTAAAAAAGAAAATTTAATACTCTTAATAATTTTTTTCATTAAATTACACCTCAAATGTATACATACATTTTACTATAACATATATATATTGTCAAAGGAGTAAGTAATTTTAAAACTAGAAATGATTGCCATGGAAAAAATAACCACCTAAATTCTTATATATTAAAAATTTTATTAACATTATTATTAGTAATATCAGCAAGTTCGTAAATTGATATATTATATATATTAGCAACAAAATCAGCAATGTTTATAATTTTAGAACTATCGTTTACTTTTCCTCTATAAGGAACTGGTGTTAAAAATGGACAATCTGTTTCTAAAACAATATTATCAAGAGGTATATTTTTTAAAAAATCTTTTGTCTTACAATTTTTAAATGTGACTACTCCATTAATACCTAACATATACCCAAGTTTAATATATTCTCTAGCAGTTTCTAAGGAACCAGAAAAAGAATGAATAACTCCTTTAACATTATACTTATTTAATATCTCTAAAGTATCTAATGTTGCTTCTCTACTATGCACTACTACTGGCACATTATATTTCTCTGCAAGCTTTAATTGTTTTTCAAATAATTCCTTTTGAGCTAGTTTGTTTTCAGCACCATAATAATAATCAAGGCCTATTTCTCCTACTGCTAAAACTTTTTCATTTTTAATATTATTTTCAATAAAAATCAAATCGCTTTCTACATATTTCTCAACAGAACCTGGATGTATACCTAAAGTAGCATACATATTATCATATTTATCAGCATACACAAGCACTTCTTTATTACTAGCTGCATCGGTACCAGAATTTAAAATATATTTCACATTATTCTTAATTGCTAAATTATAAATATCTTCTATATCTTCGTAATACTCATTTAAAACATGAGCATGAGTATCCCAAAAGTGAAAATTATTCATTTTCTATCCTAGCAAATAAAATTTCTGGGTCATTTAGTACAGTATTATTTTTGAATTGACCAAATTTTTTAGTACTTTCAAGTGTAGCTATATCCGCATTTAATTGGTATAGTATTTTTTCACTAACATCAGGTAAAAATGCCTGTAGTAAAACTGTTCCAATTCTAATTGCTTCTACTAAATTATATAAAACAGTTTTTAGTCTACTAATTTTATTTTCGTCTTTAGCTAAAGCCCAAGGCATTGTATCGTCAATATATTTATTACAGTTTCTAAAATGATTTATTATTAATTCAAGTGCATCAGCAACTTTTAGTTCATTCATTTTATAAGAAACTTCAGTAGATAAACTTTCAGATAGCTTAATGAATTCTTCATCTAAATCATCAGTTACATAAGTGTTTTCAACTTCTTTATCAAAGTATTTTTTACTCATAGAAATAGTACGATTTACTAAATTACCTAAAATATTAGCTAAATCTGAATTAAATCTTTCAGTTATTAATTCATCACTTAAGTTACCATCATTTGCAAATGGAATTTCATGAAGTAAATAGTATCTAACAGCATCTATACCAAATTTATTAATTAAGTCCTCTGCATATATAATATTTCCTTTACTTTTACTCATTTTATCATTATTCATTAAAAGCCAAGGATGACCAAATATTTTTTTAGGTATTTCAAGATCCAAACTCCATAAAAAACAAGGCCAGTATAAAGAATGAAATCTAAAAATATCTTTTCCTATTAAATGTAAATCCGCAGGCCATAATTTATTAAATAGTTCATTACTTCCTTGAACATCGTATCCTATAAAAGTTATATAGTTAGTAAGGGCATCTAACCAAACATAAACTACATGTTTATCATTTGATTTAACTTTTATTCCCCAATCAAAAGTAGTTCTAGAGACACATAAATCTTGAAGTCCTGGCTTAATAAAATTATTAATCATTTCATTTTTTCTAGAAATAGGCTCTAAAAATTCAGGATTTTCTTCAATATATTTCTCAAGTTTTTCTTGATACTTACTTAACTTAAAGAAATATGCTTCCTCTTTTTGTGATTTAACTTCTCTGCCACAATCAGGACATTTACCATCAATTAATTGCGAATCTGTCCAAAAAGATTCACAAGGAGTGCAGTATAAACCTTCATACTCACTTAAATATATATCACCTTTAGCAAGCATTTTATCAAATATTCTTTGAACTTTTTCTTTATGATTAACATTAGATGTTCGAACAAATTCATCATAACTTACATTCATTAAATCCCAGTTATCTTTTATTTCAGCTGCAACTTTATCAACAAACTCTTGAGGACTTATATTAGCTTCTTCTGCTTTTATTTCTATTTTTTGACCATGTTCATCAGTTCCAGTTTGAAAATAAACATCATAACCTTCTAATCTTTTATATCTTGCTATCGCATCTGCTAATACTATTTCGTAAGTATTACCAATATGAGGTTTTCCAGATGTATAAGCAATTGCAGTTGTTATATAATATTTTTCCATTTTAATTCTCCTTACTAGTAGTGCTACCAATACCACCACTTCTTGTATTTTCTACAAAATCATCTTCAGTTAATAAAAATTTTGTAAATACTCCTTGTGCATAACCTTCACCCGCTTTAACAACATAATCTTTATCACCATGATTTTGCAAAGCTACAAATAAATGCCCTTCATTACTTACATTGTTATAATAGTCACTTTCTATAATGCCAACTTGATTACACATTCTAACATTATACTTAAATCCAGAACTACTTCTAACCAATATCATTAACATTTCATCATTTTGCATAGTTACTTTATATCCTGTAGGTATTTTTTTTATTTCTCCAGGCTTTATAGTAAAATCTTCTATAGCCAAAAAATCATATCCTGCACTAAATTTAGTCTTTCTAACAGGTAACAAATAACTATTATATGATTCTCTATCTAAATTAATATTTTTACTAAATTCTTCATAACTTACTTTTTCAAATTTTCTCATAATTCCTCCAAAAATAAAAATCACAAATTAAAGTAAAGGACGAAAAAAATTCCGCGGTACCACCTTAATTCATGATTTACATGCTCTTAATGTTTTTAACGAAACAACTCGTTTTAACTCCAAAAACCATATTCAATACATTTGTTTATTAACTCACACCAACGTTAACTCTCTTTAAAACTCCTATATTTACTCATTTTTTTCCTCGTTAATTAAATAAATAATATCATACTATAAGAATATTTACAATATTTTGACTAACAAAAACTAAAACTTATTACTGTTTTAGTTTATATTAATTTTTTCTGATAATATTTTAGAAACTATCTTTGCTAGTTTTAAATTTTCTTTCGAATTATTTTCTTCACTTACAATTAAGATTAGACCTAAACAATCAGTTTCATTTATAATTGGTACTATAGATATATAACCATCAATTTCAGACTCATCAAATACTAAACTATCAATACTACTAATAGTGCCAGATTCTCTGTTATCAATATATTTTAGCAATACCGAAGTATTTTTTATGTTTAACAAATGTTTAAGCTTATTTGAAGATGCTATTATTTTTTCTCTATCAGTAATAATTATTTCTTCCTCTAGCACACTAGAAACAACTTCTATAATTTTGTTACTAAGTTCAAGTAAATTTTGCATAACTAAATATTTTTGTAAAATTATTTTATTTCCTTCAATTAATATTTCTAAGTTTTCACCATCTCTTATAGCTAGCGTTCTTCTAATTTCTTTTGGTATAACAATTCTACCTAATTCATCTATTCTTCTGGTAACTCCTGTACTTTTCAAAAATTTCACTCCACTTCTTTTATAGTGTGAGTAAATTACAATTAATTATTCATTTCTGTTAGTATACTATTTAAAAGTTTAATTAAAGAAATAACAAAACTCTCTTCTGCTGATTTTTTTATAAGTAAAGATATTACTATTTGACCACTTAAATACTTAATATTGAAATTAGTATTAATTTGAAAAGCATTAATTAAAAGTTTATCACCTTTGACATTATCACTAATTTCTTTAGGAATTACAACTTCTATTAGCCTATCTGTTTGTTTAACATTTTTAATATTAAGTTTTTGCGCTAATGATTCAAACCATTCTTGATACATGTAAATAATTATATCTTCTGGTAACTTACCAAATCTATTTTCAAGTTCAAATTTAACATCTTCAAAAGATTTTTCATCCTCAATTTTATTAATAAGAGTGTGAATTTCAATTTTTATATCTTCATCTTCAACATAATTATCATTAATATGAGTATTTACATCCAGTAATGTAGTTATATCTTCTTCTTCACATACTTCCTCACCTTTTTGTCTTTTAATCTCGTTATCCATCATTTTTAAATAAAGACTAATACCTACAGAATCAACAAATCCAGCTTGAGAAGAACCAAAAACATCTCCTGCTCCTCTTATAGCTAAATCTCTCATAGCAATTTTATAACCAGAACCAAGTTCAGTAAACTCTTTAATTGCTTTAAGTCTTTTTGAAGCAACTTCATTTAATACTTTTCCTTCTTTATAAAGTAAATAAGCATACCCTATTTTATTACTTCTACCGACTCTTCCTCTAATTTGATATAACTGCGATAAACCAAAATGATCAGCATCATAAACAATTAAAGTATTAACGTTTGGTATATCTATTCCACTTTCTATTATTGTAGTACATACTAAAATATCATACTTATAATTTATAAAGTCATTCATAATATTTTCAAGTTCAGTTTTATTCATTTGTCCATGTGCATAATTTATTTTTGCATCAGGAACTAGTCGTTTAATATAAGACACTTTACTTTCAATATCTTCTACCTTATTATATAAAATAAATATTTGACCTTTTCTTGATAATTCTTTATAAATTGCATCTTTTAGAATTAAATCATTTTCAGAAAGAACATAAGTTTGAACTGGATACCTATTAACTGGAGGTGTATCAATAACAGATAAATCTCTTATACCAGACAAAGCCATTTTTAGTGTTCTAGGTATAGGTGTTGCACTTAAAGTTAAAATATTAACATCATTTTTATATTTTTTTATTTTTTCTTTATGAACTACTCCAAATCTTTGTTCTTCATCTATTACTAACAATCCTAAATTTTTAGGTTTAATTTCGTCACTTAAAATTTTATGAGTTCCAAATAAAATGTCTATTTTTCCTTCATTAAATCTATTTATAATGTTTTTAGCTTCTTTAACACTAACAAATCTATTTAAAAGAGCAATTTCAAGTGGCCAAGACGCAAATCTTTTCATAGCTACTTTATACTGCTGGGAAGATAATATAGTAGTAGGACACAAAAACATAACCTGTTTATTATTTAAAACAGCATTAAATACTCCTCTAAAAGCTACTTCAGTTTTTCCAAAACCAACATCACCACATAATAATCTATCCATTGGATAACTACTAGTTAAATCTTTAATAATTTCATCGACACTTCTAATTTGATTACTAGTTAAAGTATAATCAAATGATTTGTCAAACTCTTTTTCATGTTCAAACTGTTCATAAGCTTCAGTCTTCGCTTCAAGTCTTTTTTTATATAAATCCATAAGTTCAAGAGATATATCCTTTATTTTAGATTCAATATATTTTTTTGTTTTTTTCCAAGTATCACTATTAAGTTTATTAATTTTTGGATTAGATCCATCTTTATCTCCGTATTTAAATATAGTAGTAATTTTAGATGCAGGAACATATATTTTATCTTCACCAGCATATAAAATTTGTAAAAAATCTTTTTCTACATCACCTTTATTAAGTTTTACGATACCATTGTAAACACCAACACCATGAGTAACATGTACAACAAAATCACCAATTTCTAGTTGATCATAACTTTTAATTTTTTTACCAAATTTATAACTACTTTTATAATTAACTGTTTCATGAACTGTTTTTCCAATATCATTAGCAGATATCAAAACATAATTACTAATAGAAAATCCTTTATTTAATGGCTTATTAACAATTACGGCATCGTTAATAATTTCTTTGATTTTCGAAATCTGATTATCAAGCGTTAAATAAAAATAAACTTCTTTATTAGATTTTTTCCAAAAATTATAATCAATTAATAGTTTATCAAAATTTTCATTATAATTTGTTAATTCACTGGCTTTATAAAAAACATCATTCATTGAAGAGTCTATTGTGTTAATAACTATCTTGAATTCAGGTTTAATTTCTTCTATATCAAACATTAATTTATCAGTTATATTTTTATGATTTTTATATTCAAACATTTCTTCTTGAATTTTAAAGTAACCAGCATTTATCTGACTTTCATCAAATAAAAATAAATTTTTATCTCTCAAATAATCTAATATAGAATTTTTTACTTCAGTTTTAATTTCACTAACAGGATTAATAATTATCTCATCAAGTGAATTGTTAGTTCTTTGAGTATTTTCATCAAAAAACTTTATACCTTCAATAATATTACCATCGAATTCAACCCTTACTGGCTTAGTTTCGTGTATAGGAAAAATATCAATTACAAGTCCTCTTACAGCATATTCACCCGTTGATGTTACTAATGACTCTCTAGAATAACCAAACTTATCTAACGTGTCCATTAATTCTTTTCTAGAAATATTTAAATTCATTTTTAAATTTAACTCATTTTTTTCTTCTTTAGCAGATAAAAATTTCAAATAACCCATTAAATTAGTAATGATTATATTAGTAGAATTTTCTAACTTATTCAAAGTTTCAAGTCTAGTAAATTTTAAATCAGGAGACTCAGCAACAGCAACCGATGTTAAAAAATCATCCATCGGAAAAAGTAAAACATTTTTAGTGTAAGCTTGAAATTGATTATATAATTTCGTAGCTTCATATAAACTATTAGTGACTACTAATACATCTTCTTTTTTTGTTTCAAAATAATTTAAGACGTAAAAAACATTTAACTCACTTGTTAAACCACTTACAACAGAATTGTTTTTGTACTCAAATATATCCTTTAAAAATTCCATATTAATTTTTATACCTATTAATAGTATGTTCATAACCATAATTTATAAACATATTTATTATATTATCATAATCAGTTTTAAATATATTATCAATATCAGTTTTTGAAAATTTTCCTAATACAAAATCTATAACATCTTTTTTATTTTTATCTAAAATTCCAATTTTAAGTCTTGCAAAAGATTTAGTTTTTAAAACAGATTCAATAGATTTAATACCATTATGACCGCCAGAAGAAGTATTTTTTTTCAATTTAAAAGTTCCTACTTCCATATCTAAATCATCTTGTATTATTAATATATCCTCAACTTCAACCTTATAGTAATTAACAAATTTAATTAAAGCATCACCAGATAGATTCATATAAGTTTTTGGTTTAATAAATAAAACCTCTTCCCCTTTTACATTTTTCTTAACAAAATCAGAATTGAATTTATCTTTCCATTCAACGCTACCTAAATATTTATCAAGGACCATAAAACCTATATTATGTCTAGTATTATCATATTTTTTACCATGATTACCTAATCCTACTATTAACTTCATATTTATTCCTTCCTAAACAAATTTTGATATGTCTCTAAATCAAAAATTTCTTTATAACCTATTTTAACTCCTAATTTAGAATTCTTAACAAATTTAATTAGAACTGTATTAAAATCACTATGTTTTTTAGTACTAACAAACATAATATTTTTAGCATTTACATTATATTTATTAGCAAAAACTAATATTTCATCTAGACGCTGGGCTCTATGAACAAGGTAAAATGTACCATTACTCTTTAAAAGTTTGCTTACAATAGAAAAAATTTCTTCTAAAGTAATACAGACTTCATGTCTAGCTATATTTAATAAATCATTTTTATTTAATAAACTATTTTCATTTAATTTAAAAAAAGGCGGATTACAAGTAATAACATCTACTGTATTATTATCTACCACATTTTTATAATCCTTAATATCCAAATTAAAAACTTCTATTTTATTTTCTAATTTGTTAAATAAAATTGATTTTTCTGCAAGTTCATATACAGCAGTTTGTTTTTCCAAACATTTTATAGTAACATCAAATTTAGTAGTTAGTATAAGCGGAATTACTGCATTTCCTGAACATAAATCAACGACTTTAGAATTAGATTTAATGTTATCAACAAATTCTGCTAATAATACAGAATCTAACGAAAACTTAAATCCTTCTTCATACTGAAATATATATCTATTTTTATAATCGAATATATCATTCTTAATTATCTTCATTTGCATCAAACTCTATAATATTGTTTTCACATTCAGCTTTATATTTCATTTCTAAAACATTAACTGATTTAACAGTACAAACTTTTCCACATTTTTTTATTTTATCACCATATGATGGTAATTCTTTTTTATTGTTTGTATATACTTCATCTTCATATGCTAAACAGCACATTAACCTATTACAAGCACCATTAATTTTACTAGGGTTAAGAGCTAAATTTTGATTTTTAGCTTGATTTATAGAGACAGTCTCCATTTGTTGCAAATATCTTGCACAACATAATTTTTGACCACACACACCTACTCCACAAACTTCTTTAGCTTTATCTCTTGCCCCAATTTGTCTAAGTTCTATTCTAGTTTTAAAACTAGCTGCTAATTTTTTTGCAAGCTCCCTAAAATCTACACGATCATCTGCATAAAAATTAAAAAGTAACTGAGTTCTTGAAAAATTATAAGAAGCACTGACAAAGTTCATATTTAATTTAAGCTCTTTAACATATTCTTTACATTTTTTTAAAGCAATTTCAGCATCTTTAATATTTTTCTTATACTGAGCGTAGTCTTCTTTATTAGTATTTCTTAAAATATATTTCATTTCTTCTAAGTTTTTAATTTTAGAAATATCTTTATGTTCATTAACTATAGTAGCAAATTGTTCACCTTTTTCAGTTTCAACAATTACAGTATAATTTAATTTGCATTTTTTATCATCTTTAGTTTTAAAGTAATAAACTTTACCACCTTTAGTAAAAGTTACACCATATACATTACTCATTATATTTCTCCCAATTCTATTATAAATCTATCCATTAATAATTCAGTATTTAAATTAAATTGTAAATCACCTATACAATCGCTAATTATTTTTTTCTTCTTTAACAATATATTTATATCATACTTTTCTAAAAAAGAGAAATTAGTAAAATAATTACTATGACTCAAATTAACTTTTTTTCTGAAATATTCCTCATTAATCATATATAACAAATTTAAAAATTTTTGTATAACTTCTTTTTCTTTGACAATATCATTCAAAATATATTTGTTATTTAAAATACTTAATGCCTTGTTATTATCAAGAGCTAATAAATATTCATAAGCTATATTTAAAAATTTTTCAAGATCATCATCTTTAAATCCTAAAGAAGATAAATTTTGTTCTTCTTCGTAAAAAACACTAACAACTTCACATCTACTTTTTATAGTGTTAATAACATTATCTTTATTATTAACAATGAAAAAGCCATATAAATTATCAACAGGCTCTTCAATAAATTTTAACATAGTATTTGATGAAGATGAATTTAAAGAATCAGCATTTTTTATAATATAAATATTATTTTTAGATAAAACTGGCTTAGTTGAACATTTTTTTTGAAGTTCAAGAACTTGATCTTTTTTTATATTTTTGCCATCCGGTTCAATTAAAAATACATTTAATGAAGAATAGTTATCAATCATATTACATAAGTTACATTTAGAGCACTCTGTATTAAATGTATCGAGACAAGACATCTTTTTTGTCAAATTTAATAATTCATCAACGCAAAAATCCTGATTGTTAGTTTCAATCAAGTATGCATGTGATAATTTATTATTATCATATAAATCACTTAAAAATAAAATTTCCTTACTTTTCATATCTCTCCTATAATAAGAAAGATAAAAATACCAAAGTAATAACTCCTGCAGGACCTAATATAGTAGTAAATATAATTGTGAATAAATTAATAGGCACAAAAATATTTAAATTTATTAATAGTAAGTCCAAAGTATAAATTAAAACAAATGCTAATACTAATTTTTTTGCAAAACAAATTACATTCTTTTTCATATTATCACATTTAATAATATGTTAATTATTTATTATTATTCTGATATTTTTTTTCTATCTTCTAAAGCTTTATCTAAAGTTAATATATCCAAATAGTCAATCTCAGCACCCATAGGTAAACCATAAGAAAGTCTAGAAATGATAACACTAGATTTTTCGAATATTTTTTTGATATAAAGTGTTGTAGTCTCACCTTCGATAGATGATTTTAAAGCTAATATAAGTTCTGGTGATTCCAGTTCATTAACTCTATTAATTAATAAATTAAGATTAATATCTTCAGGAGATATATTATTAATAGGACTAATTAACCCATTTATAACATGATAAACTCCATTATAATTTCCTACTTTTTCAAAAGCGAACACACTTTTATAATCTTCTATTACACATATCAAATTTTTATTTCTAGTTGGGTCTGAACAAATAGTGCAAACATCACCATCTGCAATATGACCACAAATTTTGCACTTTTTTAAATCACTTTTGGCCAACATTAATATTTCTGAAAATCCTTCAATGTCATCCTCTTCAAAATCTAATATAGATAAAGCCAACCTTTCAGCTGTTTTTTCTCCTATTCCAGGAAATTTTTTAAAATAATTTATTAATTTTTGTAAAATTTCTGGATATACCATTAAAATAAACCATTCATATTACTATATGAACCCATTTTAGATTCTGTTTCTTTATCAAGTTTAGATTTAGCATCATTATAAGCAATTTTAATCATATCACCTAATATATCCATATCTTCTGAATCTAATTCGTTAATTTTAAAATTAATATCCAGTATTTGATTTTCACCATTAATTTTAATATCTAAAAATTCAGATGAACCAGTAAAGTCCATTCCTTTTAATTCTTCTTGTTTTTTTGCAATATCACGTTGCATTTTTTGTGCTTGTTGCATTAAATTTTGCATATTCATATAATTTTCCTATCCTTTCTGTATTATATCATCACCAAATATATCGTTAGCAATTTGAGTTAACTCACAATTATTATTTGGTAATTCTTCGATATAATTATATTTTATACCATTTTTTAAATTTTGAACATACTCATCCGAGTACACCTTCCATTCATTAAGTGATAAAAATACTAATTTCACATTATTTTTTACTAATTTTGAATAAATTTCTTCAAAAATTTTATAATTATTATCTAATTCTTTAATATTATTACTAATTTCTGAACCTATAATTAAAATTTCTTCTGACGCAGCTAATACAAGAGTATCATAAAGTATACCTTTATATTTAGAGTCAACATTTAACAAAAATTCTTTCCAATTATCTACATGAAATAATTTACTTTCTTTTTTAACTCCAAAAAAACAATTATTTATCCTTATTTTCTTAATTTCACTCAAATTTTCGTTTTTTTCTATCAATTTTTCTGATTTTATGTCTCTTTTTTCTGATTTTAGTTCTTCTTTTCCAACTTTATTTTCAATATCGTTTAAAATAACTTTGTTATTATTTACAACAACTACCTCATCATCAATAACTATATTAATTAAAGTAATAATTAATATTTGGAATACATCTAAATTAACATTTATTTTATTCATTAAATCACTCAAATCAAAAACTAATTTTTTATATTTTGATACAGATAATTTACTATTATAATTACCAATAACTAAATTTTTAACCCTTATAGATACTTCATCAATCAATGATTTAATTAATATTTTCGAGTCTAGTGATTTACTAGATAAATCTTCTAATAAATTAATTAAATCAGTATAATTTTTATCCTCAAGATAATCTAAAATTAATTTAACATTTTGTTTTGAAATATTACCTACAACACTCAAAACTGAATCGACATCAATTTTATTGTTTTCTTTTGATAATTGATCTAATAAACTTAAAGAATCTCTCATACCACCATCAGATAAATAAGAAATTTCTTCTATTGCTTCTTCTGTTATATCTATATCTTCTTGTTCACATATTAATTTTAAATGCTTTTCTATGTCTTTTTCATTAATTTTTCTAAAATCAAATCTTTGACATCTCGATAATATGGTTATAGGTACACTTTCAATATTTGTTGTAGCTAAAATAAATAAAACATGCGATGGTGGCTCTTCTAACGTTAATAATAAAGCATTGAAAGCACTTTGACTTAACATATGAACCTCATCTATAATATAAACTTTATATTTTAATGCATTTGGAGCTAATTTTATATTATTTGTTATTTCCCTTATTTCATCAACACCATTATTTGAAGCAGCATCTATTTCTATAATATCATGTGAATTAGAAAAATTCTCACAATTAACACATTTTCCACAAGGATTTCCATTATTTAAATCCAAACAATTAACACTTTTAGCAAATATTTTCGCAGAACTTGTTTTTCCTGTTCCTCTAGGTCCAGAAAAAATATAAGCATGTGCTATTTTATCAGTTATAAGACTATTTTTAAGGATTTTAACTGTATTTTCTTGGCCTATTAAAGATTCAAAACTATCAGGCCTATATTTTCTATATAGTACTTTATAATTCATATTCCCTCCGATAAATAAATTATACCATAAATTATTATTATTTATTTATTTTTACGCTTATTTTTAAAGAAATCAGCCAATAAATTTTTATAATTTTCTTCTATGATATTTTCATCTTTTATTTTACAAACATTTGTTTGATTATATTCTTTTTTTGATTCATTTTTATCTAATAAATAATATACATTTTTTATTCTAGAATGTTTTATTACAACTTCGCATAAACTGCAAGGTTTTAACGTAACATACAAATCTAAATCGTCCAGCTTCCAAGTTTTTAACTTTTTAGAAGCTTTTTTTATACAAATTACTTCAGCATGACCCAAAATGTTATGCTTTTTTTCTTTAATATTATGGCTTTTAGCGATAATTTGGTTATTTTTAACCAAAACAGCCCCTACTGGAACTTCACCTTTAAAATAAGCTTTTTTAGCCTCAGAAATAGCTATATTTATGAAATTCATCATTTTCTCCTATAAAAAAAGTGCACACAAACATTGACTGACGTGGCTGCTATCTTCCGATCCTGACCAATTTACAATATATTTGTTGCACGTATATATTATAACAAATACTATATACAAAATCAATATTTAAATAAAAATATTACAGAATTTCAAAATTTGCAAGATGTTTCACGTGGAACATAAAAATTTTCGAAAAACATCTGAAAAAATCTTCTATTATTAATACTTGATTAGTTATTCACAATTAATCACTGATATATTAAAAGGTTTCACGTGAAACATATTAGAAACACTCAACTAGAATACACTATTCGTACGTTTTAATAATTAAAATAAATATCAGTTACTTTATTCTATAACTAATTTCAATATAATGCTTTATAATAATAAAAACAATAATAATTATTAACATGTTTCACGTGAAACATATCAAAAATGTAGAAAAAGAATTAATGATTAATAAAATTATTATATAAACTTCAATTTTGTCGAATTATAAATTTTATTTCATAGAAAATAAACATACTTTATACATTATATTTGATAAGTTATAAACATAATGTTTCACGTGGAACATATTTAATAACAGTTAATTTAGAAAAAAATATCGACATATGTTGTATATAGACAATAAAATAAGAGTAAAATTTATATTTTGTAGCAATAATACGTAAAATATTCTAACTAAATTAGATGTTCCACGTGAAACACACTAAATATATAAATAAATAATACTTAAAACACATTTTAAATATAAAAAAACAAATAATTTGTTTTTAATATTAAAATAACATTTAATTATTAACATGTTTCACGTGGAACATATCGAAATATATAAAATGGTTGAAATAAGATAATAGAATAAGATTTTCGGTACTTTAAATTGGTTGATACACAATATATATGAATTATTAATAACATATCTATAAAATTTTTAAATTTTTTGTAATATTATTCTGATTATATATAATTATTGAAAAAAATAAGTGTAATATAAATTATTAACAATGTTCCACGTGAAACATAAAACTTTTGATTTGGATCAAAATTAATAATTGAATAATGTCTATTATAAAATTTAAATATGAATTAATATAAGTAGTTCTTAACATGTTTCACGTGGAACATGAATCCTTTTAATTAATTATTAATGAAATATAGGAGAAAATATACAATAACAAATTACTATAAAAAACAAAACTTTAAATCTTGATTATCAAACAAATGTTCGCAATATTTAGATTTGTGATTTGCAATGAGTTGTATGTATGTATTAAATTGATAATTTCGATGCAAAATAAATAATGATGAATTATTTGGGATTTATTTCTGTTTGATATAAATGGTACATAAAATAAGTACATAAAGGTTAAAACATATTTAGTAATAATGCTTTGTCAATTATGTCTAAAAGTGATTTATAAATAGAAAATATTTCCCGGGAAATAAAATTTATACAGAAATTGAAAATCTGTATAGTTTCGTATTACAAATATCATATTAAGTGATTACTTATTAACACTAAAAATATTTCCCGGGAAATATTTTGTACAAAAATTATACTGTTTATAAATTATTATTTTAAAAAAATATATAAATTTTTATTAAATTAACAATTTAATAAATACATATTATAATAATATAAATTTTATTAATAATTATTTATCATTTTATATCATAATTTTTGAAATAATACACAAAATTTATATTTTTGGTGTGAAATTTTAAAAATTTAGTATTAAATATCCATTTTTTTTATAAACTTATCAACAAAAAATATTTCCCGGGAAATATTTTTTGCACTACTTCGAATGATATTTAAATATATATTAATAAATATATTTGAACTGTTATAAAACAGAACTTATCAACAATTATATTTCCCGGGAAATATTTTTTCATGATAATTATTAAAATATATACTGTATTTTAATAAAAAGACTCAAAATTTTAAAAATTATACTTGTTTTCTTACTTTTGAATGTAATTTTTTTCAAAAATAACCAATTTGCAAAATCTGACATCACAAACTTACAAAATAAAATTGCAAAACTTATAAAAATTTTATAAAATAACCTTATAATATTAAAAAAACTGTGTTTTTTTTAAGTTTTACATTGAAATTTTATGCATTAAGTGTTAAATTTATCATTTACTATACATTAGTTATCAACATAAAAAATATTTCCAGGGAAATATTTTTATACATTTTTATATGCAAAAAAAACACTTAATGTTTAACATTAAGTGAATTTACATTATTCTTCAGTAGGTACTTCATCAGTGTTTTTTTCTTCAGAAACAGTTTCGTTATTATCTGGTATATCAGAAATAATTTCATTATTTGCTACTTCTTCAGAATCTACCTTTAATAAAGTAGCACTAGAGACACTTTGATTATCTTTTAAATTAATTAATCTTAAACCTTGTGTAACTCTACCTAAAATAGATATTTGATCTAATGGCATTCTAATAGTAATACCTGTACTAGTCATTAATACAAGTTCAGTTTCATCTTTCAACACTTTAACAGTGGTTAAAGAACCATTCTTTTCTGTAATATTTAAAGCTTTAACACCTTTAGAACCACGTTTAGTTTGTCTAAATTCATCTACACTTGTTTTCTTACCATAACCTTTTTCAGTTAATAATAATATTAAATCTGATTCAGAAACAACTTCAGAACACACACATTCTGCTTCATCAAGGTTAATACCTCTTACACCAGATGCAGTTCTTCCCATTGCTCTTAATTCATTTTCGTTGAATTTAACCATTCTACCAGCATTAGAGCCTAATAAAATGAAATCTTCTCCACTAGTCTTACGAACATTGATTAGTTCGTCGTTAGGTCTTAAACTGATACTTATTTTACCAGTAGTTCTTATATTATCAAATTCATTAATACTAGTTTTTTTAACAATTCCTTTTTTAGTAGCAAACATCAAATATTTGTTTTCTTCTTCTCTAGTTATTTGGATTACTGAAGTAACTTTTTCATCTTTTTCAACTTGTAATAAGTTTACTATTGGAAGTCCTTTAGATTGTCTACTAAATTCAGGTATTTCATATCCTTTTAATCTATATACTTTTCCTTTATTAGTAAAGAATAATATATAGTCATGAGTAGATAAGTTAATTAAGTGGTCAACTATATCTTCTTCATTAGTTTTCATACCTTTAGTTCCTACACCACCACGATTTTGAGTTTTAAACTCTTCAGGTAATGTTCTTTTAATATATCCAGCTTTAGTTAACATTACTATAATGTTTTCTTCTGGTATTAATGACTCATCTTCAATATATTCTATTGCAGTCATATCAATTTTAGTTCTTCTTTCATCAGCGTATTTTTGCTTAATTTCTAGTAATTCTTCTCTAATAATTGATAATACTTTCTCTTCACTAGCTAAAATACTTCTAAGTTCATCTATTAACTTAATTAATTCAGCTAATTCTTCTTCAATTTTATCTCTTTCAAGACCAGTAAGTCTTCTTAGTTTCATTTCTAAAATAGCATCTGCTTGAATCTCAGTTAATTTAAAACTAGAAATTAATTTTTCTTTTGCCTCTGAATCAACTTTAGCAGCTCTAATTATTCTAATAACTTCGTCAATATGATCTAAAGCTATTTTTAAACCTTCTAAAATATGTGCTCTATTTTCTGCCTTTTTTAAATCAAATTGAGTTCTTCTAATAATTATTTCTTTTTGATAATCAACATATTTTGAAATAATTTCTTTTAGATTTAATGTTTTAGGAACTCCTTGATCCAGCATTAACATTATAATACCAAAACTAACTTGGAAAGTAGTATGTTTATATAAGTTATTTAACACTACCTGAGCATTAGCATCTCTTTTTAAAGAAATAGTAATTTTTATACCATTTTTTAAGTCAGTATGATAGTCTGAAATACCTTCAATAACTTTATTATTAACTAATTCAGCTACTTTTGTTTTTAAATCTGATGTGTTAATACCATAAGGAACTTCATCAATTATGATATAATTTTTACCATTTTTTTCTTCTATTCTAGCATTACTTCTTATTTTAATAGATCCACGACCTGTTTCATAAGCTTTTTTAATACCGCTATTACCTAAAATAGTTGCTCCAGTTGGAAAATCTGGACCTTTTATATATTCCATCAATCCATCTATTTCGATTGAAGGATTATCAATATAAGCTACACAACCATCAATTACTTCTCCTAAATTATGTGGAGGAATATTAGTAGCCATACCTACTGCGATACCCATTGTTCCATTTACTAAAATGTTTGGATATCTAGAAGGTAAAACTTCTGGTTCAAATTCTTCTCCATCAAAGTTTGGAAGCATATTAACTGTATCTTTTTTTAAATCCCTTAATAATTCCATTGATATTTTAGATAATTTTGCTTCTGTATAACGCATTGCAGCTGCAGGGTAACCTTCAATATTACCGAAGTTACCATGTCCATCTACTAATGTTTTTCTAAATGAAAAATCTTGAGCCATTCTAACCATTGATTCATAAATACTAGAGTCCCCATGAGGGTGATATTTCCCCATTACTTCCCCTACTATTCTGGCACATTTTTTATGTTGTTTATCAGGTGTGTAACCAGTTTCAAACATTGAATATAAAATTCTTCTGTGAACTGGCTTTAAACCATCTCTTAAATCAGGTAATGCTCTTGATACTATAACACTCATTGAATATTCAATAAAAGAGTCACTTACTTCTTTAACTATATTTTTCTCTTGTAATACATCCATTTTAACCTCCTATATATCAATATTCTGTGCATAAGGTGCATTTTGTTCAATAAATTCTCTTCTTGGTTCAACTTCTTCACCCATTAATCTAGAGAAAATATCATCAGCAGCTATTGCATCATCAACTGTAATTTTTCTTAATACTCGTTTATTTATATCCATTGTAGTATCGTTTAATTCGTCTGCATCCATCTCTCCTAAACCTTTCATTCTTGTAATGATTGTTTTAGTAGTTTCTGGAAGAGTTTTTAAATATTCATCTCTGTCTTCTTCTGTAAGTACATATTTAACGGTTTTACCGTGTTTTACACAAAAAAGCGGAGGTTGAGCTGCATAAACATAACCAGCTTCTACAATAGGCCTAAAAAAGCGATAAAATAATGTAAGTAATAATACTCTAATATGAGAACCATCTACATCTGCATCTGTCATTATAATTATTTTATGATATCTTAATTTTTCAATATTAAATTCTACACCTATTCCAGTACCAAAAGCAGTAATAATAGATCTAATCTCTTCATTATTTAAAGCTTTGTCTAATCTAGCTTTTTCTACATTAAGAATTTTTCCTTTTAATGGTAACATTGCCTGAGTAAAACTATCACGGCATTTTAGCGCAGTTCCACCAGCAGAATCCCCTTCTACCAGGAATATTTCAGAAATTGAAGGATCTTTACTTTTACAATCTACTAGTTTTTTATTAAAACTAACAATGTCTAAGTCTCCTTTTCTTCTAGTAAGTTCACGTGCTTTTTTAGCAGCAACTCTTGCTCTAGAAGCAACCATAGCTTTTTCAATAATAATTCTTGCAACATCAGGGTTTTCAAGTAAAAATCTCTCAAAACCTTCGGTAAATACATCAGCAGCTATTTTTCTAACTTCAGCATTACCTAACTTAGTCTTGGTTTGTCCTTCAAACTGAGGATCAGGATGTTTACACGAAACAATCATTGTAACACCTTCACGGCAATCTTCACCTAATAAAGAATCTTCACTATCTTTAATGATCTTATTATTTTTAGCATAATTATTAACAATTCTAGTAAGAGCATTCTTTACTCCGTCTTCATGAGTTCCACCTTCGTGAGTATTAATATTATTCGTATAAGAATAAATACATTGATTATAACTATCATTATATTGAAAAGCTATTTCTAAGGCAATATTATTTCTTTCACCTTCTACATAAATTACTTCCTCATGTAGTGGTTTTTTTGTTTTATTAAGTAAATTAACATACTCAATAATACCACCCTCATATAAAAAAGTATCTTTTTTATCATCTTCTCTATCATCTGTTAATATTATTCTAAGACCTTTATTTAAAAATGCTATTTCTTGTAATCTTTTATGTAATGTATCGTAATTATAAATAGTTGTTTCAGTAAATATTTCAGGATCTGCTTTAAATTTTACAGTAGTTCCAGTTCTTTCTTCATCACAAGTTCCTATAATTTTCATTGGTTCTACAGGGTTACCACCATTTTCAAATTTTTGATAATAAACATTTCCACCTCTATAGATAGTTACATCAAGCCAAGTAGATAATGCATTTACTACAGAAGCACCTACACCATGTAAACCCCCAGAAACTTTATAACCTTCTCCACCGAATTTACCACCTGCATGAAGTACAGTAAATATTGTTTCAACAGTAGATAAACCAGTTTTAGCATTTAGACCAGTAGGTATACCACGTCCATCATCTTTAATACATATAATATTACCTTTTTCAATAGTAACTTCTATGTCATCACAATATCCAGCAAGAGCTTCATCTACTGCATTATCTACGATTTCCCAAACTAGATGATGCAAACCTTTTTCACTTGTTGAACCTATGTACATACCAGGTCTTTTTCTAACGGCTTCTAATCCTTCAAGTACTTGAATATCATTATCGCCATAATTAACTTTGTTTTCCATTTAAATCCTCCATTATTTGTTTGTTTTCAATCTTAAACATTTTATATTCTTTAAATAAATTTTCATCAAAATTTTGTATATCTGTAGTAGTTATAAAAATTTGTATATCTTTATTCAAAAGATTTAAAATATTTTTTATTTTATTTATATCAAGTTCACTAAATAAATCATCTAAAATTAATATAGGCATTTCACCATTAATATCTTTAATTATCTGAATTTCAGCAAGTTTAAAGGCAATTATAGAATTTTTATGTTGTCCAACACTACCCCAATCTTTTAATTTATTTTTATCTAAAATAAAAGATAAATCATCATGATGAATACCATAAAGAGTTTTTCCATATTCAAGCTCTTTATTATAAGATCCTTTATACATTTCAATAACTTGATCTAAATCTTTGTTCTTATACTCGGAAATATATTTTACTTCTAGCTCACCGTAACCAAATATAGATTTATATATAGAATGAATATATAAATTTATATTTTCTATAAAATTTTTTCGGTAATTAGCTATTTTAAAGCCATATTCGGCTAATTTCTTAGTAATTATATCCAAATACTCATAAGAAACATTTTTATTCGTGTATGCTACTTTTAAATATGAATTACGTTGTTTTAAAAGTAAGTTATAATTATTTAAAAGTAATAAATAATCTTTATTCATCTTACTAATTTCAATATTTAATAATTTTCTTCTTTCTACAGGAGAATCTTTTATTAAACCAACATCATCGGGATTAAATAAAATTACATTAATATTAGAAACATAGTCACTTAGTTTTGACTGTTTATTGTTATCAATAAAAACTTCTTTTTCATCTTCCTTTATTTTTACTTTATAAGTAGTTTTAAATTTAGTTTTAATTTTTCCTTCAACAATTAACTCTTTTTCGCTTTTTTTTATTAAAATTTTATCGTTATTAACTCTAAAAGACTTAGAAAGTGCTAATAAATAAATAGATTCGACTAAATTAGTTTTACCTTCTCCATTATTTCCATAAATAATATTAAATTTTGGAGAAAATTCTAAATTGAGACTATTATAAGTTCTAAAATTAGTAAGTTTTATATTAGTCAATATCATATTTACCCCTTTATTTGCATTCTAAGAAAAAATATACTCTTTTTAATACTCCTATACACATATTAATTATACCATAAAATAGATATATAACAAAGGAAAATCACATTTTTCTAGCCAAAAAAACACTTTCTAATCTGGATGCTCTAAGAATCTGTTTATCGAGCACTCCAAAAGATAATTTTAGAAGAATACTTTCGTCATTTTTAAAAGTTATTAACATAACATCTTTACTTTTAGAAACATACTTTTTTATAGCACATAAATTTATCCAACTACAAGATTCATTTCTTATAGAAGCAGTAGGAAACATTATGATTTTCTTAAATTCACTCACTATGATCGGAGCTTTATAGCTTATGCCTAACATAGTTTTTGTTCCACATAGTCTTCCATCTAAGCTAGACCCATAATATCTACAACTTTCATTAACTATTATTTTTACTTTTTTATCAACATTATAAGTGGAATCTTTTGTAATAATTTTAGAGCCAGTATATGTAGCAATAACTGCGTAAGTATCTTCATTAATTAAATATTTTTTCATAATTTCCCCCATAAAAAAAGTTTTGAGCTATATTAACACAAAACTTTGATATAATTTGTCGAATTATGAACTAAAAAGTTTTAATAGGTAAAATAAGTTCAGTAAAATTTTCATCATTTACTGATTTAATAATTACAGGTTTATCATCACTATTAAGTAAAAGAAGAATATTATCATCTTTAATAACTTTTAAAGCATCCATTAAATACTTAGAACTAATA
>CAYJFJ010000009.1:0-44914 GCA_964369845.1 uncultured Muribaculaceae bacterium | reverse complement strand
TTTAACAGACTTAGGAGAAATAGCAACAAGAGAACTTGCTAAAAAGCATAACCCACAAGGTTTAGAGCAGAATAAAAAAATTGCTAAAATGGGAGGCAATACTGCTAAGGTAGCTCGTGAGGATTTAGAGAAAAAACTTGAAACTTCTGTAATCAGTAAAAATAATGCTTTAAATTATCAATATATATATGATAAAGAAAAGATTGAAAATAAATAATTTTAATTGCACGAAAAATTATTCAACTGAACTGTTCGGAAATTCCGAATAGTTGAACTATAAAGATTTTCTCTACAGTTCAAATTTAAGTTATTCGAAAAATTCGAATAACTGATATTCAAATATTAAGTATACAAGAAAAACTTGTATCTCGAAAATATTGTGTGTTTATTGTATTCAAGCATACTAAAAATTAAAATTTGAAAAACCTTTAAAATAAGGCTAAAAAGACAATCGTGTGTTTACTCTATTCATACAGTTGCATTAATAAGAACACTGGCAGTAAACCCAGATATATTATTATTAGATGAGCCATTTTCTGCACTTGACTATCAAACAAGGTTACAAGTAACAGACGATGTATATAAAATTATAAAGAAAGAAAACAAAACTGTGCTTATGATATCACATGACGTAGCAGAATGCGTTACGATGTCAGATAAAGTTATAGTTTTATCTAATAGACCATCAATTATAAAAAAAATTATAGATATAAAATTAGATAAAAAAAACTTGCCTACTATTAATAGACAAGATAAAAATTTCAATAATTATTATAACTTAATATGGAAAGAAATAGATAATTAACTATTTCTTTTTAATATATTGTAATTGTATATCTAGAAGAGTGATTAGGATCAGCTGTACCACTATAAGTAGTATAAGAAAATATACCATTTATGTCAGTTAAACCCGACCAAAGACTTCCACCTCTATAAAACCAATGATAAGTTAAATATTCAGCAGTAACTCCACGGTCATCATAAAATCCAAGTGTATCAGTCAAGGCATCACCCATAATTGATGGTGTAGTAGTCAGACTGTAATTAGCATGAGGATATAAATTAATATATTTTGCTTCAGGAAGACTAGTAAATCCAGATCTTTCAGGATAAAATTCACCTGTGGGACTAAGTATAGAACCCATTACCCTATCAAATGTTCCTCCTACTGTATCATATACACCATAAATATTACCTGTAGTAGAAGCTCCCATACCGTAATATGTATCATATGTATTAACACCACATGTTGCAGTAGTATTTTTTGCTTGAGGATTATCACCACCTATACCAGTAGAATAGTTCGTACAATTATTAGGATAAATTTCTTTATTCACACCAGTGTAAAGAACATTACCATATTTCCCATATGCAGACTGAGATAAATAAGCCATAGCTCCCCATTCTGTGTTTTTAATTAAATGAGCATCAACATAACCAATAAATCCATAATTATAATAACCATTTAAACCATTCATCAAGTTCTGAACATAATAAAATGTTTGAGAAATAGAATAATTAATCATTGGAGTGGTACTAGGTTTTGAATAAAGTAAGTTACCTGTTCTAGAAGCTTCAAATTTAGCCATCCAAAATCCAGGAATTTCTAAATTTTCTGCATTACTTCTAGTTTCAGAATCATCACAACTATTGCCCCAGCAAAAAGCCGGTGATGTATAATATTCAGTTGGAAAAGAACCAACATACTTTGCTGTTCCGTTATAACTGACAGCTTCATCATGGAAGATTATATCATAAGCTCCTGGTGTTGCACGAGTCAAAGGGTCACCGCCAAAGCCTAAGTAACCATATTCATCTTGAAGTGTATATGAATATCTTGGAATCCATACCATCATCGAAGTCATATGTGACATCTCTACAATTTCACCTGGTTCTGCATCTACATAAAAATCTCTCATAGAATTAATCACTGAAGTAGCATTAGCCCATTGCTGCACTGAGTAGTCATACCATTTATTATTAAGCACATCAGCCTTAACCCACTTATCTATAGAATCATCGTATACAATAGGAATTAAACCATCAATTAATTCAGGATCTGCTCCATTTAAAATAGGATCTTTGTATCTCTCTCCAAGTCCAAAAATATACTCAAGTTCTAAAACGAAATTAATATTACTTGGAACAGAATCTACTTCATAAGAAATTTGAAACTTTGTTTCAGAATAAGGAGCGAATTCATCATATAAATATAAATCATATATATAATATTCACCAGAATTAGAAAACGCTAATTGCTCTATTTTTTTCAAATAATAATATTTATCAGTAGTATTAGTAATAGTCACTTCGTATGTGAACGTAGAACCTACACTGGGAACATTCATCCCGATATTAGTTGTAGATTGCGTATATTCAGGAGAAAACGATTCAGTAGATTCGTTGGATGAAATAAGTGTAATATTAGAAATAAATATATCATCACCTACATTTACCATAGCCTCACCACTAATATTAAGTTCTGTATTTAAAGCCGAATACCCAATTGTAATAGTAGAAATAGAAATAAACATTATAAAAACAATATATATATTAAATTTAAAACCACTTATTTTCATATTAACCTCTATCTTAGTTAATTATATCAAAAAAAAAGATTTGATACAAATCTTTTAACCATTACATGGAGTACAACTAGAAAGGTATACCGGATTAATTAAACTAATTAAATCAGTTTTTAAATTTTTCACAGCTTCATCGCTCCAATAAAGTTCAGGATCTGTAAAACCTTTTAAATCTAGACTAGTTTCATCATTAAATCCAGTCACTTCACCGTTCACAACTGAAATAACAGTAGGCACGTATACCCTTGGATTACCATTATCATCAAGTTTTAAATAATCAGTTAAATAAGAAACAAGTGTGGTATACATTTCACTATTAATAGATCTATCTTCCTTGATATTTACGTAATAAATTTTATCAAGACCAATATCATTAGCAACCTCATTTAAATAAGGAACATAAGCCTGGCACCAAGGACACTCTGGAAATCCTATGTAAATAACACCAGTTCCTCCCTCTAAAATATTAATAGCAGTTTCTATATCTGAATAAACAAATACATTATCTTCATGAACTAAAGGATATTCCTCTTTAAATTTATTAGGAACTGAATTTTCACTATCATCCTTATTAAACAAGAAAAAATAAGATATAAGAGATCCTGCAATTATAAGAGCAGTAATGACACAAATAATTATATACTTTTTCATAATACTTCCTTTCGAAAATATTATCTCAAATTAATTAAAAATAATAAATAAACGATTAGTTAAAAGAACTAAACTTTACGTTAACTTACACAAGCATAATCGAATAATAAGGGAATTTCGTAATAAATAATATTATTTTTCTCATTTATTAATTTAATATTAATAAATAAGTTTGCATTTTCTAAATCAGAACATATAGAAGTATAATTAGTTTTATGAAATTCAACCGGTTCCAATAATTTTTCAAAAGTATCGGCCACATTTAAATCAAATTCACTAACCAAAGAAGAATTATCGCACCCAGTAATTTTAACTGTAATATCCCCCTCTTTTTCATACAATCCACATTCATATAAAACAAATAATTCATCAGTTTGAGAAAGAACATTTAAATTAGTTACATGAATAGATTTTTTATCCTCAGAATAAGCAGCAACGCCATCAATTACAAATAAGTCATTATCTGAAGTTACGGGAGATATGTTATAATCATTTTTAGATAAAAACATAAAAATAATAAAAATTAAAAAAACAATAGCAAGTCCTACAAAAAAATACAAAAATGTAAATTTGTTATTTTTTTTATTTTTACCTAAGATTATTTCATCTAATTCAACATTAAATTCTAAACAGATTTTAGTTAAGAATTCTATATCTGGTATACCTCTACCATTTTCCCATTTAGATACTGCTTGAGATGTGACACCTATAATATCTGCAAATTCTTTTTGTGTTAAATTGTTATTGCTACGTAACTTTAAAATAAATTCAGCAATTTTTTCTTGTTTCATAATACCTCACACTTATATTAAGTATATCATACATTACCTATACAAAAAACTACTTAAAACATATACTATAAAAAAGAAAGAATAAAAAGGAATATTATGACACAAGAATACAAAAATTATAAAAAAAAATTAAGAAATGAAAAACTGCTAATTATTTTTTTCCAAATATTTATAGCAACAAGTTTTTTATTTATATGGCAAATATTAGCCCACTATAATATTATAAATACTTTCATATATTCATCTCCAAAGAAAATAATTGAAACCATAATAAAATTGCATCTAGCAAATAATTTATATAGTCATATAATAATAACAGTTTTTGAAACATTGGTAGCTTTTTCTTTAGGATTAATATTTAGTTTTATAATTTCTTTAATTTTATATGAATTCAAAATATTTGCAAAAATAATAGATCCTTATTTAACGATATTAAATTCTCTTCCTAAAATTGCTTTAGGACCATTATTAATTATAATTATTGGAGCTAACACAAAAAGTATAATTGCAATGGCTCTTTTTATAAATTTAATAATCGGAATTACAACAATATATACTGGTTTCCAAAGTACTGATGAAACAAAAATAAAATTATTTAAATCTTTTAAGTCTAGTAAATTAAATATATTATTTAAACTAGTTATACCCTCAAGTTACCGAACAATTATATCGAGTTTAAAACTAAATATATCAATGTCTTTAATAGGAGTAATAATGGGAGAATTTTTAGTATCAAAAGCAGGTATAGGTTATTTAATAATTTATGGAACTCAAGTTTTTAATTTAAACTTAGTATATACAGGAATATTCTTTTTGGTAATAATTTCAATAATACTATATCAATTAGTATATTTAATCGAAAAAAAATTAATGAAACATATTCATTAATTTTTTAAAATATTATTTTATTTCAAACTCTACTGCTAAATTAAACTTATCATTATCAAGATTAAATTCCTTAATTAATCTATAATCACCAGGTTCTAAATCACCATATATCTCTTTATAATCTAATAGTTCATTTTCAATAGTTTTTAGAGAGTAGTAAGGTTCATTAAAATGAAAACTATTAGGAGGAACTAACTCGTACCACTCACCATTTTGCTCCTTTTCAATAATAAATGATTCATCATATCCATAAACTACACCATCACTATTATTTTTTAATGTATAAGGTAAATAACCATCACTTATTAAATCTAAATAATCATCGTTATCATAATTTATTATAAATTCTATGTTTGCATAATCTTCTAAGATATCAATATTTGATATCTCTCCTAGACTAGAAATTCTCTTTTCACTCATATAATTAATATTAAACTTATCTAGGTCTTCAAGATTTATTTCGCTTAGAAATGAATCATTAAATGATTTTACAGTTCCATCTTCATATACAACAATAATTTTATCTCTTTTCAAGCAGTCAAAATAATATAAATTATCTCTATCTTCATAAAAGTAATCTATTGCTTCTGCACAAGCTAAATTTTCTTCTTTTACTTTATCAATAATATCTACTACATCATTAATAGTATTAAGTTTTATTCCAAATAAATAAAACCAATTTCTAAAGTCAATTTCACTATCTTCAATTTTGTTTAAACCATGACTATTATTCAAAGTCATTTTATAACCTAGACCAATAAATTCCCACTTATAAATAGGTTCACCACTAGTATCTTCTTTAGTTAAGGCAATCATGAATTTTGGCATTTTATTATCCACAATTAAGTTGTAATCAACTACAGCAAATATAGTAGAAATTAAAAGTATAAAAATTATTATTAATTTACATATGTTTTTATAAATTTTCTTAACATATTCCTTTCTAAAAAATATAACCAAATCACTGATTAAATAAAACATAATTAATATTCCACATAGATAATATGGATCAACCCATAAATTAGAACTATTCGCCATATTTAAAAACATAAGAATTATTCCTGTAATTGCAAACAAACTTGCAAAATTCTTATTCTTATATAACAAAATTCCAGAAATCCAAAAAGTTAAATTAAGTATAAGAACAGTTAAAGTTATTGCTTCAAAATCAGTAAAAAAAACTATTATATTAAGTAAAGTTAAAAGCATAGCAGGAATAGTATAAATATTTATTAGAATTTTTTTATCTAATTTAATTTTCATATAAACACCTCTTCTAAATATAATATAGCACATACACAAAACAAAAAGAACAATATCAGTTTATAAATTTACATTTTATTTACAAATTAAAAAAGTTAACGACATATTATCATTAACTTAATTTTAATTGTTATTTAAAACGCAAAATTTAATATAAATAAGTGACTCGAGCATAACCATTACCTGAATTGTAATTAGCAATAGTGTTAGCAGAAGCTAAAGAACCAATGTAACTAGATCCTCCACCAGCACTTCCATATGCATAGCTACCGCCTCCGCCATACCAGCCGCCTCCGCCGCCAGCTGTATGATGATACGGAACATATGTTCCGCCTTGACCAAAAGATCCATCTCCTGCATAAGCAGAATATCCACCGCTAGACTGAGTTCCACCAGTTCCTTCGTAAGTTGAGCCACCTATTCCAGAAACTCCAGTAAGTCCTCCGCCGGCTCCACCGGCAAATGATTGATTTATTGAACTTCCAGAATTATCCCAACCATTTCGAGCCCCAGCGCCGCCTCCGCCACCAGCAACAATTAAAATTTTAGAGCTACTTCCTGAATAATTTTTTAATTCTCCTAAATTACTGTTTAATGCAATATGAGTAGCTCCTCCGCCAGATCCACCATACCACCAATGACCAGAACTTTGAACAGCATCAGAACCAGTTCCACCACCATTGTATCCTCCAGGAACAACCCTTGCAGTAGAACTATTACCAGTTTGACCAGCACCACCGACTCCAATATATATAGTACTTCCTGCAGTCAAATAAACATTACCATAAGAGTAACCACCCTTACCACCAAGTCCATCTCTAGCGCTACCACCTTGAGCTCCAAAAACTTCTAATTTATAATTACCACTAACCGAAACGTAGAAAGATTGTATACCACCAGTATAACCAAATGTATTTGAATAAGAATATTTAGTTCTGTCAAAGTAAGCTGTGCAAGTAGTAGGATTAGAAGAATATACTTCTAATTTTTTAGTTGAAGAATTATAAGTTATAGTTCCTGTAGTACATTTAGAAGAAGATGCATTATACCAATAACCTTGTGAAACCAATTGAGCAGCAGTTAATCCAGAAGATAAATCATAACCAGTATGATTAGCTCTTTGTGCATAAACTTTAATAATATCCTCTGGATTTTCTACCATTTCAAGTTCAGTATCAAAATAAGCCGTACAGGTAGATGGATTCGTAGAAAATATTTCTAAACTTTTCGTAGATGAATTATAATTAATAGTTCCTACTGTACATTTAGATAAAGTAGAATTATACCAATAACCTTGCGAAATAAGCTGAGTAGTAGTTAAACCACTAGATAAATCATATCCAGAGTGATCACCTCTTTGTTTATACACACTGATAACACTTTCAGGATTATCAAGCATTTGTAAATCTTGATCAAAATAAACTGAACATGTAGTAGGATTTAATGAATATATTTCTATACTATTATCATATAAATTAAAAGTAACTGTTCCATTAGAACAACCAGAAAGATCTTCATTATACCAATAACCCAAATCTACTAATTCAGATGATACTTTATTCGTTATTTCATATCCGGAATGGTCACCTTTTTGAGAATATACATCTATAATCGATTCAGGATTATCAAGGGAATCAATTGCTTAATAATAAAAATTACATGTCGTTTCTCCAAGGCTCGTGATGCTAAATGACTCACTATTTTCATCTCTAATATATAAAGCATCATTAGTACAACTAGATCTTGAACTACTAAAAATGTAAGCGTCATAACTTAATTCCGGACCATTAATTGTAAGCGAATAAGTACCTACTCCTTTACCCAAACTATTTCTATTTTCTATAAAGTAATTAATATTAAAATCAGAATTACTAAAGTCACTAATAGAACCAGAAAAAACCTGCTTAGTGTCAGTAGCAGTAAAATAAGAATATGTAGAATAAATTCCAATAACAAAAAATAACAGTACAATTAAATAAAATACTGTCTTCATTTTGTTATTTAATAAAAAAATTAAAATACCATTCACTTTATTTCTCATATCATATCGTAAATAAGTATAGCATATAACAAAAAAAATAAAAGGTTATACCTTTTATTCAGATCTAAGTGCATTAACTGGGTCTTTTCTACTAGCCATTTTAGCTGGAATTAATCCTCCTAAAATTGTTAATACTAAACTTATTAAAATTAAAACTATTGCATGAATAGGGTTTAAGACAGCAACATTTTTCAAATCTGTTAAACTATAAATAATAGCATTAGCAGGAATAGTTAATAGTAGAGCAATTCCAATACCAAGTAATCCAGAAAATAAACCTATTATAAAAGTTTCAGAATTAAACACACGAGTGATATCTTTTTTTCGAGCACCCAAACTTCTTAAAATACCAATTTCTTTAGTTCTCTCAAGAACAGAAATATATGTAATAATACCAATCATAATTGAAGAAACCACTAAAGATATTGCAGAAAATGCTACTAAAACAATAGTAATTGCATCCATTATACTTCCAGATAAACTTGTGATCATCTCAGCCATATCAGTATATATAATATGCTTAGTTTCTTCTTTATCGTCATTATAAGAATCAAGTTGTTCAAGTATGTAATCTTTACTTTCAAAATCTTTTGGATATATTTGAATCATTACAGGATAAGTATTATAACCTAAATACGCCAACATATTATTTTTAGCTTCTTCACCTGTTTCATCATCTTTAAAAATTTCTCCAGTAAATACATTATAATTTGAATTTAATTGAGCAGTTACAACTTCAGAATCTTTATTAATGTCTACAATTTCTTGAACTAATTCATCAGAATATAAAATTCCCATAGATTGTTCATATATAATATTGCCTTCTTTACCTCTTACTACACCAGTAACTGTTAAAACAATAGCCTCATCACTATTATATTCCTCTGTAATGTCTAATTTGGGAATAAATACAGAACCTAAATCAGTATAATAATTATCATTTGTAATGATTCTAAGTTCTTTACCAATTAAATCATCAGCATTAATTTCTGCATCAGCAGGAAGTCCTAGCATTTCAAGGACTTTATCAGTTAAATAGTTATATGAATCTACCGACACTACTACTTCATGAGAATTAGTAGGTAAAGTACCAGCAATTATATCAAAATTTTCTTCTAAAACTTCATTTTCGTTATCACCAAGAGAACTTGGTAAAGAAGTAAAGTATTCTTTATCTTCAACAAGTGTGGCTTTACCATCAACTTCAGTAAATAAATTCATATTTGCAACTCTAGTATATCCAACACCAGAAACTTTTTCTGGATCCAGATTGTCAATAAGTTCTAAATACTCATCAGTAAACTTATTATAATGAACTATTAATTCCTCGTATGAAGGCTCTGGAGAAATTAAACTATCAGTAGGAAATTGCCCATCTTCTTCTTTTTCAAGCTGATGTTCAAACATAACTGATTGATCCATTTCCATTGCCTGCTCACTAATCATAATAGGCATACCAGATAATGTATTTTTTTCAAATTCATCTATTTGAATATCGAATCCATTTGATAAAGATAATATTAAAGCTATACCAATAATACCTATTGACGAAGCAAGAGCTGTTAAAAGTGTTCTCCCTTTTTTAGTTAAAATATTATTAAAAGATAATCCAAGTGCACTAAAATAAGACATTTTAGTTTTCTTAATCACTAACTTACTATCATCTGCTTTAGTTTCATAAGGATTAGAATCAGATAAAATTTCTCCATCTTTAAGTTCTATAACTCTATTAGCATACTCATCAGCTATCTCTTTATTATGAGTAACCATAATTACAAGTTTAGTTTTAGCTATTTCCTTAATTATTTCCATAATTTGTTCACTAGTAGCAGTATCAAGTGCTCCAGTAGGTTCATCTGCTAAAATTATTTCAGGATCATTTACAAGAGCTCTAGCAATAGCAACTCTTTGCATTTGACCACCAGATAACTGGTTAGGTTTCTTATGAACATGATCTTTAAGACCTACATCCTCTAAAGCTTTTTTAGCTCTTTTAACTCTTTCAGATTTACTAACATTACTAAGTGTCATACTCATTTCAACATTACTTAAAATTGAAATATGAGTAATTAAATTATAACTTTGAAATACAAATCCTACACAGTTATTTCTGTACGCATCCCAATCTTTTCCCTTAAACTTTTTAGTAGAAGCGTTATTAATTAATAAATCTCCTCCATCATAGCGATCAAGTCCCCCAATAATATTTAAAAGAGTTGTTTTTCCACTACCACTTTGTCCTAATATAGCAGCAAGTTCATTTTTTCTAAAATTAATTGAAACACCTTTTAAAGCATGTTGAACAAAATCTCCTGTTTTATAACTTTTCTTTATATTTTTGATATTTAACATATAAATCCTTTCTCTGTACTTATTAATAATATCATAATTTTAACATTATAAAAACCTACATTCCAAAATATCACAAAATTTTCACAAAAAAAAAGAAACAAACGTTTCTTAAATTTTACTAACTTGGAAAACCTCTACATCTACAGTAGTTTCTTGACCAAATAAATCTATCATAATATTTAATCTTTCATTTTCTACATCGATATTTTCAATTTTACCAACCATTCCACTAAATGGACCATTAATAATAGATACAGAATCACCAACATTAAGTTCAGACTCAGCATCAGTTCTAGCAATACCCATATTAGATAAAATTCTATCAATTTCATCAGGTAATAAAGGTGTAGGCTTAGCACCTCTACCACTAGACCCAATAAAACCAGTAACTCCTGGTGTATTACGTACTATTAACCATGCTTCATCAGTCATAATCATTTCAATCAAAATGTAACCTGGAAACATTTTCTTTAATTTTTCTTTTTTAACACCGTCTTTAATTTCTACTTCAGTAGCTTCAGGTACAATTACTCTATAAATGAAATCTTGCATTCCCATAGATTCAGTACGCATTTCAAGTTTTTCTTTAACTTTATTTTCGTGACCAGAATAAGTATTAACTACATACCATAATTTATCCATTTAAAACCAACCTTTCACAACTGATAAACCTAATCCTAGAATTAGGAATAATGCAGAAATAAATAATATAAATAATATTGTTGCCACAGTATATTTAAATACATTTTTTCTAGTTGGCCAAGAAACATTAGCTAGCTCCTTTTTAACTGAAACAATAAAATTTTCTTTCTTTTTCTTAGTTTTAGTAACTTTTTTTGATTTTAAGTTTTTTTCGTCTTTTTTCATAAAAACCTCCAATAAAAAAACACTTTCGTGTCTCACATACTTAATTTAACATATTTTTAAATAAAAATCAAGCATTTTAGTTATTTAAAGTAAGTCCTTTATTTTCAATTTTATTCTTTGTATCGCATTATCAATTTGTTTTGAATTTTTATCCATTAAAATAGCAATATCGACATAACTAAGTCCGTCAATCATGTATTCAAATACTTCATACTCAAATAAAGATAAAACCTCCGCAATCGAAGATAGTAAATTATTTTTAGTTTCTTCTTCTGTAATTAAATTTAAAGGGTCGCTTTCTTCATCTTTTATAGTATCAATCAAAGGTATACCAATAGCAGAATAAACATAATCCAGTGAATATAATTCATTATTAAATTTACTTTTTTCAGTATTATGTTTTCTAACTAATTTAATAAATCTACGTTTTATACACAAACTTAAAAAAGATGGAAAAGAAGAATCTTTTAATTCATTAAAATTAGTAAGGGCTTCATTAAAAGCAAATAAAGCTTCTGCATAAGCATCTTGTTTATCAATATTAACTTTGTAAAAAACTTTATTATATTTAGCCATAAGTATATCTATGATGTTTTTATACTTAGTTAGCATGTATTCTTTAGCTTCCTCATTATTAGCTTTAATAAGCATTAAAATTTCACTATCACTAATATTATTTGTTATCAAATACTAATCCCTCATTTCAAAAATAAGTATTCCAGCAGCAACACTAGCATTTAAACTATCAGTGTTATTTTTCATATCTATTGAAATAGTGAAATCACTACTTTCTTTAACAAGTCTACTAACACCGCTACCTTCATTACCTATTACTAAAACTTTTTTACCAGAATAATCTAGTTTTTTATAATTTTCACCCTTCATGTCAGTAGCATAAACAAAATAATTTTTTTCTTTTAAATAATTAATAGCATTTACTAAATTAGGAGTCATAATTATATCTACTTTATCTATAGTTCCTGCCGATACTTTTATAACAGTTTCATTTACTTTAGCAGCTCTATCTTTTGGAATAATAATTTCCTTAACTCCAGCACAAGTACAAGTACGGATGATAGCTCCTAAATTGTGAGGATCCTCAATATGATCAAGTAAAACTACAAAATCACTATTTATGTCTCTAACATCTTTATAATCATAGTCATGAATATCTAATACAATGCCTTGATGAACACCTGTTACAAGAGTATCTAATTTCTTAACATCAACTAATTCATATTTAATCTTATTTTCGCTAAGAATTTGTATATACTCCTTTCTTGCACAATAAGCTTTTTTTATTTTTTTCTTATCTATTTCATTGATAACATTTTTTCCATATACTAGCATACATACCACCTAAACTTTAAAATTATCATATCATAAAAAAAACTAAATATAAAGAGTTAATTATATCTAGCATTAAAATATTCATTAGTGTCTTTTAAAGTAACCAAAAGACTTCTACAATTAAATTCTAAATCTTTAATTGTAGTATTCAAAGATAAATTATTATATTTTGATAAATTACTCAGAGTTTCAATATCATATAAAGGTGTTGTTTTCTTTATTTCACAAAGCTTTCTCATAATTTTTTCTTTTTTCATAAGCATTTCTACAGTATAATATTTTTTTATTTTCTTACACTGGCAAATTTCTGAAAAAGAATCACAAATATCTTTAATATAATAATTTTTATTAATTAAATTATAGACAACTTTATCTTTGCCATAAAAAGCAGCATAAATAATTCCTTTAGCAACATCTCTAACATCAATTATATTAATTTCTTCATTCACAAACTTTTTAAGTTCTGATTTTTTTAGTTTTAATAAGTAATCATTAATAATATTATTTTTAAATTCTCCAGGGCCCATTATATAAGACGGAAGAACTGCTGTTGTATTTACATTACTCGTTATTACTAAATCACTAATTTCACTTGAAATATAAACATATTTATCTACTTTATGTAAAGAACATAAATGACTAGCAAATAAGGCAAGTTTTTTATTTTGAATACAATTAATGACATAAGTAATTGTTTTTTTATCTTTAGCAAAAAAATCTCTAGATACATTTTCATCTTCTAATGATCCTTTATGAACATCTACTCCATCTATATCAAACTTATTACTAACAAGCACTCTAATTTTCTTTTTTAGTTTTAAAAGTTCTTTAACAACATTTATCCCTATAGTATTATTTCCCCCGATGACTAAGAACAATTCATTCATTTTAATACCCTTTTCTATTCATACTATATATTATAAATAATTTTCCATTTTATTTCAACATATGATACAATATTTTAAAGGAAAAAAATTATGTTTAAGAATACACAAGACAATAAAAGATATTATACATTAAATTATTACTTTCGAAAAAAATTCAACTCGAAAGTTTTTAAAATACCTTTAGATGCTAATATGTCATGTCCCAATAAAGAATCTGGAGGTTGCATTTATTGCAAAGATTCCAGTAGTGCTAGTATAATAAATTCAGCTGATGATATTTTAAAACAATTTGAAAATGCAAAAACAGTAATGTTAAAAAAATGGCCAAACAGTAAATATATTGCATATTTTCAAGCAGGAACTAATACTTTTGACACTGTAGATAATTTAAAAAAACTATACGAAAGCGTTATAGACTTACCTAATGTAGTTGGAATATCTATTGCCACTAGGCCAGATTCTATCACAGAAGATGTTTTAAAATATTTAGAAAAGTTAAATAAAAAAACATACTTAACAATAGAACTGGGTTTACAAAGTTCAAAAGAAGAAACATTAAAATTAATTAATCGCGGACACACTGCAAAAGATTTAGAAGAATGCGTAAGAAAATTAAGAGCAAAAAATATATACACAGTAGTACATATTATAAATGGTTTACCATACGAGTCAAAAGAAGATATGATAAATACTGCAAAATATTTAAATAGTTTAAAAATTAATGGAATTAAAATACATATGTTATATATAGCCAAAGATACTGCTTTAGAAACTTTATATAAAAAGAAAAAATTTCATGTACTTACTAAAGAAGAATATATAGATATTACAATAGATCAGCTTGAGCATCTTAATGAAAACATAGTAATAGAGCGAATCACAGGTGACCCAGTAAAAGAGGATTTAATTGAGCCACAGTGGCTTGTGAAAAAATTTTGTGTACTTAATGACATAGATAAAGAAATGGTTAAAAGAAATACTTATCAAGGAGTCAAAGAAACTAGTAATAGCTAGTTTTTTTATTAAAAAAAAAAGCCATAAGGCTATAAATATTCATAAATACTAATATTTTTTTTAAGTTTTTCTATTAAATCAGTAGCTTCATATTTATCAAAAATTTCAATAAAAGAACTATGATCTAATAAAAAAGTTTCGGAAAATTTCAAGAAAATTTCTTTGTAATTTTCTATACCATAATTTTTCAAATAATTCAAATTAACTAATACAATCTTTTTACTATTAACTATTAAATTAACCAATACCTCTGGATTATTAGCTACAAAAGAATCAATTTCTTCCTGTGTAAACTCTAAATTCATTAAAAAACTCATAAAACACCTACTATAGTATTGAAAATAATATTTTTCTCTGTATCACTAATTTCTAAACCATGAGTAATAGCATGATACAAAATTTCATTCTCATATTTAATTCCTGAAATTACTAATTTTTGTAAATTCTTTTCAAATAAAGAATTAGTAGCAATTTTACTAAAATTTAAGTTATTAATTACCTTAGAACTAACCTCCAAAAGTTTATCATATACTTCATAAGTATCTGGTGTAAAAACACTAGTTTGAGGTTTGCTTAATATATCATTAATAAGGTCAATATTAATAATGAATTCAGGAGTAACAATTGTCTTAGAACTATTAATCACTACTACATCATCAAATGTTACATTAGCAATTTTTTCAAATCTTTGCGACTCATGTAATATATTTATATTATTCATCAGCTCAACAAACATATTATGTTCCTTAGCAAATTTAACTTTAACACGCAGTTCTTCAGCATCATATAAAAATATTTTCAATTCACTCATTTTAGTTATAAAAAGTTTATATTCTTTAAAAAGTTCAATACATTTTTTAGTATTTTGAACATCTAAAGAAGTGACAATAGCAAAAAATTTATTTACATTAGCTTTATTTGTATCATTTATATTAAATGCTTCATAAATATCTTTTATAACTGCTGACATACATACCTCTTTCTTAATAAGCCATTAAAGGAACTTTTTTAGGATCTAATCCACTTTCTTTTAAAGACTCAATTGAATTTCTTAGTTCATTTGCATCGTATTTTACTAAAACATTAGGATTTAAATAAATATCAAATGGTACTTTACCAACACTAATTAAAGTATTAATTTTAACTTCTAATTCATCATCAATAAATAATTCAATATTATCTACAAATATATCTAAATTAACACCAAGGTTTTTAATAATTTCAACATTCTTAACTAATAGTTCTTCATCAATATTTTCTTCAATAAATGTAATATCATTTGTATTAAAATCTAAAATATTGAAGTTTAAATCAGTCAATATTTTTTTTACATCAACTGTTACTTTCTCTTCAACAGCAGGAGTTTCTTCAACAACTATTGGAGTTATTTCTTCTTCTTTTTCAATAATACTTGGAACAACTACTATATCTTCAGGAACAAATACCGGTTTAAACTCTTCTACTGCTGGCTCTTCATGAGTTACAACTGTTTCTACTGGTTCTTTTGCTTCAGCAAATACTTCTGAAAAACTTTTCCCACTTTTTAAATTTTCCTTATGATTTTCTTCATACGAATATAATCCATCTTCTGGAAACATTAATAATTTAGCAGCTTCTCTTTGTTCTTCTTCATTAAGTTCAAACTTAGATAATAAGTTAGTTAAAGCGTCTCTAGTAATGTTAATATTACCTTCTAGTGCCAAACTAATATAATCATTTAATTTTGATTGATTAGAAAGAGCTTCATCTTTTCTAATAGATAATTCATCTATTAAAGTAATTGCATCATTCATATCTCTTTCAATACTATCAAGTTCTTGATTAGAAATTTCTCTTTCCTTTTTTATTCTTTCAATAGTAATTGGAAGTTCTTTTTCCACACTTAAAAATAGTGATTGTGGCGCAAAATCAATACTTAACTTTTCGAAAATTTCATTAAAACTATCTTTGTTAATATTTTCTAAAGCAGTTTTTAAATTTTGCCCTTCTTCAACTAGTAATTTTTCTTCTTTATTATAACTAGAAATTAATTCTGTTAAATTTTCTTTTTGAGTTTCTGTTCGAACTTTAGTTTCTTCTGCTAAGTTTTTCTCAGACTCCATTTTCGCTATTATACTACTTTCAGAACTACGTAAATTATACAATTTATCTAGTAATGATTTCGCCTCTAAATCTACACTTTTCATATATCTCACCCTTTATTATACATAAATTATAACAAAAACTATTGTTAAAGTAAACCTTAAACAAAAATTATTTGAAAAATATTTTTTTAAAAATAAAAAAACTAGAAATTCTAGTTTATTCACCTACTTTAATCCATCCGTCAAATGATTTACCTTGGTCATAATTTTGAGGTTCATTTGTCCCTTGTAATTTAAATGTCATTGTATAAGTTTGAGTAGTTAAAGCTGGAATCATAACAACTTCTTCTAAAACAGTGTCTTCCCACGGAGCTACTTCAAAACCATCACTATTGTATCCATTATTATCAGATACTAAATTATACTGGAAATTTTCACTTGTAAAAGTGTTGCTATCAACAATGAATGTTAACTTATAAGCTACGTCAAAATCCGATAAATTAGTAATAGTAAATTTCTTTTCAGGGTAATAAACATCACCATGATCATCTGGTACTAAATTGTTATAAACAAGTTCTCCAACTTCTTCATAAACAATATTTAAGTGACCAGAATGTATACTACTATTTTGATTACCATCTACATCTACTTGTTGATCATCATCAGCATTTAAATATAACATTCCAAAATAAGTTGCTGTTAAAAGTGCCACTATTAAAATAAAACCAAATAATAAAAATAAAGGTAATGGACTCTTTGTTTTTTCAAACTTAAATATTAACGCTTCATCATTTTTGATTATTACTAAATCATAAGGAAGTTCAGTTTTTTCTTCAGTAGTAGAATTCATTAAATTGACTGCATTTATTACATAGTCACTAGTTTCTTCTACTTGATTTTCATACATTATATCTAGTACAGATTTAAACGTAGAATATTGTTCCTCAGGAGTTAAAACAGTAAGCTCTTGTAAAAGTATTCTATGTTCTTTAAAAGTATTTTCAATATTAACTTTTTGTTTTTTTGTCATATATCTCTCCTATGGTATGATTATACCAATTATTTTATAAATAATAAAGAATTTTTAATTTTTTCTTCATGATTATGTAAATGAATATTAAATTTATCATAAATATTCATATATATTTCTTCTTTTTTGGCTCTAGCTTCTTTAAATTCGTTATTAAGTAAATTCTTAAAATCTTTTTCATTTAAATCATCTTCATTAACAAATAACTCTACCAACCTTTTAAGTTGATTCATACTAAAATCTTTGTTTAAATTAACTTCTTTTTTAGTAAGATTTTCAGAGGCATAATACTGAATGTAAGAACCTATTTTCATTTTTTCTATTAAATCAAAGCTTTCTTCTTCTTTAATAGATTCAACTAATTTAGTAGAGTCTTTGGCATCATATTTTTCTACATATTCCCAAAGTTCTAAGGCTTTTTTAAAATTTTTATCTTTTAAAATAACATTTGTTTTTCTTATAGGACTTCTAACCGGTAAAGTACCTTCAAGTTCTCTAATACTAGGTAAATGTAAAAACTCATTAAAAATATCAACCATACGGTGTACTCTGTCTAAAGTAGCTTTAGCTTTTATTTGTTCATCTTCAAGCCCATGATATTCAGTTTTAATTTCTAAATTATATTTTACATTTTCGTTGCTTAGATAAGTATGACCAATATAATTAACAGTTTTTACATATTTACTAGATAAACTAAAATCACCATTTTCTAATTGATTGTTTAAAAATATTTTAACGTTAACTATAAGTGAATATATAAATCTATTTTCATATAAATCTATTGTCTCTTCTTTAAAAACATTTAAAAGTTTTAAAGGTTTAACCGAACCGTCTTCATCTATGTCTTGAATCAAAGAAGTATGCTTTGCTAAATGTTTAATAGTATCTTGAGTTATTTTTTTTGTTTTCTCAACAGGCATCAATTCTTCTTCTTGAACAATATATTTTTTTGGATTTCTAACAATAGCATCTATATAAGGAATTATTTTTTCTATAGTGTCTATCCAAGAATAATCAGCTACGAGTTGTTTTGACTCTAAAACAACTCTAGCATCTCCATTAGTTTTATTTATAAAATTATGAGCTTTTCTATCATTTAGACTATTAACTATTTCTAAATATTCATTTTTCATAAATCCTCCTAAATCATTCTTTTTAATCTTTCAAGATATTCAATACATTCTTTCATTTCATTTGCTCCAAAAGCAATATTAATATATTCAATAAAACCGTCGATTTCAGTTTTAATAAATGCTAAGTTAAGTTGCTCGAATTTTCTCAATATTTTGTTAGCAATTACATAATCTAGGGCTTCAAGTTCTGAACCACCACATGCAACATAAACTGGAACAAACTCTTTTATATGTTTTAAGATACGGTTACCAAAAGCTAGTCTAAAATGAGTTACTACATATTTATCCATTTCATCTATTTTATTTAATACTTCATCCTTAACAACATATTTTTCTTGCGCTTCTTTAAATAAATCCATTAAATGCGTATAAGTAATACTTATAGCCTCAGTTTCAGGAGCGTTAAACGGTTGAGATTTAGTATCAATATTAATAGGCATAGCTCTATCATAAACTTTATCTGTTACCATGAAAGTAGAATCATCATTATTAATAGTACCAATATACCACATATTCTCTGGTAATTTAAATCTACCGTTTTCAATATATTTAGGATCATTTGGCCAAGCATTAGGAACCAAATCAAGTACCCAATCTTCTTTGTTTGGAAGTTCTAAGATTGAAAGCATTTCTGCAAAATAATACTCGACCCTAGAAATATTCATTTCATCTAGTAAAGTTACGAAAATATCTTCTTTATATCTTGCTTCATATAACTTAGTTAAAACTTTTGTTTCGTTGAATTTTTTTGTAAATTCATTGAAGTAACCAAATAGCTCAGATGAATCTCTCCAAGATGGTTGAACTGATGCAACAGTAGTTTCGTTTTTAATCATATTACCAAATGCATATGCAAGTGAAGTTTTACCTGTTCCAGATATACCTTGTAATATTATTAATTTATTAGAAGCTAAAGACGCAACAAATAATTTGATGATTTTTTCATCATAATATAATTTCAATTTAGAAGCTGAGTAATTTCTAAAGCGTTGACAAAACTCTTCTAAAGTAATCTCATTATTGAATTCTTCAGGCTCATAGCTTACCATATCACTATCAACTTTTGAAAGTCTAAAGAATCTAGTTTCACTTTGATCTACTACATTATTTGATTTACCACCTGAGTGAGTACCAAAATTAATAGCATCATCACCTGCTAAACCTAGTAATCTAGTATTTTCTTGTTTATATCTAACAACTTCAGTGTTAAGTCTATCGATTTCGTCAATTAACCCTTCATTTTTAATTAAATTTTTTCTATATCTAAATATTCTTTTTACTAAAATGAATATAGCGTATAACAAAATACCATAAATTATAATTAAGCATAAAACTGAAACTATTAAGACAGCTATCCCAGCTCCACTTAATATTTCGGGATTATCATTAACAACATCAATGTAATTAATTACATTAAACATCTGAAATAAACCTTTACCTATATTTCCAAAAATAGTAGCTAAGCCATCAAAAAATGGTGCTGTAAACTCTAAAAAAAAGTCAGTATACATATTAAATTTCCTCTCTTACACATAAGTCAAACAACTTATCTTCAGTAACTTCTGTTACTTCACTTAATAAAGTGATTTTTTTATTTATATTTTCTATATTATCATTATAATTCGCAATGTATAAAGGTATATCATATTTATAATGTGATATATTATATTTCTCTGCTTTCATATCATGAAATAAACAAATTTTATATTTATTAGATACAAGTACATTAAAATCTGCATAGTTTTCTTTGTAATCCATTAAATCTATCATAAAAACTATTTTATCTTTAATTGCTACATTATTAAACTTACTAATTACATCTGTTATTTTTTTCTTATCTTTTAAAATATCCGACCTTACTTTAATATAGAAAGTAGGAACCTCTCTTTTATTAGAGTATAGCTTTAAAATATTAATTAAAGAAAGATCTAGCGTTATTAGAAAGAACATACTATCTACATCAAATTTATTTTTAGTTTTATTAACATCACTTTCTTCATAATTACTTAAAGATTTTATATCATAAATGTAATTAACTAAATAATTACTACTATCATACTTACTAAAAGTTAAATAAGATTCACTATCTTTAAGTGATTCAAAAAAACGTAATTCCATTCTTTCAAAGTCTCTAATTTTATCTGCTATAGTTTCAAAAATAAATGGTTTATCATTTATAACTGTGTTTTTCAGAGCAGTTTCGAAGAGTTCTTTAATACACTCAACAATACTTTTTATTGTAACTCCTTTTTTGTTATAAAAAGAAACATTTTTATCAATATTAGTAACTATATATACAATTAAAGATAAATTATAAATACTTTTTTTATACTTTTCTTTATATTCTTCATAATTATTCCCAAAATAATCAACTACCACAGCTAATGCCAAAGTCATTTTAAAATCGTTTTCCGCTAACTTAGCTGTATTTATTTTTTCTAAATCAGATTCGTTTCTTAAAAAATACTTGTTAATATAAATATCCAAAATTGAAGTAATCAAACTTTCAAATTCTTGGTCATTATTCCATAAATTTTGATCCGAAAAATCATAAATTTTATAAAAAAGCTTTGAATATTCAACCAAAGTTCTTTTTTTCATCAACAAATAATTTACTAGTAAATCATTATTCATATGTCTACACCCTTATTCTTTTTAAATTATATCAAATTACCATCTATAATACAAGGCAAAAATAAAAAAGAACTGTTTTAAACAGTTCCATTATTTTCTTTTTCTAAGAATGCTCTTGAAATAGTTAATTTATACAAAATGTTTCCTTGAATAATTATAAAATAACTTTTCTCATTTGGAATTACTTCATAATAAATAATTGGATTACCCGTAGCATCATGAGCATCAATTAACTCTTCTATTGACATTACTCTAATTTTATTTTCAAACGTTGTTTCATTTAAATCTGGCTGACTACTAGTAACTATAATTCTATCATATTCACGTAAGTACTTTTTAACAGTATGCATATATATATCTCTTTTAACAAGTAAATTAAAAGTAATATAGCCACCGTAAACTAAACTTAAAAGTGAAATGATTCCCATTGAAACCGCTATAACAAATATTGTATTATCTACAATACCTTCAGCCAAAGCATCTGAAACAAATTCACTGTTATCGATTTTACTAGCCTCAATAGCAATATTAACATATTGTTCACTTAAAGGAATTTCCACAGTAAGAACATTATCTTTTACAATATCATCATCTATTAAAGAACTATCAGCAATTGAATTCAATTTAAAGGTAACAACTATTTTACTCTCTATTGCAACCCCGTATTGATTTTTAAATTGATTTACATAATTATTATAATAATCATAATCTATATCAACATTTTCTACAACCATAAAAGTTTTGTTTGAAATAACAAATTTTTGATTATCTAAAAGTACATCAGTTTCTTTTAAAAGAACATTTCCAGCATCTTGATCAGTAATATAAAGATCAGCTGTTACATCATAATTATATTCTAAATCATAATCAAATTCAGAATTAAATTGATAATTAAAACTTACATTTATTGAATTAATTAATGAAGCAATAAATGCATTCTCATCACTATTTTCATCATAGTAAAGTTCAGTAAAGTCAGAATTTTCTTTAAGATAAATTTTATATCCACTACTTCCTTTTTCTGAATAACTTATAATTTGACTAGTATTACCAAAATTATAAGAATTATTGAGTAAAATAAACGATATTGCGAAAAATATTATAAAAGAAATTAATGCAAAAATAACTTTTGCTTCTTTTTTAAGTCTTTTTTTCTTTTTATTTACTAAAAAAGTTTTTTCAGCACCACTGTACTTAATATGCTTCGCCATACACACCTCCTAATTTATTAAATTATTTAACCAAATAGTTGGCAAACCAATATACTTAATATTTAGTTTAGCAACCCCTATTATGTTTTCTTCTAAGACAATCCAGTTGTCATTTTCATCATTGTTATCACCTTTTGTAATAAAAGTATAACTAGAATTAATTTCATTTATTTCAACAACTCTATGTACAACTGTTTTGTTAGACATAGTAAATATTAAAACATCACCAATATTAATATCAGCATAATCATCTTCGTTATATTTTTCAACAACAACAACATCCCCGACATTCAGGGTAGGTTTCATAGAACCCGAGCCAATTGATAGTACATAATACTTAAACATACCACTAGTAAGAATTACCGTTACAATCATAACTAGAACAAGTACTACTACAGATATTTTAGAAACATATCTTTTCTTAAGTGTACTTTCAATCTGCTTTTCTTTTTTTCTATATGTAGTCATAACAATTGCCATAATAATTATAGGAACTACAAAATATAATACTGCAGTTACATATTCATTAAAATCAGGAAAAATTGGTACTACAAATACAATTAATTCCATCAATATTCTATAAAAAATTGAAGGAACATAACTATGTTTGTATGATAAATATGACAAAAAAATGTTTTTACTTATAGATGGAATAATAGATAAAGCTATTAAACTTACCATATCTTTTAAAGAAGCTGCAGAGTATAATTTAGATATTAATAATAAATCTATTATAATAAAAACTAAAGTAGTAAATACTAACAAATAATTATTCCCAGAACTTTTTTTAATAAGCATATACCTTAACAATTCAATAGCAATTATAACTATTAAAAGAGGTATAACATTCCTTATAATTCCTAAAAAAGATAAATTGTAACTAGACCTTAAAAAACCAATAAATACGCCACCAACATAAGTTAATATATGATAAAGCATTATATAAATAAATAATGTCATCATAACATCTCTTATAAAGCGTGACCTACTTTTTTCATATCCTATCATTAATTTTACAATTACTGTATAAATAATAAGTACTGCTGCAATTATATATAAATTTTCTATATTAAATATAAAAATATTTAATAAAGCTAGGACAAGAAGAGTAATATTAACTACACAAATTTTTATATAACTAATTTTCATCTTTACACCTTCTTGTACTAAATTATTAAATTTTTTTACTATTATGCTTGAGCATAAGAAATAGTAGATGCTAATCCACCAACAGTTACGTCTTCAGTAGGAAGCTCTGCACTTGTTGTATCAGCAGCATATGTTAATGTAATTCTAACAGTAACAGTATCACCAGCAGCTAAAAGGTCATCAGCAGTAATTGCAGAACCATCAGCATATGTAATAGTATGAGTAACGTTAGCACATACGTTAGTAGCTGAATCACCAGCAGGTGAACATGTAGGAGCACCTACAGAGATACTACTAACTTCAGCATCAAATGTACCATCATTTATAATTACGGCATCATATGACACAGAATCACCTGGAGTTACAAATGTAACATCATAAGCTGAAATAACAGTAGTCGAAGCATCAACAGTTGGTGCAGTTACTTGAGTAGCTGTTCCAGTTAAAGTAGGTCCACTTATAGATTGAAAATGTACATCCCAATTTGAAGCTTGAACAGTTGCACTACCATTAATAGTTAATGTTTGTGAGAAAGCTGCAAACCCTATTGAAAGACCTCCGATTGCTAAAGTAATAGCTATAACAGCTAAAATTTTCGCTTGTTTTTCTGACTTCATAATATCCTCCTTCTTTTAATATTATATATATAAACCTTTTTGGTATATACCATTATTGTTGAGCATAATTTAAGTTAACATTTATATTATTAACTCTAACTCTATAAGGTGCATCACCTGCACGATTAAATGACAATGTAAACTTAAGTTCTTTTGATTCAGAAACGTTTAAAGTATCATCTATAGTAATATCAGTACCATTACTATAGGTTAAATCGTAAGTCATGTTACTACACACATCACTAGCAAATGATGTTGCAAGAGCTTCTTCTCCCACTGGAACATCAAAAGCTACACACTCTAATTCTGAAAACACGATACTAGCTAATTTAGCATCTAATGTACCATCATTAACTACATCTAAAGTATAACTAATTTCAGCAGGTCCACCTTGAAAAGTAGCATTAACATTTGTAATAACCGTATTATCAGGACTTAGCTGAGGTGTACCCCCAACAGATGCAATTAATGAGTTATCAATAGTTGCTTCTGAAATGTTTTCAAAATGCACGTTCCACGCAGAAGATTGAACAGTGGCAGATCCATTTATTTGTAAAGTTTGACTTAGTGAAGCATATGCCACACTTGTTGACATAACTGTAATTAAAATTGCTAATATTGATAATCTGTTTGCTCTCATCTTCTACTCCTATATAAACCTAATACTCTCTAGGCTATGTTTAAAGTATAACATATCCTAAAAAAAAATCAATAATATTTTTTAATATTTTCACACTTTTTACATTAGGAGCATTATTAGTATTAACAATATACATTTTAATATTTGTTAAAAACATATACTTCTTGTTTATCAGAATTACTTTTACAAGTAATTAACAAAAGTGTATTAGGTCGATAATTTTCATTAATTAAGAAATATCCGTTTTTATCAATTTCAATCACATTTTCTAAAATATACTGATACCATATTCCATCATAAAACAATTTCGCAGTAGCTCCTATAAAAAGACTTGACAAATTATTAAAGTATGCATTATCACCACTACCAGTATGACCTGCAATAATAGTAATTCCATCATCATTATTAGGTAAAGAGCTACCTTCAATTAACTCTAGATTTTCATCAACATTATTAAACTCTGAATCAAATAAATAAAGCCCTCTTTTAAAATCAATACTAGGTATATCAAGTAATAAATCATATTTAAAACTTAAACTAGATACACTAAAATTACCATCACCACTGTAATCATATTTCAAAGTATTAGTAATAGTTGTATTTTCTGTTTCAGATTTATTAGTATCCTCAACAAAATCAAAAATAAAATACAATATACATAAAATGCTCACAACTAAAAATAAAAACAAAATGAAATCAATAGTCTTATTTTTTATAAATTTTAAAATAAACATACAAGCCCCCACTAAATAATAAACTACTAATTAAAATTAAAAGTACAATAACATCACTAGAGTCATTAATTTCAGTGTCAGGTATTTCAATAATTTTTTCATTTAACAATGATTCACTAATAAGCTCTTCATCATTGGTAATAGTAAAATAAAAATGATTACTATTTAACACATACCCTTCTGCTGGAGTAACTTCTTTATAAAAATAGTCGCCTACAGGTAAAGCATCTAATTTAATATACCCATCATCATTAGTAAGTCCACTATACACTAGAAGATTATCAGTTGTGTATACTTCGATTAAAGTACCAGGCACTCCCGCACCAGTAGCAACATCATACTTAAATAATTCGAAACTTCCTTTTTTATATTTATTATATATATTTACTTCACTATGTATTACACCATCAGACAATTCTAAATCAAAATAAATATAATCATCAATTAATAAGTGATCATGTTGAGTTGAAATTTCAATCATATAGTAGTTGCCAACTATTAAATCATTTATTACCGCTTGTCCATCTTCATTAGTGGTAACACTTGTTATATATTCATTTTCTCCATAAATAAAATTACCATTTAAACTATAAATATCGTTTAAGGCATAAATTTCAAACGATACATTTTCTAAAGGAACATCAGTATATAATACTAAGTTATTATCAAAAGCATAAGATTCTCCATATTTATTTATGACAAATGATGAATCGATGACTTTATATGTAATGCTAAAATAAACATCTTCTACAAATCCTTTAGTTATCATTTTTTGACTATCGCTACTATAATGAATTAGTGTAGGATTGTTCTCATAATTTTTTTTCTTAAAAAGAAGTTCGAACTCACCACTTTCATTTCCAGTTATAACAATTTTATTATCATCAATTGTTATATTAGAATCAGTGTCAATTAAATCAAAATTATTTAACACAGAGTTCAAATCTTCTATTTCAAGTACTTCACCCTTCTGCAAAACAAAATTCTGATTATTAAAAGAAGGTACTACATAATGATTATCAACCTTATTTTGAATTTCAGTAATCTCTTCAGATAAATCAATGTAATTACCATTTTTATAATTTTCTGTATAAAATTCAAATTTATAATTAGAAACACTTTCCCAAATAAGTTTTTGCGTAGCAGCTAGATAATCAAGTGATAAATTATCACGATAACTATAACCATAATATGCATATAGTGATATTTTCTCGATAACTTCTTCACTATAGGCAGTAGCTCCATATATATCTTCTGTAAAAAAATAATCATCCGTTTTAATTGACACAACAGGTTCTATACAATAAGCAGTTTCATTATCTAATAAATAAGAAGAAAGCTGTAAATGTTTTACAGAATCATCGCCACTCCTTTCATAATAATAACCATCTACTCTACTTTGAAAAAGTGATGATGTTTGACTAGCTTCAACGTTTATAGATAACAATAAACAAAAAGCTATAAATAATATTTTCTTCATAAATTCCCCCCTGAACAAAAGAAAAAGGTAGCATAAAAACATATACTACCTGCGTCACTTAAGACATGCAAATTATTCTAAAGGAAAATATAGAAAAGTCAATAAAAAAAAGCCGACAAAAATCGACAATATTATTATTTTATTAAGTGGTTCATATTACGCTTAACAAGTTCATCGTTAATATACAAATCATTAATTTCAATATCATGTAAATTATCTTGTTTACATTTTTCTAAAAGTCTATCTATAAAAGTAAGTTCTACTGAAGAAAAATATTTTTTTTGCTTTTTAGTGATATTAAAAGTATCTGGGTAATAAAAAACTGCTATTACTATTGATTGAAAATCATGGCAATGATCTTCATCATTTAAAACATTATATTCATAATATAATGAATAACTTAAATAATCTTCAAAAGCAAATATAAAACTTTCATAATGTGTAGTTAACTCCCCAGTAACAGGGTCATAAAATTTAAACTTTTTATCACTATGATACTGAGGTATTTTTTTAGCTATACTTTCTTCGAAAATATGATAATCTTTTACTTCATCAAATAAATGAGTATATCCTCTTTTTTGAAGTTCTTCTGAAACATATCTATTTTTCTCCTTTATATTAAAAAGACCATCTTTTATACACTTTTCCTTCATTAAATTAATAAAATGCAACTGTTCTTCAGAATAAATATCTTCATTTTCTTTTTTTAAGTTAAATGCTATTGGGTAATCAAATACATATTTGAGCACATCATAAAAATCATTAGCAATAACTAATTTTGCATTAATATAAAACGGATATTCCATTTTGTAATTAATGTATCTACCAAACACTAAAATTTCATCTGTAGAGTTTACTATTATTGAGCCGTCTTTAGTAGATAAATTCCAAAAGCGATGTCCTCTATATTGAGGAACTCTTAAATTTAACATACTATCACCTAATTTAATTGTAACACATAAATTAGTAAATAAAACATTAAATTTCACAACTAGACACTTTTAAAAAAATTTAAGAACAAACTTATAAAACAATAAATACATAAATAAAAAACAGATTTAAATATATCTTTAATCTTATAATTAGAGAAACTAAATAATTACTATATTGTGAAGTAGCCAACATTGCAAATTTGATTTTTTTTAAAAAATAGTTTATAATATCATACACACAAGGGAGATTTTATGATGAAGTTTATAAAATTTTTGTTATCACAAAAAAAATATTTGAAAAATCCAGAAGGAAATAAACTAAGCAAAAAAGAGCAAAAAGCTCTGTTATTAGGATTGGTTTTAAGTGAACAAAATGGATTCTACTGTGATACATTAGAAACTGGAAAAGATGATGACAAAATTAAAATTCAATTAAAAGAGTACTACGAGATAACAGATAAAAAAAGTGCAAAAGAACAAATCAATAATTTATTTAAAAAAGGTTCGAGATATTACTTCGACAAACTAAAAGAAAGTTTAATAGACAATGAATTTAACTTAACTAAAGTTGCTGAAAGTACAGAAGAGTTAGAAATATTAAAAACTTACCAAAAAAATATTTTAGAAACGACTGAATTACTTGAAAGTTACGAATTTTTGGAAAACTTAGAAGATTTCAAACAGGTAAACTACATTTCTTGGGATTTAGGAAGAATAGTTTATATTGCAAGATGTTCATTTGAATGTGGATACTTAAAAGAAAAAGAAACTTGGGAAGTAATAGAACATTCATATGAAGTTTATAAAAAAAATTATAAAAACATAGCAGATTATGCAAAGTCATATGCAATAGCAAGAGCAATATTCGCAGGATACAACAATCCATTTATAAGTATAACAGCATTAATTAATGATTTAATAATTGACAAAAACAGTCCATGGACTATATTTAACGACAAAAAAGGCCTAAAATAAGCCTTTTTTTCAATTTATTAGCAAATAATTTGCATTATTAGACACAATGTAGTATAATCAGTGTTTGAAAGAAGGAAAAATGAATAATAGTTTTGAAAATCTAGGCCTATCTAGAGAAGTATTAAGCTCAATTGATAACCTAGGATACAAAACACCTAGTGAGATTCAAAGAGAGATCATACCAGTTATAATCGATGGTTATGATGTAATAGGACAAGCCCAAACGGGAACAGGAAAAACATTAGCTTTTGCAGCAAGTGTCTTATCTAAAATAAATGTAAAGAAAGATGTTGTACAAGCAATAATTTTAACACCAACAAGAGAACTTGCAATCCAAGTATGCTCTGAATTTAAAAATTTAAATAAAACAAAAGAATTTAACATTACAGCAGTTTATGGAGGAGACTCAATAGATAGACAAATTAAAGATTTAAAAAAAGGTGCTGACGTAGTAGTTGGTACACCAGGAAGAGTTCAAGATTTAATTAAAAGAAAAAAATTAAACTTAAGTAATATCAGTTTCTTTGTATTAGATGAAGCAGATGAAATGCTTAACATGGGCTTCTTAGAAGATATTGAAAATGTATTAAAATGCGCTCCAGAAAATAAGCAAATTTTATTATTTTCAGCAACAATGCCAAAAAACATTAAAATGTTAGCGGCGTCTTATATGAATGAAGAACAAAAACATATTGAAGTTAAAAGTAAAAGTAAAACTTCAGATAATATTGAACAATTTTATACATTTGTAAATGATAAACATAGATTAGAAGTTTTATGTAGAAATTTAGATTTACATTATAATAAAAGATGTATAGTATTTTGTCATACAAAAAAAGAATGTGATGAGCTAGTTGGAGAATTACAAAGTAAAAATTACAGCATAGAAACTCTACACGGAGATATATCACAAGCAACAAGAACTAAAACATTAGAAAGATTTAAAAAAGGATCATTTAATGTATTAATAGCAACTGACATAGCTGCTAGAGGAATACATGTTGATAATATTGATTTAGTAGTGAACTTTAAAGTTCCAAGAGAAGTTGAAACTTATGTACATAGAATCGGAAGAACTGGAAGAGCTAGTAACAAAGGTATTTCAATTACTTTATTAACTCATAAAGAAAAAAGAAAACTTGAATTAATAGAAAAACATACTAAATCAAAAATGACTGAAAAATCTGTTCCAACTGCTGAAGAAGTAGTGTCAAGCAGATATAACTTAGTTATTGAAAAAGCAAAAGAAGTAACACATATTGAAGAAGCTTATGAATACATTAGAGATTTAAATAAAGCAGAATTAATGGATTTATGTGCTGGATTAATTAAATTCAACATTAATAAAACTATTGGTTCTAATATTTATAAACCTCTGGAAATTAAAGATAAAAGCAACTCAAAAAGTAGTAAAAAAGTAGATCCATCAAAAGCAAGAATGTTTATAACAATTGGAACAAAAGATGGTTTAAGAAAAAATTCTTTATTAGAATTACTAAACAAAGAAACAAAATTACCAAATGATGTATATTCAAATGTAGAAATATTAAATACATTTACATTTGTAGATGTAGATAAAGATTCTGCTGATGAATTTATGAGAAAAATCAAAGGTAAAGTATATAAAGGTAGAAAAATCAGAGTTGAAATTTCTAGCAAAACTAAAAAAAGATAATAATTTATTATCAATAATAAAGAAATAAAATAATAGTTTTATTTCTTTTTTAATACAAAAATATTGCAAAATGAAAATATATCTAGTAGAATAATTAAACGGAGAATTTATATGAAAAATGGAATTATACAACACAAATTTAATCATACGGGAGAATATATAACTAATATAGATGATGAACTTAGTGTGCTTACAGCAGGTTACATTATAACTATCGAAGGTGAAATCATTAAAATTGAAGACTATCAAAATCATCAAGAAATATTCTCGAAATTTTATCAATTATATTTAAATATAAGTAGTTATACACTTTATGAATTATTTACAATAATAGAATTATTAACATCAAAATTAGGACACATTATATATATAGGTACAAAAACTGATAGAGCTTACATTTCAGCTAACTCACACTGCGGTAACGTTATATTACCAAATACAAATACAATTACAGCACTTCAACATGAAGCATTAAATCACATTTTAAAAACTAATATATCAATCTTTAAAGATTACAATGGAAATACAAAAGACATTGTTAATATTAATTTCTTTAATTGCAATGATGAAATGATTTTACCTAAAGATATAATAATAAACGAAGGCATTAAAAGATATTAATGCTTTTTTCATGAAAAAAACTTGCATTGCAAGTTTAATTAGTATATTCTTCGTATCCAATTTCAATAGTAGCTACTACTTCGTTATCTTCACTAGAATAAATGTATTCTAAATTTACTTTGTTATCTCTAAAATATTCTAAATCAGCATTAGTTTTAGCAATAGACACTAAAGTTTCTTTTTGAGCATCTACTACTTCATCAGTAAAAATAGATTTTAATTCATCAGTTGTAAAACCAATTACAGTATATTCATAAACTACTGTATCTTTTCCTTTAATACTAACACTATCAGCTCTAGTAATATCATCAACCATAAAAGGCATAGTTTCATTAAGTTCATTAGCCATATCTTTAAGTTCATTACCAAAAATAGAGTTAAAGTTTAATGCTATTAAAGTCACAAAAAAAGCTACAACAAATCCAACAATTCCTAATAATGTATTTTTAGAAATATTAAATCTATCCATAATATTTTTCATTATATAATCCTTCCCACACAACTCTCAAATGTGCATTAAAATTATATCATTTTCACATATATATTACAAGTAAACTTCTATTTATCAATATACTTATTTAAATCATAACCTTCTTTAAATTCTACAAACTTTGATATTCTAGGATGAATAGCTTTTTTAGGACAATTATATATACAAGACATGCACATCATGCAGTTTAATTTAAATTTTATTTTGTTTTTGAAATAAATATTTTTCTTAGGACATATAGAAATGCATTTTTTACATTTTACACATTTATCATTAGCGAATAATTCTAAACCAAAAAGTTTCACAAAAATATTTTCCACATGATAAATAGGTAATAATATTTTAGAAGAAAATGAAGCTTTAATAACTTCTTTCTGAGAATTAAGTATAAGCTTAGAAATTCTTTCAATTTCTGTAATAGATTCAGAAACTATTTTTTTTCCATAATTTTCATCGAATGATTTAACTATTGTAAGCGGCATAGCTAGAAGTTTATAATGCATAACTTCGACATTACATTTTTTAGCTTGTTTTAAAAGAAAATTACCAGCTGCATAATTAATTTTAGAAGTATTACACCCGATCATAATAATACTAACTGATTTGGCTTTTTTTATTTTTGTTTTCAACACTGAAGGTAATCTAAAAGCGTGAATAGAACTCATTATAACTAAATGTTCACAACTAGGTTCTTCAGTAAAGTTGATTATATTACACTTAAGTTTCTCAGCTAATTTATCAGCTAAAAAACGAGTGTTTCCAGTAGGACTGAAGTATAAAATTTCTCTTTTCATTGCTGTTTACCAGGAATAATTTCAATCCAGTAGTTATCAGGATCACTTATAAAATAAATTCCCATATCACTATTTTCATAACAAATTATACCCATATCTTTATGTTTTTTATAACTACTCTCATAGTTTTGAACCTCTAAAGCTAAATGAAATTCATTTTCCCCTAAATTATAAGGAATAGTTCTTTCCTTAATATAAGTAAGTTCTAAAGTGAAATCACCTACCCCATCTGATAAGTAAACAAGTTCAAAACTATTATCTTCCGGCACATATCTTCTTGATACTTTTAACCCTAAAGCCTCCTCATAAAATTTTAAACTTTTTTCCAAATTAACAACATTAAAGTTGTAATGACTAAATTTGTACATAAATATCCTTTCTAAAATTCTGTTATTCCACCTAAATCATAAACGTTAACATATCCAAGCTCAATTAAAATATTAGCAGCAGTTACACTTCTAACCCCACTTCTGCAATATAAAAATATATATTCATCTTTATTTATGTTTTCAAGTCTATCTTCAGTTAAGTAATCAACTGGTATATTAATACTATTATCTAAGTGTCCCAAAGCGTATTCTTCTTCTGTTCTTACGTCAATAATAATTATTGATTCATTCATCAAATACATTTCTTCTAAAGAAACCTTTTCAAAACTAGCTTCTTTTTTTGGAATAAAAAACAATATTAAAGTAAGCAGTGCAAGCAATATAAAAGTTATTATAAATACTATTTTCATATACACCTCATATACATAATATCAAAAATAAATAAATATTTCTATATTACTGCAAATAAAAATAAAAGTATTACAACTTTTATTCTCTATCATAAACACCAAATATCATTCTAGCAACAGCAATATACATATAAGATATTTTATACCATGTAGCATAATCTACAACGCCTGTAATACTTAAACCAAAAACGTCTTGAAAAACTTGAACTGCAATTTCAGTTTGATCATCAAATTCACCATTCGGGTTTTCAATTTGTACCAAGCCAGGATAATTACCACGAACAATATTAATTTGATTTTGAAAGTGTTTTACAGCTTCACTACAATCACCTTTAACTAAAGCTTTACCAGGAAAAGAGGTAGGTAAGCCAATTTGATATTCGGCAGTTTTCACTTCAATATCACTACCGTAATAATATTTCAAAATATCAATTGCCGGAACTTTTTGTTCACCTAAATCAGCAGATCCCCACTGCCAAAGCCACCCTGGTTGCCTTAAACTTTCTCCATCACAATATTGTGCAAGCATAGGTTCAGATTTAGTAGGCCTTTTTAAATATTGCAACATTAAGTCATCAACAACTTGAGAAATAGAATCATATATTGTTCTATTCAAAGTATATTTTTGATCATATGCAGTAACCGATGTAATTGTAAAAATATAACCTTTAGATGGATACCATTCAGTATAAATTCTATTTAAAGTAAAAGACATAATAGCTATAATATTAGCTTTTAAAGTTTCTATAGGCCAAGTGGGATAAATTTCACTGCATGCAACATTTTTTATATAATCTGAATAAGGAACATATAAATTAGGAGCGGTATTATCAGTCGGTATACCATCATGAACAATAACATATTCTGGTACAATAACTTTATTTAAAACAAAGTTAGATTCACTATTTTCAGGATCTACGTATTTTGAAGAGTAATTAGACTCAACCACTATAGGATCTATTTCGAAAGTTTTAGTTAAAGAACCTTGTTCATCGGTAGCATGCATATATACATTTTGAACTGCAATAACTTCTTCAAAAATATTAATTCCTTTAATAACAACATTACTCATGCCAGTTTTAGAAACTTCAATAGAATAACTTTTATATAAATTTTCACCACCTGGTTTAAGTGAATTTTCTTTTGAATAAGTTTCTAAAGCAATATTTCCGGTTTGACCATTTTCATCTGTCTTATATATTTCACTACTTTCTATGATTTTAACACTAGCATCTAAAATAGGTTGAGAAATATCATCAGCATAAACATTTACTAGTAAATATCCTTTTATTATTTTAATCAACTCCTTACAAAAGTATATTCTTAATAATTATTTTTAAAACTTAACATATATTTAATTAGAAAAAAGGAGGATATATGAATTATACATTATTAAAAGAAGGAGATAGCGGAACCGAAGTAACACTATTGCAGCAACTATTAAAAATAAATAATTATTTTCCGGGATCTACAACAGGTGTTTTTGGTCCAGATACAACATCTTGGGTAACTAACTTTCAAGTTGCAAACTATTTAGAAGCAACAGGAACTGCAACAAAAAAAACATGGGACTTACTATATTCAATAACTAAATCATCAACAAAAAATAAATCTATAATAAATAAACCAACTTTATCTTTCGGAGACGAAAATAATGAAGTAGTAGAATTACAAACAATTTTAAAAAATTTATTATATTATAATGGTGAAATAACAGGCATATTTGATGAAATAACTTATAAATCTGTACAAACGTTTCAATTTTTAAACAAATTAGTGCCAGATGGAATAGTTGGCAAAGATACATGGAGCGCACTAATAGATTTGTACACCCCACTTTCTAATTGTGATTATAATGAAGATATATTATATGAAACTTATGTTGTTAAACCAGGAGATACATTATACTCAATAGCAAGAATGTTTAATACAACTGTTGATGAAATAAAAAAACTTAATAACTTAACAGATAACACAATTAGCATAAATCAAGAATTAAAAGTTCTAGAATTAGAAACTCCTACTGACCCAGATACAACTAGTACTTACACTGTAAAAGCCGGTGATACACTATATTCTATATCACAAAAAACAGGTGTTTCTATCGAGAAAATAAAAACTATCAATAATTTAACTAGTGATGTGTTAAGTATAGGACAAGTTTTAAATTTAAGAGAAGACACTGAAACGCCAGAAGAAACATATGAAACATACACTGTAAAAGCTGGAGATACATTATATTCTATTTCGAAAACAACAGGAATAAGTGTAAATGAATTAAAAGAAATAAATAATTTAACTAGTGATACTTTGAGTATCGGCCAAGTTCTAAAATTAAAAAAAGATTCTATTACAGAACCTACTCCTCCAAGTGAAACAATTACATATACAGTTAAAGCTGGAGACTCTTTATATTCCATAGCAAAAATATATAATACAAGTGTTGATGAAATTAAAAATTTAAATGGGTTAACTAGCAATTTGCTAAGTATAGGACAAAGTTTATTGATTCCAAAAACTACTACTGATAGCAATCAAACCTATAAAGTAGTAGCCGGAGATAGCCTTTATTCCATAGCTAAAAAATATAATACAACAGTTGAGGAAATAAAAATAAAGAATAATTTAAAAAGTGATGTGTTAAGTATTGGGCAAACACTATATATTTAGTTATATAAATCAAAGATATTATTTATAAAAGAAGAACAATCTTCGTTAAAAGTAAGTTCACCATCTGAAGAATCATCTTGGATATTTACTTTAATCAAATTAATATTAGAAAAATCATTAGCCAAATCTCTAAACGGAAATTTAATAATACTAGGTGTATTATATCCAACTCCAAGTTCTAAAAGTAAAATTTTTTTATCCAAAAAATTTTCAAGAGTAATTTCATAATTATGAAAACAATCTTCCCAAGTATCATCTTCAACAAAATACTCATCTTTTCTTAAATTAAGGTCCATATTAGAACCACACTTAGGACACTTCGGAATTAAAGAAGAAGGAATTTTACAATCAATTATATTACTAAGCATATCTTTTATAATATCATCATTTTCATAAAGGGTGTTATGACAAGCAACTGAGCACTGAAGTAAATTATAAGACCCTTGAACTCTAAATAAGTTATCAATAGAAAATCCAGCTTTTAAAAATTGTTCATCCACATTAGTAGTAATAACGAAATGTTCTTTGTTTTTAACTAAATTATATAAATTAATATATGTTTGACTAGCTTTTCTAGATAAATAAGAAAAGTTTACTTTTTCTGCAGTAAAGGCCCATTTTTCCTCTAAAGAAGAAAATTCATAAAAACTACCAGAATAAAAATCTTTTATATTAAACTTTTCATAATATGGTTTGAAATTATTTTTAAACGTCTCTTCGTCATAATTTATACCTGCTGAAGATGATAAACCATAGCCTGCACCTATTACTACTAAATCGGCTTCATCAATTAATTTTTTAACTTTTAAATAACTTTTCATAAATCTCCTTATCATTCACTGTAAATACATTAAAAACAATATAATCAAAAAAATCACTATTTTCTTCAAGATACTTTTTTACATGGTTATATGCTAAAAAAGCTGCTCTATCCGATGGAAATGAAAAAACTCCAGTAGAAATGCACGGAAAAGCAACGGTTCTTATATTATTCTCTTTACAAATATCAAGAACATTTTTATAACACATTTCTAAATCAATTTCATCTTGAACAGAAACTTCACCATCTATTATAGGTCCAACAGTATGCACTATGTACTTACTAGGTAAATTATGTGCTGAAGTAAGAAGTACAGAAGAAGTATCGAGCTTCTTATTTTTTAAAAGTTCATTACATTCAAGTCTAAGCCGAATGCCAGCATAAGTATGAATTTGATTATCTATACAGCCATGATTAGGAATAAAACAACCAAGGCCATCAAAATTAGCAGCATTAACAATTGCATCAATTCTAAGTGTAGTTATATCTCCATGCCATAGCAAAACCTTTGAATCTACATTTTTAAAAAAAGTAATATCTTCCTGAGCAAACTCTAGTTCCAAAAGACGATCTTCAAGTTCCAAAATTTCATCACTAATTTCTTTAGGAGGCCTTACATTAATATAAGACCTTAATAATTTTCTCTTATAATCTAAATCATCACAAAAAATATCACTTATATCATGACCAGATTCACTAGCAAAATAAAGTAATAACTTATCTACAATTTTATCCATATTATCACCTTTCATATAAAAACATTAATCGTAACAATACGAATGTTATCTCAATTATGTGAAAAGTATACTATAAAAAAAGAAGTATTACAATAAAAAAACTAACTAAAGTTAGTTATTTGACTGAACAGCAGTTATTGCAACTGTACCAATAATATCTTCAACTGAGCAACCTCTTGATAAATCATTTATAGGTTTATTAAGTCCTTGACAAACTGGGCCATAAGCTTCAGCTTTAGCAAGTCTTTGAACAGCTTTATAAGTAATATTACCACAATCTAAATCCGGAAAAACTAATACATTAGCTTCACCTTTTAAAGGTGATGAAGGACATTTAGATTTTGCAACTTCTGGAATAACAGCAGCATCAAATTGAAGCTCTCCGTCCATTAAAAACTCCGAATACTTATCTTTAGCAATCTTAACAGCTTCAACAACTTTATTAACATCATCATGTTTAGCTGATGCATAAGTAGAGTGTGATAAAAAAGCAACTTTAGCTTCTTCAGAAGTTAATAACTCAAAACTTTTCGCACTATCATATGCTATAGCAGCAAGTTTTTCTGAAGTAGGATTTTGTTCAAGACCACAATCAGCAAAAACAAATGTACCGTTACTACCAAGTTCACAGTTAGGAATAATCATCAGAAAAAATGATGAAACTAAAGATGAATTGGGAGAAGTCTTAATTATTTGAAGAGCAGGTCTTAATGTATTGCTAGTTGAGTGGCATGCACCAGATACTACACCATCTGCCAAATTGTTTTTAACAAGCATACAAGCAAAATGCATATAATCAGTTAACATTAGATTTTTAGCTTCTTCTAAAGTTAATCCTTTATGCTTTCTCATCTCATAAAAATCTGACACAAAACCTTGAGTTAATTCACTCACATTGGGATCAATGATTTCTACTATGTCTAAAGCAGGTTTTTTAGCAATAATTTCAGCTTTATTTCCTATTAAAATAATATTAGCTAATTTTTCCCTAGCAATGATTTCTGCAGCGTCTAAAACTCTGTCGTCCATTGACTCAGGCAAAACTATAGTCTTAATATTGTTTTTTGCCATTTTTTTTATATTATCCATTATATTCATATATATTCTTCCCTTCAATAAAATACCTAATAGATTATACTAGAAAATGTGAAAACAGTCAAATTTAAAATTAATTTTAAAAAAAATAACTCAAAGTTATATATTATGATATAATTTTTAGAGAAAGCGAGAAGTAAAAATGAAAGATATTAAAAGAGAAGATTATATTTTAACGAAAGATTCTATTAAATTTTCAAATGAAACTATCATGCTAGAAAATATTAAAGAAGCTAAAGTTTATGATGGATCAGGAGACTGCAATATAAAATACACAACTAATGGAAAAATTAAAAAAACTAAATTTGAATTTGAAGATAATGATGACGAAGTATTTGTTAATTTATTAAAAGAAATTAAAGATGCAACTACAACTACTAGAAAAAGAAATATATTTGAAGCGACAAAGTCTTGGTTGTATTTCCTACTGGGATGTGCAGCAATATTAGGAGTTTTATATTATTTATCAGTTGAAGGAGGATCAATAAGAGTTCCTGCTATCATAATTCCAGTACTAGAATTTATCATGGATTTTGGTATAATAAAAACAGCTTTAATAATATTAGGTATAACTAGTGCTGGTTGTGCATTTTCTATTATTAAAAGAAAAACTATAACTGAATATACAAACAAATAAAAAAGATTTACTCAAATCTTTTTTATTTTTTGAAAATTTTAGTATATAAAGGTGAACTTTTAAAAAAAGACAAACTTTTTTTTACTGCAAAATATATACCAAAAACAATACCTCCCATAATTAAGAGTCCTACAACTAATAATATATTATCTTCGGTTTTAGATGACTTATCAACTAATAATTCGTAAACTTGAGTATCTCCATTTTCAGCAGTAACTTTAATTAACACTAAAGTTTCACCAGTCTTTAAATCTTTATCATTTTCAATAGTAAAGTTAGCCATATCACTATTTAAAGTAATGTCATACTTTAAATCATTAACATCAGACATGACATTAACATCAGCTTTGTTTTCAGAAAATTTAATTACTTCTCCATCAATTTCTAATTTGAAACTAGTATCGCTACTCGGTAAAACAATTTTTTCGTTTCTATAAACATTTAATATATAAACTTTATTATTTCCAAATTCAGCAGTTATAACAATTTCAATAGTATTTTCTCCTAAAACTAAATCTTTTTTTTCTATTTCCACTTTTGCTTTTTCATCATTAGTAGTGATAACAATATCTAGCTTTTCATCATCTGTTTCATAATCAATAATATCGTCAACAAATAAAATTTTTCCATTCACTTTAATTTCTTTAATAGTAGCATCATCACTTTTAATTTCTTCTTCCAAAACTGACTCATTTGAAGAATTACTACCACTATCAGGTTTACTAGTGTTGGAATTAGGTTCATTAGTAGAATTTTGGTCAGTATCTACTGAAGGTGTAGGTTCAGGTGTTGACTCAGGCGTTGGCTCAGGCGTTGGTGTTGGTTCAGGCGTCGGAGTCGGTACTGGTGTAGGTGCAGGCTCAGGACTAACACTTGAACTACAAGGATTACCAGAAATAACATCACCATCAGGATAATAACCAGAGTCCTTTTTTACTGCAACATGCCAGTGATTATCAGTGCCATGCTGACCATAGTAAACACCATTACAAAATACAATAGAATTACCTCTTAACTGACCAGAAGAAGCACTTACACTAATAGGAATAATTAAAAATACAATCAAAAAAAATATAGTTTTTTTCATACAAATACCTCACTTATTACATAAATAAAACTGTAATAACCATTTTATTATACACCTAAATGATAATAAATCTATGATAAAAAGTTAATAATTACAATTTGTATTAAAATAAAAAATTAGTAACAAAATTACTAATTTAAATATTCTTTAAGATTATAATTTCTAAATGATAAAATAATAATTATCAATGATATTATAATAAAAATAACAATAAAATAAAAATTGAACTGATTATTTGCAACTTGATTTCTTACATCCGCAAGAGTATAGAAAGAAAAATATTTTAACCATTCAATATTAGAAGACATATCACTAAATATATTAGCAAAATAACTTAAAAAGACTATACCATAACTAATAGCATTCATTTGCTTAGTTTTTCTAAAAAAAGTTGATATATAAATTGCAATTAAAAATACCAAAATAGTAGGAATAAGCATCGAAACATTTAAAAGTAATACATCAACTATTGGAACATTGCTAAACATTAAACCTATTACTACAAATAAAGTTATTAAAGTAATGAAAAAAATAATATTTAAAAGCCCTGCAACAATTTTACTAGTTAAAATAGACTTTTTAGAAACAGGTTTTGAATATAAATATTCAATAGTCTTATCTGATTCTTCTTTAAGTAATATAGTAGCACCAAGCTGACTTGCATATACAGAATATATTAGCATTAATAGTACCATTCCTTCTGTTTTAAAAAAACCATCCACACTACTTATATCAACTAGATCAATATTAAATGCTGCCAATAAATTTTCTGGCATTATTTTAACTATATCATTTATATTTATTTCACTGCTATTACTAGAAATAGTAGGATACATTAAAAAGACAATGAGTAAAATAGACATAACAGTAATAACCCATATTAACAAACTTTTAAAATTTACTTTTAATTCTCTATTTATCATTTTCAACCTCATAATATTTCATAATAATATTCTCGATACTATCTTCTTTAATATATAACTGATCAACATCATATTTACTTAAAGTATTAATTAAAGAGTTAATTTGACCATTAAAAATAAAGGAATTATTTTTGATTTTCACATCTAATTCTTTAGAAATATCATTTAAATTAGAACTATATATTTCAACATTATAACTATTAGAATCATTTAGTTCTTTAATGGTAAGTTCTTTTATTAAAGTATTATTTTTTATAATTCCTACCCTATCACAAATTTGTTTTACTTCACTTAAAATATGAGAAGAGAAAAATATAGTAGTGCCTTTACTTTTTTCTTTTTTAAGTAAATTATAAAATTTTTGCTGAATCAATGGATCTAATCCACTAGTCGGTTCATCTAAAATAAGTAACTTAGGTTTATGCATTAAAGCCAGTACAATACCTACCTTTTTAAGATTACCAAGTGATAAGTCATCTATTTTTCTGTTAATGTCAAGTTCTAGATATTTAGCTAGTTCAAGAGCATTATCAATATAATTTTCCTTATAAAACTTGTTATTATAATGAAATATTTCTAAAACTGTTAAATCTCCATATAAATTTATTTCACCAGGTAAATAACCTATTAAAAGTTTAGTTTCGATATCAGTATTATTTTTATCACACACAGATATTTTACCATCAGAAATTTTTATAAAATCCATAATACTTCTAATTGTAGTACTTTTACCCGCACCATTAGGACCAATAAAACCATAAATTTCACCTTCTTTTATAGATAAAGAAAGGTTAATAATTCCTGGTATATTCTTGTAATATTTTGTTACATTTTTTATTTCTAGCATATCAATCTCCTTATTATATTATAGCAAATATAAAACAAAATTAAATTACTTTTAAGAGTTATTTCTAAAAAATAATTATAAGCAATAAATTCACATATTTTTAATTTTAATACTAAGATCTTTCAGAACTTTATCTCTATCTATTGAAGTATCAACAAACATAATTCCTAAAGATTCACATTCTTTTTTTAAATCTATACTTTTATGTATCCAAGTCTTTGCTTTTTCTAATCTTTTCTCATCAGTCAAAAAATAAGACCAATCTTTATCCTTTTTATCAAACTTTTTTTGAGCACTTACAACCTCTAAAGGAGTTAACCGTGTATAGCCAAGAACAATAATACAAATATTATAAGTTTCTATAAATTCACTATTTTCTAAATTAAAATCTACAGTATCTAAAATATAATTTACTTCTGAGTTATATCTAATATAATTACGAAAAACTTCCTTTAAGAACTTTCTAAATTCGTGTGTTCGACCTACATCACCAGAAGACATTTCTTTATTGCTTAAAAAAACAGTTTTATAAGCATTTCTAATTGAATCTCCACAAATGACTTGATATTCATCTCTTAACATTTTTGCCAAACTAGTCTTACCAGCTCTGGGAACTCCTAACAATATAATATTTTTCATCAAAATCTCCTAACTAAGTTATACATCTGAATTTTTTTTTCTAATAATTTTGTAAGGTTCCTTATTTCGTAATTCTTTTCTTTCTTCAATATTAGCAATAATATTTTTTTTAGCTATATCTATATGTAATATTCCATCTAAATGATCTATTTCATGACAAATAACAGTGGATTCAAAACCTTCAAAAGTTTTAAATTTTTCCACACCAAACATATCATAATACTTAATATCAACTTTATAAGGTCTTTCTACCAAACCAGTATTATCTAAGCAGCTAACGCAAGCTTCCCAGTACTCTGTTAAACCTTCCTTAAATAAAATAGTTGGATTGAAAAGGAAAAATTCTTCATCATGATTTTCATTTCCAATAGCATCTAATGAAGTCTTTTTTAGATAAATAATTTTCTTAGGTATTCCAATTTGTACAGAAGCCAGCGCAAGAATATTATTATTTTCTTGAACTGCTTTTTTTATTATATTTATATAATTATTTAGATTTTCATCATCAAAAGATACAATATCTGAAATTTGCCTTAAATATTTTTCATCTTTTTCTATTGTTTTATAAATTATTTCCATTTTTACTCCCACATAATAACTTTTGAATTTATTATACATAAAAAATCATGTAAATTATTAACTGATTTTACAGCTTAAATATAAATATAAATATATTTATAATATAGAAATACTTTTATTAGTATTAAAAGCTTTATTAAACTGATCAATGTACTTTTCGATTTCTGAATAATCAATATTATTATACTTCAAAGCTTTCTCTTCAGGACCTGTTATACCTGGAAACTTAAATTGATAATATTTTTCTTGAAATTCCTTTTCCATTTCAATATAAACATGTAAATACAGATTAGCCATATTTTCATTTAATGTATATTTTAAAAACGTTAATTTCTCTTGAAAAGAATTCATAAATGTAAGTATATCACAAACATCTTTACCAAATATTTCTTGCAATTTTAAAACTATTTTAATTTCTTTCGGATATCCACACCCGCTTGTTCTTAAGTTTTTTTTAAGCGCTAATTCACGAGTTTTTAGTTCAGTAAATCCTTCTTCCAGTGCAGTTCCACCAGCCGCTCCACAAAAATGCATAGTTTCGTGAAGTACATTGTCTAAATAATAATCTTCAGAATTCTTACCACTTACAATTAAATGATTAATATAGGTATTAAAAGTGTTGTCATTTCTAATTAAAGTATCATCATTATATATAGTATGATTTTTATCAGCACCATAACCAGGTAAAGTTTGATATAGTGAAAATACTTCATCTGAACTTTTAGGAAAATAAAATTTTCCAGAACTAACATATAAAGAAATAGTTCCAGTGTCTTCAATGTTTACAATGTTATTCCAATCCATAGATATTTCATTTACATCAATTAATGGAAAATCAGCATTTTTTAAATATTCTTCTTGTATTAAAACAATATAAGCTTTTATTTGTTTGATTAAATTTTCTTTCATAAATCCACCTAACATGATTATACACTAAAAAACTAACTATTTCTAGTTAGTTAAATTACTCATGGCACCGAGTGTTTAGCGATTTAACAAACGGCATCAATAATTCTTTACGAAGTTATTATAACATCAGAAATTATAGTTTACAATATTTATCAGTTAATTAATTATGACTCAAAATGATAAAGTATTGATTATATAATATATATATTATATAATCAAATAAATGAATTAAAAAAAAAGGAGATAATATGAAAAAAATATTAAAAAAAAGTCTGTTAATAACTATAACTACATTTGCATTTATACTTTTAGGAATTACAAATGCAAATGCTGCAATAGGGGGA